>JAJRXF010000041.1 GCA_024276425.1 Actinomycetes bacterium | reverse complement strand
GCGCAGGGTCCGATAGAATCCAGGACGATGTCAGACGCGGACGCGATTACAAAGTCGAGCGAGGATTGGCCGACGCGGGCAGCGGACACCGTTGTCGGCTACGTCAATACCGTTCGGGATGCAACAACCGGTAAGGCAATGCTGGCCTCTCGCATTGCCGTCTATGGGCTTGTGCTTGCTCTGTTGGCACCGATCCTGCTCGTAATCATCTTGATTCTTGTGGTCCGGGGTCTCACGGCCATCCTGGCCACAATCCCAGGGCTCGGTATTGACACCGGTGAGGTTTGGTTGTCCTACCTCATCCTCAGCTTTGTGTTCTTTGTCGCCGGGGTATGGCTTTGGCGCAAAAAGGGCAGGTAGACAGCCACCTCTGAACTGGGTTGCCAAGTTGGCCTGGGAGGGAACACTCGTGCCTGGTTCGTGGTTCTATCAGATCGATACCTACTGAACTGAAGAGGACTTGTTCCCGTGACTACCAATATCGACACCAACCCAGTCCACGATGTCTTGATCCTCGGGAGTGGCCCGGCGGGACTGACCGCAGCCATTTATGCGGCGAGAGCAAGTCTCAAGCCCCTCGTGCTTGAGGGGGAGCCCTCCAGCACCGGAGATCAACCCGGTGGTCAACTAATGTTGACCACCGAAGTCGAGAACTACCCCGGATTTCCGGATGGGGGCATCACTGGACCGGAGCTCATGACCAGATTTCGCGATCAGGCGATGGATTTCGGTGCGGTCCTGCGAACCGAAAAGGCCAGCCGAGTGGATTTCTCCCAGCGGCCCTTTCGAGTCTGGGTGGGGGATCCAGAGGCACCGCAGCCAACCTACTCCGCCCACTCGATCATCATTTCGACCGGTGCCACTGCCATGTTACTCAACCTTGAGAACGAGTCCCGTCTGATGGGACATGGCGTCTCGGCTTGTGCTACCTGTGATGGCTTCTTTTTCCGCGACCATGACATTGCCGTTGTCGGCGGCGGTGACACCGCCCTGGAGGAGGCTACGTTCCTAACCAAGTTTGCCAAGTCGGTGACGGTTATTCACCGCCGAGATGAACTTAGAGCTTCAAAGTTCATGCAGGACCGAGCATTCGCAAACGACAAGATCACATTCCTCTGGGACACAGTTGTTGAAGATGTCCTCGGTCAAGACGCCGTCGAAGGCCTACAGGTTCGCAACGTCAAGACGGACAAGGTGACCGAACTACCCGTTACCGGATTATTCGTCGCTATTGGTCACAGGCCAGCAACCCTACTCTTCGCCGACCAACTCAAGACCGACGCGGTCGGGTATCTCATAACTGATGGCAAAAGCACTCGTACCAGCATCGAGGGAGTTTTTGCTTGTGGCGACGTGCAAGATGCCACCTACCGGCAGGCCATAACTGCGGCGGGGTCTGGGTGTTCCGCCGCGATTGATGCCGAACGCTGGCTCGAAGCAAACGATCACTAAATCCGCCGCTGGTCTGGAATAGTCTCGACCCACAGCGGTGTTATCAAAGTCCGAGCACGTATGGAGGCCCGCACAAATGTCCGAACATATCACCACACTCACTGATGCAACGTTTGATGAGGTTGTTAACGCAAGCTCCGCACCCGTCGTCGTCGACTTCTGGGCCGAATGGTGTGGCCCCTGCAAGATGATTGCACCAATCCTGGACGAGATCGCAATTGAACAGGGAGATGCAGTTCGAATCACCAAGCTCAATGTCGACGAGAACCCTGCGGTAGCCCAACGTTTTGGCGTGATGAGCATCCCGACAATCCTTGTCTTCCGCGATGGTGAACTGGACAAGAAAATCGTTGGAGCAAAGGGTAAGACACAACTCATCGAAGAAATGGGCTTGTAGAGCGCCAACTCGCAATATCTCATCGAAGAGCCGGCCCGAACTTGGGTCGGCTCTCTGGTCCTCCGACACAAGAAAAACTATCGAGTCCTACTTCAGTGTTCTGTCCCCATACCTAAGTCGAAGACGAAGTCTCTAGTGAGAGTTCACAGAACACACAGGTTTATCCACAAGGTGGGGAAATCCCTACTCAGATGGTGGACGACCCTCGATCATGACTCGATAGATCCTCTCAAGGTCGGACAAATCGGCGAACTCTACGAGCAGTCGACCTTTACCCTTTCCCATGGCCACTTGCACCTGAGTATCGAGATGGCTACCCAGGAGAGACTCAAGCTCCAAGAGTGCGGCCGGTTTCGTGTCACCAATCCGCCTCGTGGGAACTGCTGATTCGTCCGGTGAATCGGACGCGGTACCCAGGTGTTGCCGCACTCGCTCCTCCACTTGGCGAACGTTCAGGCCTTCGGCAATGACCGTGGCCGCCAGCGATTCTTGAAAGCTTCGGTCGGGACTGGAAAGAAGGGCGCGGGCGTGGCCAGCCGTGAGTTCACCATTGGCCACCAACTTCTGTACGGTGCCTGGGAGTTGAAACAAACGAAGCGTATTTGCTACGGCCGAGCGGCTTTTCCCCACCCTGGTCGCTACCTGCTCCTGGGTAAGTCCGAACTCTTCCATCAAGCGCTGATACGCCGAGGCCTCCTCGAGGGCATGAAGGTCCTCTCGGTGCAAGTTCTCCACTACCGCGTGTTCGAGCGAGCGCTGGTCATCCAACTCTCGCACAATCGCCGGTATCGTCGGGAGGCCCGCCCGCCGCGCCGCTCGCCATCTGCGTTCACCGGCAACGAGGGCGTACTGACCCGAACCAGTCTGACGAACAAGGATGGGCTGGAGCACGCCCAACTCTCGAACCGAGTCCGTCAGAGCCACCAAGGCCTCCTCATCGAAGCGGCTTCGCGGTTGATGTTTGTTGGCGGTAATAGAGCCAACGGCCAACTCGATGAGACCTTCCGCCGTACTCGGTGGACCTACATCTGTTGGTATTAGTGAATTGAGACCCTTACCTAACCCACTACGTCGGTTCACCGGCGAACTCCTTTGCAAGATCTCGATAGGCCAAGGACCCCCGAGAGGAGGGATCAAAAACAGTGATGGGCTGACCAAAGCTCGGGGCCTCCGAAAGACGTACCGTTCGAGGAATAACAGAACGGCAGACAACAGAACCGAAATGCTCTCGGACCTCTTGGGAAACCTGGGACGAAAGGTTCGTGCGGGCGTCATACATGACCAAAACAATGGCCGACAAACGCAGACTGGCATTGAGATTCCGCTGGACTAGATCAACATTCCTCAGGAGTTGTCCAAGTCCCTCCAGGGCGTAGTACTCGCATTGCACCGGAACAAGTACTTCGGTTGCCGCTGCGAACGCATTGACGGTCAACAAACCCAACGAAGGCGGACAGTCAATCAAGACAAGGTCATAATCGTCGGCTACCGCTGCCAGCGCATTCTTTAGTCTAAGTTCGCGACTGAAGGCAGGGACAAGTTCAATCTCGGCCCCAGCAAGATCAAGGTTCGCCGGAGCAAGAAACAAGTTTCGGACTGACGCCGCCTCGATGGCCTCATCAATCGGAACGTCGTGCAACAAGACATCGTACATCGACGACTCAAGTCCACGTGGATTGATGCCCAGCCCCGTGCTGGCATTTCCCTGTGGATCAAGATCCACCACAAGAACACGATGCCCCAACTCAGCCGCCGCTGCCCCCAGGTTGACGGTCGTCGTTGTCTTTCCCACGCCGCCCTTCTGATTGGCAATGGCCACAACTCTGGGACCGCGTTGACGTGGTTGTTCTGCCGGCTCTGGTTTAGGCGCCCCATGAACCGATCGGATTGGAAGGCCTTGGTCTGAACTGGGTAGACTCCCATCTTCAAAATCCGAAACAGACCCAGTCCCCCGCATGGAGTCTCGTCCCATGCCATCGCCTTTCGGATTGGAAGGCGTCGAGTCTAGGGGTAAAGGCACCCGTGACCCAGCCTCAGATCCGCTCATGTAATCTCCTCGATTCTCCGTGAGTATTGGCCGAACAAGCAGCGCGGACAACACCAAGCACACATTTGCGGCTTAATGACCGACGTTTCACGTTTCACGTGAAACGTGATCTACCTCACCATCATCTCCTAAACCTTAGCCACCCACACCCGGCAATCCAGATCATTTCCCGGAAGATCACTTTTGTCTGTATTTCGTCTCTTTCTGAAACTCACGCCGATGTGAGCACCGCCAGCGGCTTTGAGCGCTGCTGGCGGAGCGGTCGGGGGTAAATGTCGGCTAGCTCTCCAGTGGGCCGGAAACTTGCGACCGAAGCCATTTCCTCAATCACTGGCTCCTCCGATTGAACTTCTAGAGCAACAACGTCAAGGCCATCATTCGACCACGAACGGCCCCTCGGTGGTTCGCTGACAATGATGACGCCCACCGGGGAGACAAACCCAACGGCTGCCTCGATCGTAGACGCTGGAGGTCCGAACCCTCGACAAGTCACAGCGTCGAATCGACGCCGAAGATCTGGTCGGTGTGCAAGGTCCTCGGCCCGGCCCCGAACCACCGATACCCGAGAGGCCAAGTTGAGTTCGACTACAGCCCATTGCAGGAAGGCACAACGCTTCTCTGAGGCGTCAAGAAGTATCCCATGAAGTGATGGGTTGCGAACCAAGATTGGGATTCCGGGAACTCCCCCACCCGACCCGAGATCGAGTACTTCTGTTGCTTGGTGTGGGATTCGGCGCTCGAAGGCGAAGGCATGGTCAGTGTGGACGCGCAACGGGCCCGGACCGAGGAAACCAGCAGTCCGGGCCCGTTCGAGAACGGAGTGAAGTTGTTTCTCGATCTCGCTGCTAGTCGGCATCCCCTACAGGATCGCTGCTTTCTTCATCAGATTCAACCTCGCTACGAGGCGCGTCAGGAACGACAACGACCCGGCGTCGGGGGTCTGTACCAGCGGACCGCGTATGAACACCGTCGAACTCATTTAGTTCATCATGGATGATCTTTCGATCAGCTGAGGACATCGGCTCCAGAACCACCTCGACGCCATCCTCAAGTGCCTTGGTCCCCGCATCGCGAGCGAATCCTTGGAGAGATGCTCGCCGAAGTTGTCGGTATTCACCCACATCAACCTTGATTCGAATGGAGGACGGAACACTCCGTTGAGCCGTCACTCGGGTCAGTTCTTGAATGGCATCAAGTGTCCTTGCCTTCGGACCAAGAAGCAAACCATGCTTGCCCTCGATCTGAGCGTTGATCTCATCATTTGAGGTATCGATCACAACATTGGTATCAATGTCAAAGGCGTCGACAAGACCGCTCAAGAACGATTCGACACAGGCGCTTACTTCTTCCATGGATGCATCTTCCTTCTTGGGTGACTCAGATCTCTTCCTGGAGGAGGACCGTGGTGACTTGGTTCGTTGGCGCTGACGTTTGGATTCGCGGGCCTTACCCCCACCATCTCGACTTGAGTCAGTGTCACGACGGGTGGAGTCCTTGGACTCTCTCTGACCTTGGCGGGAAGATCCCGAGCCATGTTCTGATTGCTTCTCTTCGGCGTTCGAGCTTCGAGGCTTGCGTCGGCGTCGGCCCCGCTCTTCTTTCACTCGAGTACTCTGTGGCGCAATGCGGGCACGCACCCTGGCTTGACCACGGGTCCGACCAAAAAGACCTTGGCGAGGTTCCTCTACGATCTCGAATTCCGCGTCGGCATTATCTATGCCAAGACTGTCCAACGCCAACTCCTTCGCTTCATCCACCGTCTTGGATGTTGTCTCGATCCATTCCGTCATTGCTACCTCTTCCGATTCCTCTTTTTTGCCTTTGGGGCGGTCCCCTTCGGGGTCACACGACTCGCCGTTGGTGGTTTCGCCTTGGCCTTCTGTTCTCTCTTCTTCTGCCAGGCGGCTTCCTTTTCGGAGGCCGCCTGCTTCTTCATGCGTTTCGACTGCGATCCCGGTTTGTCACTGTTCTTGTTGGTGGTGTTCTTGTTGGTGGTGTTCTTGTTGGTGGTGTTCTTGTTGTTCTTCTTTTTGGCGTCCTTGCTGTTGGCATCGTCGTCGACGAGTTTGGTCTTGTGCCTTGCTTCAGCAATTTTTTCACTGGCCCCCTCCTTGCCATAAATCTGGTGAGTGATGTAGGCCTGCTGCCCAATTCGAAAGACGTTGGATGTGGCCCAATAAAGGACCAATCCTGCGGGAAAGACGAACGACCATATTCCCGTCATGAGCGGCAGCACTTTGAGGATGGCCTGCTGCTGGGAGTTGACAACGGTCGTATCGTCATCGGTTCGTCGAGCCGACACCTGACGTTGTTGATAAAAGCTGGTGGCCACCACAAAGGCAATGAGGACGATATAGGGGAGCGCACCAACGAAATCGTCTTTGAGTACGTCGAGCGCCTTACCAGCGAGGTCGAAGGGGCCGAACTGCATATCTGTGGAGTGACTGAGATCCTTGAACATGGCACTGTCTGTCGACAAGTATCGTGGACTAAAGCTCGACGGAACCTGTGGCTCGATACCGGCCCGCCGCGCCGCCAAGGCTCCAATATCATAGAACGGAACCTCATCAGCCCGACGAGTGAGGCCACTAAGGATCCGGAACAGTACGAGGAACACAGGCATCTGGGCCAGCATCGGCAAACAACCGCCGACCGGATTGATGCCGTTATCTTGGTACAACTCCATCATCTCGGCATTAAGGGCTTCCCGATCACCCTTGTGCTTCTTCTGAATTCGCTTCAGTTCGGGTTGAACTTGTTGCATCTTTATGGTGGAGCGCGTGGCTTTAAGCGTCAGCGGCATCAAAAGGACCATCACGGCAAACGTCAAAAGGATGATGGCAAAGCCATAGCTCCCCCCAACAACCGGGAGACCGTAAAAGAACTCTAGAACTCGAGCAACTAGTTCGAACATGATTCACTCTCCGTGCCGGGGACAGGGTCAAAGCCAAAGGACCCAAAGGGCTGACAGCGGGCCAACCTGCGCAACGACAGCCACATCCCACGTCCAGTTCCATGCACCTCGATAGCCTCAACGGCGTAGTGAGAACAGGTGGGGATGTAACGACATCTCGGCCGTCGCACCGTCGCAGTACGTTGATACAAGCGGATGGCACCAAGAACAATTCGACCCATCACAAACCCACTAGTTCGGTGGGGTGAGACGGCCATAGCAAGCCTGCAGAGTGGCTACAACCTCTGGATAGGGAAGATCGAGAAGCACGCGACCGGGAATCAAAAGGTACAGGCCAGGCGGAGGGGACAAGGCTGAGTCGGCTGCTATTTGTCGCTGACTGTCTACAAATGCAGCCTTGAGGCGTCGTCTCACGCGGTTGCGTTCTACCGCCGTTCCAAATTTGCGACTGACGGCAAAGGCCACCTGGTGCGAACACGTGCCTCTGCCTTTGGGGGCAGGCACATAACTCATTCGTAGGGGCCCTACTCGTACCCGTTCTGCAGCAATCCGAAGGGAAGCGAACTCTGCTCGCCGGGTTACCGAACCGATCACGCACTCAGCTTATTACGACCCTTGAGACGGCGCGACCGAAGCACCGCCCGACCGCCTCGAGTAGACTTGCGAGCCCGAAAACCGTGCTTCATCGCTCGTTTTCGATTGTTTGGCTGGAACGTGCGCTTCATTAAGCTCTCCTCGGATGTAAGTCCTGACCGATCTGCGACCCAAACGAAACAGAACCATTGCTCGGTCCGTACTTGTTGGCTGTGTGCGTCTTGCCAGAATCATCACGCACACTGGAGGCCGTCCAGGGCCGTATTCACGGCGGCGACCAGGGCAGCATGCAGGAGCTAGACTAGGGGCACAAACACCAGGGAACAACCAGGGTGGTGGGATCGGCCGGACTTTTCCACAGGCGAACGTGCAAGCCCTCTTCCAGTGCTGGTAGCGTCGCCGTCTCTGCTTATATTCTCTGCTCATCCTCTCTGCTCATCTTCTCTGCTCAAGTCCCCACACGGTCTCCGGTGCACGACTCCGGGCTTCCATGCCAGCCAATGGGCGCCTATCGTCCGCTCAGATCAATAGGCGTTTGTCTCTTGGATATTTGTAGGTTGGTCGTTGTTGTTGATTGTGGAAAAGTCTGTGGGAGCTGGGGAAAGAACCAGAATGCACCAAAGGCGACACCATGATTGAACAAGCCCATCAATGCTCCATCCCCTCCCAGTTTCGATCGGCAACCCGCCGCCGATCGGACCAAACTCCGACGAGTGGCTCCATACAATGACGTCGGGATCCGATCTCTGGAAACTCGCCGCAGCCCTCCTACGGAACGAGATATCCGATGGTGTCTGGCACAGTACCTTTGCTGCCATTGGCGCCGTGGACCAGAACGATAACAAGCTTCTTTTGTCCGTTCCTAATGCCATTGTCCGCGAAAAGCTGGACAGTCGATACCGGCCTCTGGTCGAAGATGCCGTAGCCGAAGCGCATGGGTCTTCCCTTCAGGTGGAGTTCGAGATTCCCGTACCGACACTTTTTGATGACGCTGAGGGTTCTCCCTTAATCGATCCAATGGATCTTTCAGATGCTGATCTGCATAAGTTAAATAGCCGACTGTCAGACGTAGATACAAATGAGATAACTTCACACGCTCCATTTCCTTCCACCGCGCGAAAAGATTCCGAAGGCACCTCGGTTTGGAGCTCTGAATCTACCCTTCAGAACGAGCAACAAGCAGTTGGTCTTCCTCGCCGGTACAGCTTTGATGGCTTCGTCATAGGGCCATCCAATCGCTTCGCTCACGCGGCTGCTCTTTCAGTAGCCGAGCGTCCTGGAGGGTCCTACAATCCACTCTTCATCTATGGCGATGCCGGACTCGGAAAGACTCATCTTCTTCAGGCGATCGAGCATTATGTCAACGATGTCTATCCGCAAATGAAGGTTCGCTATGTTTCGACCGAGACCTTTCTAAATGAATTTGTCGACTCCATCAAGACATCTCAGGGTGCAGACTTTAAGCGACGCTATCGCCATATTGATGTTCTTCTTGTAGACGACATACAGTTTATTGCTGGCAAAGATGGCTTACAGGAGGAGTTCTTTCACACCTTCAACGAGCTTTACAGTGCGGGTAAACAAATCGTTCTGTCGTCAGATCGCCCACCAGATGCGATTCCCACACTTGAGGATCGACTGCGCAGCCGATTCATGATGGGCCTTCTCACCGACATCCAGCCGCCGGATATCGAGACTCGAATGGCAATCCTTGGAAAAAAGGCCGACCGAGATGGCTACTTCTTGCCAAATGAGGTCAGCGAGTTCATTGCCACGAACATCACCACCAACATCCGCGAACTTGAGGGGGCGCTTAACCGAGTCACGGCGTTTGCGAACCTCAATCAAGTCCCCATGACCGAGGCGGTGGCCGAGCGTACCCTCCGTGACTTTATTGCCGATCGACAACCACGGCCGATCACGGTGTCGATGATCCTGACGGCCACCGCTGAGCATTTTAACTTCAGTATCGAGGATCTAACCGGCAAGTCCCGGCGCCGTCCCTTAGTCATTGCTCGACAAATCGCCATGTATGTTAGCCGGGAACTCACCGACCTTAGTTTCCCAATGATCGCCCGAGAGTTTGGCGGCCGGGATCACACCACAGTCATGCATGCCTGCGACAAAATTGCAGCTCTGATGAAAGAACGTTCTCAAATCTATGACCAGGTGACGGCCTTGGACAAGACTGTTCGGGAACAGGCCAATGCGGCTTAGGACGCATGCGGTTCACAATCCACTAGCTTGTCCTGTGTGCAGGTCTGTGTACAACAAGGGGAAGGCCCGTGGATTATCACTGGTCCATCCCCAGCCGCGAGGGTGAAGGGTCCGATGCTTGGGGATAGTCACCGTCAACCGGTGGATGAACAAATGCTGTCTCAACAGGGATTCTCTTTGCTCATCCACAATCCACAGGCCCTACTACCAGGTCTACTATTTTCAAAAGAAATCCTCAGATCCAATAACTGTGCGATCTGGACAACCAACCTCCAGAGTTCAAATCGGACTCTGGCCAATTACCGGGAGTACCAGCGGTGAAGTTCCGTTGTGAGCGAGATGTATTGGTGGAGGCCCTCGGGATCTCCGGACGCGCCGTCAGTCGGGGTGGTCTGCCTGGTCTTTCTGGTGTACGGGCTGAGTTAGCCGGGGATCAGTTGTCTCTGACGGGTAGTGACCTCGATCTGACCATCACGATTGATGTGACCGTGGCCGGTGAGCGTGACGGGGTAGCTGTAGTTCCCGCTCGGCTGGCGTCAGACATTGTTCGAGCCCTTGAACCTGGAGCAGTGTCGATTTCAGCTGAGGCTGATGAACTCAGCATTTCGGCTGGACGAAGCAATTTCAGTATTCGTCTCATCGCGGCCGATGATTTCCCTCAAATTGCTGGTTTGCCAGAAGAATCTGTTTCCCTGTCTTGCAACCAGTTGGCTGAAGCTTTGCGTCAGGTCATTCCGGCGGCCAGTGGTGATGATTCTCGACCAATCTTGACCGGGGTGTTGTTAGCAGCGGAGGCAGATGGGTTGCGGCTAGTGGCTACCGACTCGTATCGGTTATCAATGCGAGATGTTGCCGGTGTCTCGGTCCTGGCTGAGGGCCAAAGCGTTCTCATTCCATCTCGTGCACTCAATGAGTTGAATCGGATTTTGGGGCAGGCTGACAAGGTTGAGCTTCGGCTTGGCGAACGCGAAGCTTCTTTTGAAGTTGGTTCGGTCAAGTTGGTGACGCGTCTTATTGAGGGTGAATTTCCCAACTACCGGGGGCTGATTCCTGATACTCACCCCAATGTCTTGACGGTCAGTCGGGATGAGCTTTTGGACGCGCTTCGGCGGGTGAAACTACTGGCTCGAGAGACGACACCGGTTCGTCTTGAGATGTCGGAGGAAGGGTTGGAGTTGGTTGCGGTCACCCAAGATGTTGGTACAGCGCGCGAACAGGTCGAGGGAAGTTACGTCGGTTCACCCTTGACGGTCGCCTTCAATCCTCAGTACCTATTGGAAGGCATCGAGGTGGCAAAGGCCGAGCAGATCACGCTGTCTACCATTGACGAACTCAAGCCGGCCTTGGTGCGTATTGCTGGTGTTGAGGAGTTTCTTTATCTTCTGATGCCGGTTCGCGTTTCCTAGGACTCGAAGCTCCATGCAGTTGCGCACCGTATGGGTGAAGGACTTTCGGAGCTATAGCGAATTCGAACTCTCCCTCCACCCCGGGTTTACGGCCATTATTGGGCCAAACGGCGTCGGTAAGACGAATCTGTTGGAGGCCATATATTTGCTTTCGACGCTCAAGTCCTTTCGCGGTGTCCCAACCCAGAACCTCATTTGTCACGGCGCAGATCGGGCAATCGTTCGAGCCGATGGCCTGCGGGATGGTCGAGAAGTATTGGTCGAACTTGAATTGGTTAAGGGCCGAACCCGTGCTCAGGTTAATCGTCAGAAACTGTCGCGAACACGGGACCTGTTGGGTGCGTTACGGGTGACGATTTTCGCTCCCGACGACTTGGCCCTGGTGAAGGAGGGACCTGGCATTCGTCGAGACCTTGTCGACGACCTGATCGTGGCCTTGGATCCAAAGGCTGACGCGGTGTGTTCGGACTTGGAAAGAGTTCTGAAGCAGCGAAATGCGTTGTTGCGACAGGCAGCGGGTCGTCTGGATGACTCGGCCGAAGCAACCCTTGATGTATGGGATTCCAAACTGGCCGCAGTGGGCGAGCACCTGACGGTTCGGAGGGAGAATCTACTGAGCGATCTAATGCCTCGGGTCACGGAGGCCTATCGCCGCCTTAGCGGCGAAATGGTCGAGGTTGTCGCCACATATGTCCGTTCTTGGAGCGCGGACACCCTCGCCCAGTCTCTTGTTGAGTCTCGTGTCAACGATATTCGTCGTGGGGTCAGCACTGTTGGCCCCCATCGTGATGACATCAGCCTTCTCTTGGGGTCCTTTGATAGCCGCACGGAGGCCTCACAGGGGGAGCAGCGAACGTTGGCCTTGGCTCTACGGCTAGCGGGCCACGCGTTGCTTACAGAGCGACTAGGAGAGCCACCCTTATTGCTGCTTGATGATGTGCTGTCCGAACTTGATGATGGCCGTGCACGAGCACTTCTGAATAGCCTTGGCGGAAGCCAGACCGTGATGACCAGTGCCACAGAGTTACCCGAAGGCATTGTTCCCGACCGTCTCCTCGTGCACAAGGGCGGGGATTTGGTGGGGGAGGATGGAGTCGGGGATTTGGTGGGGGAGGATGGAGTCGGGGATTTGGTGGGAAAATCGTGACGGATCCGGAACAGATTGGTCGCACGCTTGAACGATTCTTGGCTCAAATGGGAGCCCCTCCCCCAGAGACGCTTTCCGGTCTGACTTCGAGATGGTCAGAAATTGTCGGTCCAGCGTTGGCCGGTCGGACCCGTCCGATCGAGTTGCTTGATGGTGTCTTGGTTGTTGGCTGCGATGATGGTGGATGGGCATCGCAGATTCGTTGGATGGATTCCCAGATTAAGCAACGCTTCGCTGAAATCTTCGGTGGGGCTGAGGGCAGGGCTGTGATTGTCAGAATCCAGCTACGAGTTGGCTGAGAGGGGCCCTTCGTCACCCCCTGCTGGTAGAATCAGGAAACGCTGATTTTGGGAACTTATGCCTTCTTCTTCAACTCCAGACTCCACTACGGCTGACTCTGCGGCGTCGGTTGGCGACGGCGATTATGGGGCAAGTCAGATCCAGGTGTTGGAAGGCCTTGAGGCCGTCCGTAAGCGCCCGGGAATGTACATAGGTTCAACGGGCCCAACCGGCCTTCACCACCTGGTGTGGGAGGTGGTTGACAACTCGGTGGATGAGGCGATGGCGGGCCATTGCTCACGTATCGATGTGGTCATGTTGGCCGATGGTGGCATTGAGGTTCGTGATGATGGTCGAGGCATTCCGGTGGATCCTCATCCCAAATACGATGACCTGTCGGCGGCCGAGGTTGTTATGACGGTTCTGCATGCTGGCGGAAAGTTCGGCGATGGTGGTTACAAGGTTTCCGGTGGGCTCCATGGGGTCGGCATTTCGGTTGTGAATGCCCTGTCCGCTCGGGTTGAGGTAGAGATTGATCGCGAGGGAACTCGCTACTTCATGTCGTTTAAGAACGGTGGCCAGCCCGATGTCAAGCTGAAACCCATTGGCGATGCGCCTGTTGACGCCGAATCAGGTGAGCCCAGAACGGGCACGACGGTTCGATTTTGGCCCGATAGCTCGATTTTCAAGGAAGGAACCGACTATCGCGCTCAAACCTTGGTTGAGCGTTTTCAGATGATGGCGTTTCTGAATGCTGGGCTCGAGCTCACCCTTCTCGATCAGACAGTCCAAGATTCCGAGTTGATTTCTCACCGCTATGCCGGTGGCATCCGAGATTTTGTCCGCCATCTCAACGCCAGCAAGGAAGCCCTGTTTGAGGATGTCGGTTGGTTTGAGGAGCGGGCTGAGACCGAAGAGGTCGAGATAGCCTTTGCCTGGAACACTGGTTATCAGTCGGATGGGATCCATTCCTTTGCCAATGGCATCAGCACCCTTGAGGGCGGGATGCATGAGCAAGGTTTCCGTAGTGCGCTGACCAGGACGGTCAATAGTTATGCTCGCTCCCGCGAGATCTTGAAGAAGAAGGATGAGAATCTCCAGGGAGAGGATATTCGCGAAGGACTGACCGCCATCATCTCGGTTCGGCTGCAGGAACCGCAGTTTGAGGGTCAGACCAAGTCCAAGCTCGGCAACGTCTCCATCCGATCTCTGGTGGAGAAGGCCACCAATGATCACCTGGGTCAGTGGTTCGAGGAGAATCCTCGTGAAGCCAGAGCCATGGTTAACAAGGCCATGCTGGCTGCTAAGGCTCGTATCGCAGCTACGTCAGCCCGTCAGACCATTCGCAGAAAGTCTGCCCTGGATGGGGCGGGCATGCCGGGCAAGCTGGCCGATTGTCAGTCCAAGAATCCTGATGAATCCGAGTTGTACATCGTCGAAGGAAACTCAGCCGGTGGTTCGGCCAAGGATGCTCGCGATCCTAGGACCATGGCCATTCTTCCGATCCGAGGGAAGATACTCAACGTGGAGCGGGCCAGGCCGGACCGCATGTTGAAGAACACCGAAGTGGTGTCGCTCATTCAGGCCATTGGGGCCGGTTTTGGTGAAGATGATGATGGTGATGAGGGCTTCAACCTGGAGAAGGCTCGCTACCACAAGATTGTGTTATTGGCCGATGCCGACGTTGATGGCAGTCACATCCGGACTCTGCTACTGACCTTTTTCTTTCGTCAGATGCGAGCCTTGGTCGAGGCTGGTTACATCTATATCGCTCAGCCTCCGCTGTTCTCAACCCAGGTTGGCAAGTCCAAGGTGTATCTCAAGGATGTTCAGGCCCGTGATGCCTACTTGGTCGAGCATTCCAATGCTGAGTTCCAGCGGCTGAAGGGATTGGGCGAGATGGATGCCGATGAGTTGTGGGACACGACGATGGATCCGGAGAATCGCACCCTTTTGCAAGTGACGGTAGAGCAGGCGACGATCGCCGATGAGGTGTTTTCCATCCTCATGGGTGACGACGTCGAGAGTCGAAAGAAGTTTATTCAGACAAATGCTGACGACGTTCGGTTCCTTGACATATGAGCGCTGATACTCCGGAGGCAGCTGTCCCCGAAGACGAGGCGGTTGTGCCTATCGAGATCCAGACCGAGATGGAACAATCGTTTCTCGAGTACGCGATGTCGGTCATTGTTTCTCGGGCCTTGCCTGATGCTCGCGATGGGCTGAAGCCAGTTCACCGACGCATTCTTTGGTCAATGTTTGATGCTGGCCACACCCCGGCTCGCAGCCATGTGAAGTGTGCGACGGTGGTTGGTGACGTTATTGGCAAGTACCACCCTCATGGTGACACGGCGATCTATGACTCGATGGTCCGGATGGGTCAGAAGTTCTCGTTGCGCGACACGCTGATTGACCCTCACGGAAACTTTGGTTCGCCGGATGATCCGCCGGCTGCCTATCGCTACACCGAGTGTCGGCTGACACCTTTGGCGATGCAGATGTTGGCTGACATCGATGAGGACACCGTCGATTTCCGGCCCAATTTCGATGGCAAACAAAACGAGCCGATCGTTCTACCGAGCCGTTTCCCCAATCTGTTGGTCAACGGCAGCCAGGGCATCGCTGTTGGCATGGCTACCAACATTCCGCCCCACAATCTGAGCGAGGTTATTGACGCGGTTGTTCACTTGCTGGACAACGATGCCGCCTCTGTTGATGATCTGATGAAGTTTGTGAAGGGTCCAGACTTTCCAACTGGGGCTCAGATTCTTGGCCGGATGGGAATCCACGATGCCTATCACAGTGGTCGTGGTTCGATAAAGATGCGTGCTGTTGCGGAGATCATTGAGGGTAAGACTTCGGATTCGATTGTGGTGACAGAGGTTCCGTATCAGGTTTCGGTCGAACAAATCGCCCGTAAGGCAGCCGAGATGGTCGAACGAGGGGACCTCACAGGTATTCGTGAGATTCGCAACGAGTCGGCCAAGGGCAAGCTACGGCTGGTTTTCGACCTCAAACGGGACGCTACCGGGCTGATTGTCTTGAACAATTTGTTCAAGTTCACACCAATGCAGACCACCTTTAGTGTCAACATGGTGGCACTCATTGATGAGGTTCCGCGGACCTTGAATTTGCGCGAAGCCCTCGTTGCTTATGCTGAACATCAGCGCGACGTCATCACTCGGCGTAGCCAGGAGCGTCTGCGTAAGAACAACGCCCGGGCCCACATTCTTGAGGGGCTCATTCGTGCTAGGGACGTGTTGGACGAGATTATTGCCACCATCCGTGGCAGTGAGGATCGCTCGGCGGCGCGCACAGCGCTTGAGGCCAAGCCCTTTGAGTTTTCCTCCGACCAAGCCGAGGCGATTCTGGCTATGACCCTTGGGGCGTTGACTCGGTTGGCCCGGGTCAAGCTAGAGGACGAGTTGGCGGAGAAGCGTGAACTGATCGCCGAACTGGAGGCCATCCTGGCCGATCCGGTCAAGCGAGACCAGGTCATCAAGGATGAGTTGGCCGTTGTTCGTGAACAGTTTGGATCCCCTCGACGCTCTAGCCTAGAGATCGACCCTGGAGAGATAAACATCGAGGATCTCATCGATGATGACGATCTCGTTGTCACCCTGTCCAGTACCGGTTACATCAAGTCCGTTTCGGCTGAGGAGTTCCGTGCTCAGGGCCGAGGTGGCCGCGGGGTAACCGGAGCCAAGCTGAAGGACAGCGACGATGATCTCGTCGAGCAGCTTGTGCACACGACGGCCCATGCCTATCTACTGTTCTTCTCAACTCGGGGCAAGGTCTATCGACTAAAAGCGCATGAGATTCCGGTTTCGAGCCGTACCTCAAGAGGAATGGCGCTTGTTAATCTGCTCCAGCTTGAGCCAGAGGAGAAGATCCAAGCGATCATTGACACCCGAGATTATGAGACCAACCGGTTCTTGTTCTTTGCCACCCGTCAGGGTCGGGTGAAGAAGACCCTCTTTACGGCGTACGACTCATCCCTTCGTGCTGGGCTGATTGCCATCAACCTCAACGAGGGTGATGAGCTGGTCTCGGTGGTACCAACCAACGGCGTATATGACATTTTCATGGTGTCCAAGCGTGGTCAGGCTCTCCGTTTTGGCGAAGGTGACGTTCGAGCCATGGGTCGTACCGCGGCAGGGGTTCGGGGCATGAAGTTCCGCCAGGGTGACGAACTGGTCAGCATGGACGTAGTCAAGCCTGACAACGAACTGCTGGTGGTCACCGATGAGGGTTACGGCAAGCGCATCGACCCGGAGTTGTTCACCCGCAAGGGTCGTGCCGGTCTTGGTGTTCGGTGCGTCAAGGTTAATGAGAAGAAGGGTGAGGTTGTTGGGGCCATGTTTGTGGCTGATGAGCATCACGTCTTCCTGATCTCCAGCGGCGGCGTGATTATTCGAACTGCGGTGAACACCATCTCGCAGCAGGGCCGCGATGCCACTGGCGTCCGGGTAATGAGTTTGGATGACAATGACCGCATTGCTGCGGTGGCCCGGATTCTGGTATCTGAGGGTGATGATGAGTCGCAGGCCCATAGTGACGGGGAGGCTCCTTAGTTCGCCCCACGCTCGTTGGTAGTTCCTTCCCCCGAACAGAACAGATGTTTATAGAAGGTGGGAAGATGACTGGAGTGAGCTGTTGTGCCTCAGATGGGCGTAGGCGGGCGGAGGAGCGGGGGTCGAGTTTGCCCTTTGTGGCCTTTTGCCTAGGTTTGGTCATGGTGATGTCGTTGACCTTGGCCATGCTGGGCGGACGGGTTCTCGCCCGTTCGCAGGCTCAGGCAGCGGCTGATGCTGCTGCCCTGGCGGGAGCAGCCGAAGGCCGAACCGCAGCCGAGGCTCTGGCGATCGAAAATGGCGGCCTGTTGGTCAGTTTCTCTTCGATTGGGGACTCAGTGGCGGTCGTGGTTGAGTTCGACGGGGTTCGAGCAAAGGCCGAAGCTGAACGATCCCTGGTACTTTCTCCGTAGATGGTTGATCGGCGTCATGCAGATCACTTTGGGTGGTGACCATTATGCGTGGCTATCCCGGCTTAGACTGTGGGGAATATGTCTGGAGATAATGCCTCGTCGAGGGATTCGGCGGTAATCGACGAAGATCTGGTGGAAGCACTGGGTTTTGAGCCGCTACAGGCCGAGCCGTCAGCGATAGCTGGGCGAAACGATTCCGAAACTGATTTGGTTGGATCCTCGCCGAGCATTGCTGCGGGTGACGACGCGGTCGTCACAGACGATGCATCGCCCTCGGAGATTCCTGATGAGGTTGGTTCCGCCAGTCTGAACGCTGGGGTCGCCGACGAGCTAGAGAACGACGTTTCAGATTCTTCCGTGGAGGAGAACGGCCAGCAGGGTGTTGTGATTCTGGGTGAGGTCACTCCGGTCGAGGCTGGTGACCCGGTGGCTGGTGACATTGCCGCGGCCATCCTGGGTGACTCTGATGACACAATGGCTGTCAGCGTTGAGTCTTCCGCTGAGGAGGTGGTAGCCGAGGGCTATGACCTTGGCGATGAGGTTGCTGGCGCGGAGACGGTGGAAAGCCTGTTTGGTGATCGCATCATTTCGGAGGAACACCAAGAAGCCGAGGCGGTTGCAACTAGTGCCCCAGGCTTGTTCGATGAGAGTGCAATTGACGGCACTGAAGCGCACAGCACCGACAGCACTGAAGCGCACAGCACCGACGGCACTGAAGCGCACAGCACCGACAGCACCGACAGCACTGAAGCGCACAGCGGCGATTCGCCGGCTGAGTCCACCGTCTTAGGGAGCGCCTTTCCGGACGTTCCGGCTTTGCGGGACGATCAGCCTTCTGCAGACAGTGAGGATCGGGAATTGTTAACTCAGCCGGTGGTGGTTGGGTTGGACGAGTTGCCGGTTAGCGAGCTTGGCCTTGAGGCTGAAGCCGATCTTGGCGCTCCTCCGGTGGAGGTTACAAAGCCAGTGCCCGCCCCGGTGGGCAGTCCTCCAGCCAAGAGATCCTTCCGGCGAAAGCGAGTTCGGGCCAAGAAAACTCGGCGAGTTATTCGTCACATCGATCCATGGTCTGTCCTGACCTTCAGCTTCTTGTTTCACCTGGCGGTCTATGCCGCATTTCTGTTGGCCAGCGTGCTTGTGTGGCGGTCGCTGGAAGCGAGCGGCATGGTCGTGAACATCGAGGATTTCATCATCGCGCTTGGCGACTATGAGACCTATGAAATAAACGCTGACGTTTTGTTCCGAGCCGCTGTCGTTATAGCCGGGATCCTAACCGTTGCATCGACCATCTTAAGTGTTCTGCTGTGCGTGGTTTTCAATCTTATTTCGGATCTCGTTGGCGGAATTCGCGTGACGGTGCTCGAAGAAGAGACTGTGAGATTGCCAGCAAAGCGATCACAACAATAGTCGAAGTAGTGGGGTCGTGGCCGAGGCGCTAACGTATGCATCTCGATCGCGGGGCTATAGCTCAGTTGGTTAGAGCGCACCCCTGATAAGGGTGAGGTCACAGGTTCAACTCCTGTTAGCCCCACGTATTGAGCAATCCCTTCGGGACAGCTCAAACCGGAGTTTCGGCGCCAGGGCGCCCAAACATCCAAAAGCCCACGTATTGAGCAATCCCTTCGGGACAGCTCAAACCGGAGTTTCGGCGCCAGGGCTTGGGGGTTTCTTGACCTGTCGGCATAGTGTCAACGGGGCGATGACTGCCTTGTTCTCATTCCGCCATGTCAGCCTCACCTTTGAAGGACAGGACAAGGCGACCTCCGAATCCGCATCGGTTCTCCGAGATTTTTCCCTGGACATTCCCGATGGGGGAGTGACGGCGCTTGTTGGCCCTTCTGGATCCGGCAAGAGTTCTCTACTCCGTCTACTGAACCGTCTTGAGGTCCCAGACTCAGGCTCTATTTGGTTCCGCGGACAGGACATCTCTACCTTCGAGGTGACGGAACTTCGTCGTCGCGTTGGCATGGTCTTTCAACGGCCAGCTCTTTTTCCGGGGTCTGTCGCCGACAATCTCCGTGTTGCCAGACCAGACCTAACCGAGTCAAGGATTGGTGAACTCCTCAGTCAGGTCGGGCTGATGGCAGAGTTGGGCGATCGAGAGGCCAATCGACTCTCTGGCGGTGAAGCCCAGCGGATGTGCATTGTTCGGTCTTTGCTAGTCGAGCCCGAGGTTCTGCTGCTCGATGAGCCAACCACCTCGCTTGATGCCGAGTCGGTGTTCGTGATCGAAACGCTACTTGGCGATCTAGCCCGAGACGGATTGGCTCAGATTTGGGTGAGCCACGATGAACGCCAGGTTGAGCGGGTTTGTGATCATGTCTTTGCCTTCTGTGAGATTGACTCATGAGCGAGGAAGGTATAAGTGTCGTTGGGTTGGCGGCATCGGCCACCATCGTATGTGTGGCCGTAGCCATCTCGGCTTGGCAACAGCTTGGACTCGGCCGGACTCTGATTTGGGCCGCCAGTCGAGCCGCTTTCCAACTTTTAAGTGTCGGATTCGTTCTGAGCTTCTTGCTAGACCCCAAGACTCCCCTCGTGGTTGCCTTTGCCTGGATCGTGGTGATGTTGGCCTTTGCCGGATGGACGGCAAGAAGCAGGGCACCAGAAGTCCCAAATATGGCATTCCTAGCAACCCTAAGTCTGTCCAGCGCGGCGGTGATTGCCCTCGGCTTGCTATTTGGCCTCGGGGTGTTCTCGCTCAACCCTCGGACTCTCATTCCCCTTGGAGGAATGGTGGTTGGCAACTCAATTTCCGCAACGGTTTTGTTGGCTAGGAGGATTATCGATTCCTTTGAAGAACAACGCTCCCAGATCGAAGCGAGGTTGGCTCTGGGTCACACCCGAAACCAAGCATCGAACCCCTGCCTTCGTAGTGCCTTGCGAACGGCCCTCATTCCCCAGGTCGAGACCACCAAGGCGGTCGGAATCATCTTCTTGCCCG
This sequence comes from Actinomycetes bacterium, assembly GCA_024276425.1. Lineage (GTDB taxonomy): Bacteria > Actinomycetota > Acidimicrobiia > Acidimicrobiales > SZUA-35 > JAJRQY01. Next base: position 24,098 of record JAJRXF010000041.1, on the reverse strand, counting down.
GTGCAATGGTTGGTCTAATCCTCGGTGGAACAGATCCCCAGATTGCGGTAGCGGTCCAGGTGACGGTGATGTATATGGTGCTCGGCTCGGTTTCTATCAGCACAACGGTGCTCGGGCTTGGCTTGCGGCGACTTTTGTTCACGAACGATCTTCGTTTGCGCCGAACTAGTGTGGTGCCATGATTATCTTGGCTCGCCGGGTCGCTGGCGCACTTTCGATGGCTGGCCTTGTTGCCGCCTTCTTTCGGGTTCGCGGAACTGGGGGGGTTCCGCCCCAAACCGAGGGATGGCGTGAGGTGACCGAGTTCGACCTTCGATGATCACCATTGGTGTTCTTGGACTCGGCGCTACCGGCGCCAACGTTGTCCGACAACTTCGTCCAACGGCGAAGGAAGGTTTGGATGAGCGAGAGATTCTGGTGCATGATCGAGACCCCAAACGTCAACGCGATCTCGTGGTGGCGGTTGGGTTCGCCATTCGTGGTGGCACCAGTTCCTTGAGTGGGGCATCCGTCGTGGTTTTAGCTTCATCATCGGGTGACCATGGCCGACAAGCGAAGTTCTTGCTAGACCGTGGGGTCAATGTGGTTTCACTCAGCGACAGCCCCGATGACGTCGATGATCTTCTAGCTCTTGATGGTTACGCGGCCAGTGTCCAGAGATCAGTGGTTGTTGGGGCGGGTTTCGCCCCCGGCTTGACCTGTTTGCTGGCCCGGTTCGCCGGAGATTCTCTCGACGTGGTCGAAGAGATTGCAGTTTCGAAGGCGGGCACCGCCGGCCCGTCATGCGCGAGGCAACATCACGCTGCGTTGAAATCTGAGGGTCGAGATTGGATCGAGGAGAAGTGGGTGACGAGGCGTGGGGGTAGCGGGCGCGAACTGGCCTGGTTCCCAGGACCAATTGGTGCCCGCGATTGTTATCGCGGCGCTTTGCCCAGCCCAACCCTTTTGCAGCGACGCTACCCCAAAGCCAATCGCATCTCGGCGCGAGTGTCGGCCACTAGGCGTGATCGACTTACCTCTCGGCTCCCGATGTTGCGACCCCCTCATCGTGACGGTGGCCCCGGTGCGGTACGGGTCGAGGTTCGGGGCCGCAAGGCTGGTTCCTATGAGACGTTGACTTATGGGGTAATGGACCACCCCTCGGTGGCCGCTGGTACCGTCGCCGCCATTGTTGCGCTCAGTCTCTCTCGGGGTGATCTTCCCCACGGGTCGTTCGGACTGAGCGAGGTGCCTGAACCGGTTGTGCTGCTTGGTGAACTGCATCGTCGTGGAGTGAAAGTGGCTCGGTTTAAAGGGACAGCCGAGTTTTAGAGTTGGCAACTCGTGATCGGATTAGCGAATAACGAGCAGCTAGCCAACACAAAGAGTGCAATCTTTTCCTAAAGTTGCTACGCAGAGTGGTCGAATATCAGATTGCCAGATTTCTTTGAATTTTTTGCTCAAGTATTTCTTCCAACGTGTCGAGAACTGTTGTCGTGATGGAGAAAACGAAAAGGGCGAACAATTCAATGATCGAGAAAAACTCGAAAGAAGTCAACGTACGCATCGAGGCCCATCTTCCCCTGGTGAAGCACGTCGTGTTCCAGGTGGCGGTGCACTTTCCTCGCCACGTTGACCGGGAGGAACTGGCCCGGGCCGGGGCTCTTGGTTTGGTGGAGGCCTCCCGTCGCTACGACGAGACTCGGGGTGTTCCCTTTGAGCGTTTCGCTGCTCAGCGAATTCGAGGAGCGATCCTTGACACAGTCCGCGCAGCAGACTGGGCCCCCCGTTCGGTGCGCCTGTTGGCTCGCCGACTTGAGGCTGCTGAGCAGCAGTTGGCATCCGAACTTGGTCGGGTCCCAAGCCTGCCCGAGATGGCCAAGCAGTTGAACGTTTCTATTGAAGAACTAGCCAAGCTTCAGGACCGGCTTTTCCGGTCAGTGGTGTTAGCCCTTGACCATGAGACCAGCGACGATGGGGACGAGGAACTTTCCCTGGTCGATGTTCTCACTGACCGGTCAGCCATTGAACCAAGTGAGGCTCTTGAAAACCGTGAACTTCACAACTACCTGCGCGACGCCGTTCAACTTCTTCCCGAGCGTCAGCGCTTGGTCGTTGTTGGCTACTTCCTTGAGGGCAAGTCCTCCCAAGACTTGGCCGCCTTTCTTGATGTCACCGAATCCCGAATTTCCCAGCTTAGATCCGAAGCCCTCCGCAATCTGAAGATCGGGATCGAAGCCCAATACAGCACAGATGAGCGTCCGGAACCGACTGGTCGGGTGGCCAAGCGTCAGGCTCAATACTCCGACTCTGTCGGAGCCAAGTCTGACTGGAAGGACCGCCTCGCTCGGTGGGACACCGACTATGACGTGCCAGAAGAGCCTCTGCTGCCCGTCATTAGTGTCACGGCGTGATGGAAGGTTCTGAGGCTCGGTAAGGAAAGTTCTGGCGCTAGAAGCTTGCGGCGGCTTGCCACCGGTCTAGAAGTGCGGTGTCGCCAAATACCTCGAGACGACTGGGCGGTATCCGACTCCAAAGTAAAAGCAAGAGGTCTGAAACCGGGCCTCTTGCCGCCGCGTCACCCTTGGCGTGCCCGCGTTCCCATCTCACGCCGTCTGCTTCAAGGTGCAACATCCATTCGCCATTGTCGATATCGGTGGCGTGGAGGTGGAGCATCTCCCCCTTTCCTGCCAAGATGTCGAGTTGCATCCGCGCCGGGACGAAAACGTCCAAGACCTCATCAACTCCGTCACGAGCAAGCGCGGCATCGATTGGCTCGGGGCTCCCAAAGGCTGAGTAGGCGTCCCAGCGATGCATCGAGGCCTCATGGGAGAGTCGTCGCAGCCACCAACTGGCTGGCCGAGGTCCGACGAAGGTTGGGCAAAGGCGATCGGGGGCAACCTGTTCGACAATCTTGACCAGGTTCTTCTGGCCTTCATCGAACCAGGCCAGAACCTCTTCTCCAGCCGGCGGCTCCGGTATGGTCGAACGCGACGGCGGACTATCGGGTTCGGCGGCCAAGGCAGCGGCCACATAGCGGGTGACCCAACCGGTGTGCCCGACCGTGGAATGCACGGTCCAGCCGTCAATGTGAGGAATCGGGTCGCTCAGATTCCCTGCCTGCACCTGGGCAAGCCGGGCGAGTTCCACACGGAGTAGATGAAGGTGGTCCAGTGAGCTATTGGCGGACATCGACTCAGTTTCTCACTTTGGGGATTGTGTTTGGCGGACGGTGGGAGCGTGCATTCAAGGATGGGCGACGAAGTAGTAGTTAAGCCCGTGCTCGTACTGGGTTTGGAGTTGTTCCACAGAAAGCGGCGGTCCGTCCTCAAGCCAAGTTCCAAGAAGCGAAACCTGCATTTGACAAGAAGAGAAGAACTCATGGATTGCTTGAGGAGTTGTTCCATAGCGGTCGCTTCCACCCAACCCGTGCTCGAAGATCACCAGGGGTTTTGCTCGTTTTATTGTCGTCCGGCCACCTCGGAGAACCCCGAGTTCGGCCCCCTCCACATCGATTTTGATCAGCACGGGGTCTCTTGAGGGTGGAACGACATCGTCGAGCCGAGCAGTTGCCACCTGGATGATGTCAACCTGTTCGCCTTCTCGGTCATAACGGCGCTCCCGGATTCCGCTATAGCCAGGGTTGGAAACGACATGGTGAAACTCGATATAGCCATCGGGTTCTGCTACCAATGCCAGTTCATGATGTTCGATTCCTGGGTAGTTTTTGCGTAGTTCTCTAGCCAGATGGGGGAGAGGTTCAAAAGCAAGGTGGCGGACTTTTGGTGCCGCGCTGATCATATGGTCCAGAATGGCTCCCTCATGACACCCGATGTCAATGGCGAAGTCATATGGTCCCATGGTTTTGGCGATGATGGCCGCGGTCTGGACGTCGTATCGGTGGTTCTTGTCCGCCCCGGTCATCAGATCGACAAAGCCCTCGATCTGTTCGTTGGCCGTGGCGGTCGGCCTCGTTGGTGTGCTGGCCACGCGTGCATCATCTGACCGGGATTGGATCCGGACACGAGTGGATTCAACGGCTTCCTGGATCGGCGTCGGTAGGGAGTTTCTCAACCGCCTAGCCCACGGAGTGACCCGAATGAGAACCTCTTGCTTTGATAATGGCACCTGTCGAGGTTAGTTGAGGCTAGTCCCGATTGTGTAGCCAGATATCTCGTTGTGGAAACGGAATCTCAATTTGTGCCTCGTCGAAGGCCAGCTTGATTCGCTTTCGCAACTCCCGTCCAACCGCCCATTGTTCGGCTGGTTCGGTACGTGCACTGAGCCGAAGCGTGATTCCATCAGCTCCAAAGCTCTGAACACCTACGAACTCGGGTTCGGAAATGATTGTCATCTTGTCGTTCTGTTCCCCCCACAGTTGGTCGGCCACCGCCTTGAGAATCTGTCCCGCCCGCTCCAAGTCGGTCTCGTAGCTAACGTCGATATCCAATAGCGCAGTCGACCAGAGTTTGGAACTATTGCCCACTCGTCGGATTTCCCCGTTTGGCACGTACCAAACGACACCATTGATGTCTCTGAGGCGAGTCACCCGCAGGCTCACCCGCTCAACGGTTCCGTTCGCCTCTCCAAGATCGACGATGTCGCCGACCCCATATTGGTCCTCCATCACGATGAAGACGCCAGCTAAGAAATCTTTCACCATCTGTTGGGCGCCGAAGCCCAGCGCTATACCAAGAACACCAGCACCAGCCAGGAGAGGAGCCAGGCTGACGCCAAATTGATCAAGAACGAAGAGGAAGGCGACAAACCAGATCAAGCCGGCCAGGAGCGAGGCCACAACCGAACCAAGGGTTTGTGCCCGTTGGCGAGAGCGTTCCAGGCGAAGGGCTCGCGAAACTTGTTGGTCCTTGCTGAGGTCCTGTCTGCTGTTCCTGGCATCCTCAGCTTCTCTGGCCGCAGTGTAGGCCTTGGCCGTTCGGGGAATCTGACGCCGCACGATCCGAACCAATATCCAAGACAAGACCACGATGGCTACGATGGCTAGCGGCCCGTCAACAATCCAGGCCAGCCAAACCTTGTCGGTTTGTTCGAACACGAGCCGGCAAAGAGTCGCCGGGTCAGGGCCGCAGGCTTCGGTAAGGTCGGTGGCGAACATACCTAGACAGTAGGAAGGAAAAACTCAAGGCGCACCCGTAAGGCGCGCCTTGTGAGAACTTTCAGTTATCCGGTCGAGTTGCTGCTCTAGCGGGTTGTTACCGTTCTTCTTTGAACGGGACGTGTTTGCGAACGACGGGGTCGTACTTCATCAGTTCGAGACGCTCACGTGTATTGGTCTTGTTTTTCCGGGTCACATAGGTGAAGCCGGTTCCGGCGCTAGACCGCAGCTTGATGATTGGTCGCTTGGAATTTGCCTTCGCCATTAAACCTTCACCCCACGACGTCTCATATCGGCCACCACCGATTCGATGCCCTTCTTGTTGATTGTCTTGATTCCCTTGGCACTGACGTTCAGTTTAATCCAACGCTTCTCGCTGGGTAGCCAGAAACGCTGGACCTGAATATTCGGGTTCCAACGGCGCTTCGTCACCCGGTGGGAGTGAGAAATGCTGTTACCGAAACTGGGTTTGCGGCCAGTGACCTGGCAGACCATCGACATGGAAAACACCTGTACGAAGTAGCGGAGAAGTAGCGGATAGGCCGGAGCAGACGGCTCGCGGCGGCTAACAGAGGGTAGCGCCCCGATCATCGGTCACAACATGTGTCGCCCTCTGACAGGGTCAAAGACCCTCAACCAAGCGCAGACCTAAACAGACTAGGGCATTTGACCTACTACAGTCCTGCGACAATTATGACGATAATGTGACGAACCAATTGGAGGCTCGTTCGTGAAGCGCCGTCAGACTCATCACCAACCTAACTCACTCGCCGCGGTGCTTGCCGTTGTGATCTCCCTGGCCGCCTCATTTCTCGCAGGAGTAGGCCCGGCCTCGGCCACCGGGACCGAAACCCCAACGGCATCCTTCACCGCTCAGCAGGTTCGCCCCATCGTGTTCCCCATTGCCCCCAGTGCAATCGAGGACGTGTATTGGAGTGACACCTGGGGCGCTCCGCGTTCTGGTGGCCGCAGCCATATTGGAGTTGACATACTTGGACCGAAGATGACACCCCTGGTGGCCGCAGCCGACGGTGAGGTCACCTGGATGCGTTCGAACGGCAACAACATGCTGGTTATCACCGACTCCCAGGGTTGGCAATACTGGTACATCCATCTGAACAATGACACTCCCGGCACCGACGATGGAGCGAACAACTACAACGAAGCCTTTGCACCCAATATCGAAGTTGGCAGCCAGGTGCGCGCCGGTCAAGTCATTGGTTACATGGGCGACTCGGGCAACGCCGAGTTCTCGGGTTCACAGCTTCATTTTGAGATCGAAGATCCCGAGGGACGCAACATCAATCCGGCTCTCAGCGTCGATAGCGCATTGGCTCAGATCGGACAAACCGATGTCGCCGCTGAACTCGTTGCCCCTTTTGAGAGCTTTGATGCTTTCGCGACCAGTGTGTATGGGACCTTGGTCGGTCATCCGGCAACGGCGGCCGAACGCGAGACGCTGGCTCAAGCGGTTCTCCAGGATGGAATGGTTAGCGCCCTGGCTGGTTTCGTGGATGCGGACACAAAGGCGGCGGCCATCGACCGACTGTACTTTGCGGTGTTCAACCGCATACCGGACCTGGAGGGATACAAGTTTTGGATACAGGGGGAAGGCCACAACAAGAGTTTGGCCGAGATCTCAGAGTTCTTTGCTACCTCTGATGAGTTCAAGACCCGGTTCGGGAGCGACAACTACAACGACCTGCTGAACCAGATCTATGAGGAAATGTTCAGTCGGGTTCCCGATGAAGAAGGAAAGGCTTACTGGCTTCAGCGATTGGAGGACCCCGACGATCCGGTTACCCCCGGAACGCTCGTCTCCTATTTCAGCGAAGGAACCGAAGCCAGGGGAATCGCGGGGGCTCGCAGCGAGCTGGTGGCGATGAGTCTGTTATTAGAAGGAAGAATGCCAACGGTGTCCGAACTTGCAGCCTGGGAATTGGGCCGTGGAACTCAGAGCTTTGCCGAGGTAGCCACCACGTTCTTCGCTCGGTAGTTGTATGGCGTCGTCGGCGGTGACTCTCACTGCCGCGATCTAGACTGAGCCAATGACCAGCCGATCGTTGGCCGATGGAATCCTCTTTACCGATCAATACCAGCTGACGATGAGTCAGATCTATTTTCGTATGGGTCTGCACGAACACGAGGCGCATTTCGAACACTACTTCCGGCGCTACCCCGACTACGGAAGTCATCAGGCTGGTTTCTGTATTGCTGCCGGTCTAGAGAGTCTGTTGGACTGGATGCAGTCTTCCAGGGTCACCGACGCTGACATTGAGGCCCTTCGATCCCAAGTTGACTCCACCGGTCGCCGGGTATTTGATGAGGACTTCCTGGTTTGGCTTCGGGCAAATGGCTCCTTTGACTCCTTGTCGTTGCGCTCAATGCCAGAGGGCCGGGTCGTTCATGCGAATGCCCCCTTCACGGTTGTTACCGGGCCACTTGCCGTCGCCCAGATCCTGGAAACATCTCTCCTCAATCATCTGAATTTCGAAACCTTGATTGCCACCAAAGCGGCCCGAGTATGTGAGGCCTCTCGTGGTCGACCTGTCTTGGAGTTTGGCCTTCGTCGTTCGGCCGGTAAGGGAGCGAACGCCGCGGCCAGAGCTGCCCTTATTGGCGGGGCCGCGGCCTCATCCAATGTCGGCATGTCTCATGTCATGGGCGTTCAACCGAAAGGGACCCACGCCCACTCCATGGTTCAGGTTTTCATGAGTCTGGGTGAGGGCGAGTTGGGAGCCTTCCGAGCCTATGCCGATGTTTATCCGGACGACTGCCTGCTACTGGTCGACACCATCGACACACTGAAGAGCGGTATCCCCCACGCCATCACCGTTTTTGATGAGCTTCGGTCCAAAGGCCATGAGCCAGTCGGTATTCGGCTCGACTCCGGCGACCTGGCTTACCTGGCCATCCAATCTGCCGCCATGCTCAATGAGGCTGGCTACAACAACACCAGTATCGTTTTGTCCAGCAGTCTCGACGAGTTGGTGATCTTTCAGATCCTCTCCCAGATCGATCATGAAGCTCCACGCTATGGCATCGATCCTGGCCGGTTGATTGGTCGTCTGGTTCTTGGTGTTGGCTCAAAGCTCGCCACCTCCGATGGACAGCCCTATCTCGATGGGGTTTACAAACTGATGGCTTTGCGACCCATGGCAGGTGAGGCATGGGTCCCAGCCATCAAGGTTTCAGAAACCCCAGCCAAGACACCCAATCCGGGCGACAAGGATGTCGTGCGGGTGTATGACAACCGAGGTCGTTCGACCGCTGACGTCATGGTGGCCAAAGACTCAGATTTCGGGCATCCCGATTCTGGAGAATCGGGTTTCGGTTCGGCCAAAACCGTGGAGTTGCGTCATCCGATCCAACCCCACTCGCGTCGGACACTGCGGCACTCAGAGGTTTCCGAGATTGAACCCCTACTGGTCGACGTCCTGGTCGAGGGAACACGAGTGGACGAACCAGTTGGACTGGAGACGTTCGCCGCTCGCCGCGAGGCCGACATCGAACGCTTAGATCCCGGTGTTCGTCGATTGGTCAACCCTCACCGCTATCACGTTTCGTTAACGTCGGAGCTCTGGGATCTCAAACAACGCCTGGTGGCCGAAGCGCGAAGCCAAAGCGCCTAGATTATTGCTCCAATTGGATGTCGCAATATTTCGAGTTGAGCATAGTTTGCTGACTTTCACGCAGTGGCTGGGCGTGCCCGAAAATGACGGGGTACCATCTCGGGCCGGTGATGAAACTGACGTGACCTGGGGCACATCGGCCTCATATCCGATAAGTTTCGTCAGTAATTTCCACACCTGGAATTCGAGGACACACCTCGAAGCGAAAAGGGGAGAGAATGTACAAATCAAAAAAATGGTCCCGAGGCATAGCACTCGGTGTGGCCTTTGGACTCGCGGCTGCCGCTTGTGGCTCTGATGCACCGGAATTCGAAGCAGGTGCTTTGGGAGCCGTGGAGGTGAAGGAAGGCGAATCGATCCAGATCCGCTCGCTTGAAGCCATCAGCGGCGATGTTGCTTTCTTGGGTATCCCCAACGATCGCGGCACCGCACTTGCCGTGGAAGACTATGGCCAGATCAAGGGCTTTGACGTTGACGTTGGCACCAGCCTCGACGATCTTTGTTCCGCAGATGGTGGTCAGGCTGCAGCCCAGACTATTGCTGCGGATGAGGATGTTGTCGGAGTGATTGGAACCTCGTGTTCTGGCGCGGCAACCGCAGCAATGCCCCTCATCTCCAACGCTGGAATGGTGATGATCTCGCCATCCAATACCTCACCAGCCCTAACCTCTGATCTTGAGGGAAACAAAGGGTCTGACTACAACGTTGGCTATTACCGCACTGCTCATAACGACCTCTTCCAGGGTCGTGGTGCCGCAACGTTCGCCTTTGAAGAACTGGGCTTGACGACGGCAGCCGTTATTCATGATGGTGACCCCTACACCAACGGGCTGGCTCAGGCCTTCGCCGACGCCTTCGAGGCGCTTGGCGGAACTGTCACCACCTTCACCGCGGTGAACAAGGGTGATACGGACATGACTCCGGTTCTCACCGAAGTTGGGGCAGAAAGCCCAGAACTTCTGTTCTTCCCCATCTTTATGCCTGAGGGTGGCTTCATCGCCCAACAGGTCGCTGGCGTTCCCGGGTTGGAAAATGTTCAGCTCATGGGGGCTGACGCTTTGTTGACTGACAACTTTATGGAACTGCCCGAGTCGGAGGGTATGTACTTCTCCGGTCCGGACCTCCAATACGGTTCCAACAAGTCGACCACTGGCAAGAGCGCTGAGGACTTCCTCGCCGCCTACAACGCCAAGTATGGCGAAGAGCCGAGCGCAGCGTTCTGGGCTCACGCCTATGACGCCACCGTGTTGCTGCTTACCGCCATTGACAATGTTGCGGTCGAGAGCGGTGGCTCACTGTTCATTGATCGTCAGGCCCTACGTGACGAACTGAACAAGGTCAGCGGTGTTCCCGGAATTACCGGCTCACTTTCTTGTGATGAATTCGGTGACTGCGGTGCCCAAAAGATTGCCCTAATTCTCCATGAGAACTCGGGTGACATTGCGGCCAGCAAGGAGAACGTTGTCTATTCCTACGCTCCCTAGTTTGGGCGTGATGGTCACAATCGTGATTGTGACGATCTAGAAACGAAAACGTTGGGGTACCTCGAGAGGGGTACCCCAACGTAGCTATCTGGGGCCCTCCGCCGACTGAGCCGGGCCCAAAAGGGATTGATGCTCATGCAAGAAGAGGACCCAGCGATATGACCGCAACCCAGCGGAAACCGCAGAAGGTTTGGAAGACCAATAACTGGGTCGACCTTTTTCTTACCGCCATTCGTATCGGAGCCATGGCCTTTATTGGCGTTGGTTTGCTGGCATTCGTCCTTGAGCAGGCCGGTGGCGAAGGCTTAACCGGTGGGGCAATTCGTGGGCTCTTCGTCACCGGCATCTCCCAGGGAGCCATGTATGGCCTGATCGCATTGGGCTACTCCATGGTCTATGGCGTTCTCGGGTTCATCAACTTTGCCCACGGCGAAGTCTTCATGGCTGGTGCCATGTCTGGCTGGATTACCTCCACCATCTTGTTCGAGAATGGCATGTGGGAAGGTGAGGCAAAGTTTGTCCTTGCCCTGCTCATTGTCTTGGTAATCGCCGTCATTGTCTCGACTCTGGCCACCATCCTGATTGAGCGGGTGGCCTATCGCCCATTGCGGGAGTCGCCTCGGTTGATTCCCTTAATTACCTCAATTGGTGTTTCCTTTTTCATGCAGAATGCCGTTCTTGGCCTGTTTGGGCCAGCGTCCAAAACCTTGCCGGCCCCGCCCCCGTGGATGAGCGCCGAATACACGTTCTTGAGGATTGAGGGCACAAAGATCCTGGTGCTTGTCATCGCGGCGGTCTCCATGGCCGGACTCTGGGTTTTCGTTGAGCGAACGAAAACTGGTAAGGCCATGCGAGCCGTGGCCGAAGACAAGGAGATTGCCGCCCTGATGGGTATTGACGTCAATCGAACGATTGTCACCACCTTCGCCGTTGGTGGAGCAATGGCCGGAGTAGCCGGAGTTCTCTGGGGCCTGCTCTTCCGGGGTGTCTCTGCCCTCACTGGGTTCTTGCCCGGCATCAAAGCCTTTACTGCCGCTGTCATTGGTGGCGTTGGAAACCTTGGTGGGTCGATGGCCGGCGGTCTGCTGTTGGGTTTGGTCGAAAGCGTGGCCCCGCTCGTGATCCTCAAGCCGCTTGGGATTCCGGCGGTGTCTCAACTCAAAGATGCGGTCGCCTTCGCCGTTCTGGTGCTGATCTTGCTATTCAAACCAACGGGGCTATTCGGTGAGCGACTAGCGGCGGAGGACCGAGCATGAGTCGTTCCGCAACCGATATCGACGCCAAGCGGTCAACCTACATTGGTCTTATTGCTGGCAGCACCGTGGTTTTTATGGGTCTGGTTGGGATCGGGGTTGGTCTCAATGAACGCATGTTGATCGATCCGATTCTGAGTCTTGGCTACCTCTTTGTTTTAACCGTGCCCTTCGTTGCTGGTTTTGTCGCCGCCAATGAGGTGGTGTTGGAAGGCATGGAGGAACCAGAAAAAGGTAGTCGGGATCTGTTGGCAGGGGGAATTGCTGGTTTGGCCGGAGGTTTGGTGGTCGGCCTCTTCCTTGTCGTTCTCAATCGGTTTGACCTGTCGGAATGGATGCCCCGCTGGGGAGACCAGTTGCTAGATCTGTTCTCTTTTCGTCAGGGTGTGGGACTGGGCATCGTGATTAGCTTGGTTGTGGGGGCGGTGCTCGGGGCGTTCGGTGGCGGCATTCATGTCTTGAAGCCCGAGGCCAAACGTTTGCTGACCATTGTTGGCGTATCAGTTCTCACCCTTGCCATCTTGGAAGCGGTCGTCGATGATTTTCTGGGCGAGATCGGCCTCAAGTCACTCGCCCGGTTGCTCTATGCCTCGGGGGGAGGCCTCGCCTTTGTACCCGCCCTGATTGTGGTGGCGATTGCCACGGCGTTAGCGCTGGGATTCAAAGGCAAAGGCACCGAACTCAAGAACCAATACGACGCGATGGATGAGGGTGAACAAAAAAAGTACAACACCTACATGATGTTCGCCACGATCGCTACCGCCATTATTCTCCCCATCTTCTTAGGCAAAATTGTCAACGAACTATTGGCCAATATTGGCCTGTTTGTGTTGTTAGCCCTTGGCCTCAACATTGTGGTTGGGCGGGCCGGCATCTTGGACATTGGCTATGTGGCCTTCTTCGCAGTCGGCGCCTACGCCATGGCGGTCCTGACCACTCCGGAGGCTCCATGGCGTCTCAATGACACATTCGCCAATACGGCCTTCTCATGGTTGCCTGTTCTGCCGTGGTTAGTTGCGCTTCCGATCGTGGTTGTGCTCACCGGATTTGTGGGCCTCTTAATTGGTACGCCGGTGATCCGGATGCGAGGCGACTACTTGGCGATCGTGACGTTGGGCTTTGGCGAGATAATTCGGCTCCTTTTCCTGTCTGACTGGTTGTCACCGACCCTCGGTGGATCCCAGGGAATTCGCAACATTCCTGGTGTAGACATCGGGATTGCTGAGGTTAACGGAACCGACCCACGGGCAGTGTTTTGGTTGGTGGCGGTATTTGTCGCCCTCGCCATCTACATCTCTCATCAGTTGGAGACGTCGCGCATTGGCCGGGCCTGGATGGCCATTCGTGAGGACGAACCAGTTGCGGAAGCCATGGGAATCAACACCGTCACCACCAAACTTTTTGCCTTTGTAACCGGCGCGGTGTTGGCCTCGTTTTCTGGTGCCATTTTCGCGGCCAAGGTTGGATCAACCTTCCCCAACAGTTTCCTCCTGCTGGTCTCTATTATCATCTTGGTGGTGGTCATTGTGGGCGGAATGGGCAACATCCCCGGCGTCATCGTCGGAGCGGTTGTTCTTATCGGAATTCTTGGCGGGCCAAAGCAGCCCGGACTCTTGGCCGAGTTTTCCGAGTTCAAGCTCCTCATCTACGGGGCCTTGCTGGTCTTCATGATGTTGAAGAGACCCGAAGGTCTCATTCCCAACGCGGCCAGAACCCGAGAACTTCATCTGGAGGAGGCCTTGCAGGACGCCTGGCTTAAGGGCGAAAAACCCGGTAGCGACGATGACGAGGCAGTGGCAACAGCATGACCCTCTTGGACATCAAGAACGTCACCATCAGTTTTGGCGGACTCACAGCCATCGATGATCTGAACTTCCATGTCGAGGAGGGAGAGATCGTCTCAGTTATTGGTCCCAATGGTGCTGGCAAGACGACGTTCTTCAATCTGATTACCGGGTTAGCCAGTCCCGATCATGGCCAAATCAACTTTGAGGGCGAATCAATCATTGGTCTGGATCCGAACGAAATCACGGCCCGTGGCATTGGTCGAACTTTCCAGAATGTGCGCTTGTTCCCTCAGATGACCATTCTTGAGAACGTCATGGTGGCCCAGCACTGTCGAACTAGTCAGAAAATCTGGGGCCCGTTATTCCGCACCAAGGCCTACAAGGAAGAAGAGGCTCTTATACGCAAGAATGCTGAGGAGGTACTTGGCTTCTTCGGTCCTCGACTCATCGGCTATCGGTTACACCAGCCGGCCTTCGTGCTCTCTTACGCCAATCGTCGCCGCCTGGAGATCGCCCGAGCAATGGCCACCCAACCCCGCCTTTTAATGTTGGATGAGCCGGTGGCGGGAATGAACCCCATGGAAACTGCCGAATTAACCCAACTCATCGGCAAGTTGAGAAGTGAGTGGGGTTTCACCATCGTCATCATCGAACACGATATGCGTCTGGTCCGGGATGTTTCTGACCGTGTTGTTGTACTTGACCACGGAGTAACCATCGCCCAGGGTTCCTATGACCATGTGTCCACCCACCCGGATGTGATTGAGGCCTACCTTGGCCGATCGGCAGGAGACAAGTGAGCGAGCAAACCCCACTGTTGGAGTTCCGAGGGATCAACACTCACTACGGGGCCGTCCACATCCTCAAGGATGTCAACCTGGCCATTTATCCTGGTGAGTTGGTGTGCCTGCTTGGGGGCAATGCCAGCGGGAAGTCCACCACGCTCAAGACACTGCTTGGCATGGTGAAGCCCAGTTCTGGTGAAGTGGTGCTCGATGGCGAGGTGGTCAACGAGAAACCCATCAGCTATCGGGTCGAGCGGGGCATCACGATGGTGCCGGAGAACCGGCGGTTGTTTAAGCGTTTGTCGGTTAAGGAGAATCTTGAACTCGGGGCTTACCTGCGCACCGATCGAGCCAAGGTTGCCGAGGACCTTGAGCGCATCTATGACATGTTTCCCCGAGTAAAGGAGCGGCTCTCGCAGCGAGCCGGGACCTTGTCTGGGGGCGAGCAGCAGATGGTTGCTATGGGGCGTGCCCTGATGTCAAGCCCCCGGGTCTTGCTCATGGATGAGCCCTCGATGGGCTTGGCTCCGGCCCTGGTTGAGACGAACTTCGAGTTGATTCAGCAGATCCATTCGGAGGGTGTTGCCATTTTCATGGTGGAACAGAATGCCAACATGGCGCTCTCGATCGCTGACCGCGGTTGGGTCCTACAGACCGGCAAGGTGGTCTTGGACGACACTGCGGACGCACTCCTGGAAAACCCGGAATTGCGGGCCTCCTACCTCGGAGATGCGGCGAGCCACTAGGCTCTCTGCTGCCTGGTACGACGATTGGGAGAGGTCGACGTACCAGGCACCTTTCGTTTTCCGCCTCAGTAGCAGGGCTTTGGCCTCACTAGCATGGTCAGATGACCTCTGTGATGGAGAAACCGACCGGGCTAAGGCCGGTGCTGGATGTTATTCCCGACTCTTGTTACACGCGCTCGACCGGGCGAGGGTTGTTTTTGATTGCTCGGGACTTGACCTTCTATGGCCTGGCCTTGATTGGCTTGGCGTCAACCAATCAGGTCTACTTTCTTATCCCGTTGTGGATTCTTGCGGGTCTGGCCACGTCGGCCCTGTTCATCTTGGGCCACGACGCGGCTCACTCCGCCCTGTTCAACTCCGCCAAGTTGAATGCGGTGGTGGCGCGAGTCACCATGTTGCCATCCTTGCATGCAACTGAACAGTGGATCTTTGGCCACAACCGGGTGCACCATGGTCACACCCTTCGCCAAGGCATGGACTTTGTCTGGCACCCGGTAACCCTCGAGCAATACGCCGATTTTTCCAAGCTGGCCCGTCTTCGTCATCGCCTCGAGTGGAGCATGCTTGGATCTGGCACCTACTACAGCCGTCAGGTCTGGTGGAACAAGATGGTGAGGTTTGCCCCACCGAAACGATGGGCAAAAGCCATGCACCGAGATCGGGCACTGGTTGGCGCGTTTGCTCTTGTCTTTTTGGTTCTGTCACTCCTTGCTGCCGGACCCGCTGGGGGCCTTTGGCTTTTCGTCAAACTGCTTGTCATACCCTTTCTGTTATTTTGCCAAACCATTGGGTGGGCGGTCTATGTTCACCACATCGCACCGGACGTTCGCTGGTGGGGCCGACGAGAGTGGAATCGCTATCGGGGTCAAGTGGAGGGGACAACCGTTTTGTGGGGACCACCGGGTTTTGAGGTTTTCTTTCACTGGATCATGGTTCACTTGCCTCACCATGTGGATATGGCTATCCCTTGCTACCGCTTACCTGAAGCTGCCCGGGCCATTAAGGAGGCCCGGCCCGATGATGTGGTTGAGCGGCGACTCAGCCTCTCCGACTATTTGAACTCAACCAAGAACTGCAAGTTGCACGATTTCGAGACTGGTCAGTGGAGTCGGTACCCGTCCTGAGGAAGAAACCATGTTCACCTTGAGCGGGATCCGAGGCGGATATATCGTGGAATCGACGGTCGCCAAACTGAGATAGCAGGTTCGATGTCGGAGACGATGCCACAGATCCCAACCAGTCATCAGGACACCTTCGTGATCGATGGGTTACCGGCACCCGAGTTGTGGCCTCGAATCACCCTTGACCCTCCATATGACTATCCCGACCGCCTCAACGCCGCCACGGAGTTATTGGACTTAGCCATTGAGCGTGGCTGGGGTGACCAGCCGTGCATGGGCATTGGTGAGACAATGTGGACCTACGCCGAACTCCAAGTCTGGGCTAACCGGTTGGCCAATGTCATGGTGGAGGACTATGGGATAGTCCCTGGCAATCGAGTATTGCTGCGGGGCCCGAACATTCCATGGATGATCGCCGCCTGGTTCGCCGTCCTCAAGGTGGGCGGTGTGGCGGTGGCCACCATGCCGATGTTGCGCGAACCGGAGCTGACCAAGATCTACCAAAAGTGTTCACCTGCGTTGGCGTTTTGTCAGTCTGGCATGGAAGCACCTTTGGCTGCGGTAACTGATACGCCAATCGCTTGTTGGGGAACTGAGCCCACCGATTTTGATGATCTGATCGTCACGGCTGAAACGAAGTCCGACCGTTTCGACAATGTCGACACCGCAGCGTCGGACCCCGTGCTCTTGGGTTTCACCTCCGGTACCACGGGTGATCCGAAGGCCACCATTCACTTTCATCGCGATCTGTTAGTCATAGCCGATGCGTTCCAGCCGGTGCTGAAAGCCGAAGCCACCGATGTCTTTGTTGGCTCTCCCCCCATTGCTTTCACCTTCGGTCTCGGCGGGCTTGTGGTGTTTCCGATGCGTGTTGGTGCATCCACCATCTTTAGTGAGGCGCCTGGACCCGGACCCCTGGCCAAACTCATCGCCGACAAGAAGGCTACGGTGGTGTTCACGGCACCCACCGCCTATCGGGTGATGTTGGAAGCGGCCGAGGGGTCCCAGCTGTCTTCGATCCGTCGCGCTGTTAGCGCGGGGGAGACCCTTCCCGTGGCGGTGTTCGAAGCATTCCAGGCCGCTACCGGGGTACGCCTCATCGATGGCATTGGGGCCACCGAGCTGCTGCACATTTTCATTTCAGCCGCCGATGACGACATCCGCCCCGGGGCCACCGGCAAGCCCCTGCCTGGCTATGAGGCCATGGTGGTCTCCGATGATGGCGAGCCTGTTGCTGATGGGACGATCGGCAAGCTGGCCGTTCGGGGACCGATCGGGTGCCGCTATCTTGACGACGACCGTCAGAAGACATATGTACAAAACGGCTGGAACCTAACTGGCGACGCCTACTTGCGAGACGAGGATGGCTACTTCCACTATCAGGCCCGCACCGATGACATGATTATCAGTTCCGGCTACAACATTGCGGCTCCCGAGGTGGAAGAGGCACTCCTGTTGCACTCCGAAGTCAAAGAGGCCGGGGTGATTGGGGTGCCTGACCCAGATCGTGGCTCGGTGGTGAAGGCCTTTGTGCATCTTCGTGATCCGGCGATGGCGAGTGACGAACTTGCCGAGGAATTGAAGGATTTTGTCAAGGCCACGATCGCCCCGTACAAGTACCCCAGAGTTCTCGTGTTCGAGTCTGGGCCCTTGCCCAAAACCCAGACCGGCAAGCTCCAACGCCACGCCCTAGGTAAGTAGTTACCGGGTTGCTGAGTGCTGTGCCAGCGACTACTCAGGAACTCCAGGTCTCTAGTACCGCTTCAATTTCGCTCCAGATTGTGGTGGTCGGATCGATGATCTGAAAGTGATCGACCCCGGCCGGGTCGAAGTAGACGACGTCGTCTCCGGCTTCTCGAGCTGCTCGGACATAGGCGTCAGAGATGCTCTGGGGAACGTTTTCATCAGCATCTCCGTGGACCACAAGCTGGTGAACCCCAAGCGGGACAAGTCGGTGGGGTGATGCGGCCAGGATGCGTTTCGATCGTTGTTCGGCATCTAAACCAAAGAGTTCAGAGGTCGCATGGTTGGAGAGCTCAAGCCGATCGGCTGTGTCTAGGTCAGCCAGGGGGGCCAAGGCCACGACGCCTTGGTAGGGTTGGTGATTGCGCCCCGATGATTGGCCACTCAGCCAGAGGGCCAGGTGGCCTCCGGCTGAGTGACCAATCAGAACAGAGCCTGGTGCGGTCAGCCTGCCGGCGCTAACCAGGTCAGCGGCCATTGCGGGCCAGGGATCCTCAACCTCCCCTATCCGGCGATATTCGACGTTAAGCACCGTCCATCCAAGCGAGACCAGTCGGGCAGCCATGGGATGCATGAGGTCGCAACCGTAGGGGTTTCGCCAATAGCCGCCGTGGATCAAGACAGCCATCGGTGCCTCCACCCCCGCCGCCCACCGCTCAACGTATTGGCTTGGGTGGTCGCCGTAGGGTTCAACAGTGAATGGGTCTGAATCTGCTCTCGCTGCCACGACTCTCACTGTGCACCTTTTTTGGTGATGTTCAAACTCTCACCGAGCTAACCTCGGTTAAGGGGAAGGAGCAGTACGTGCAACCAAAGGATCGTATCCTTGATGTCTATGGCTCATTTGGTCATGAAGTTGGTGGCTGGCTTGCCATTGGTGACCTGATTGAACTGCTGGCCAATGTTGAGGTTGATGCTCAAGCTGTTCGCTCTGCCGCTTCTCGAATGAAACGCAAGGGCCTGTTGGTGTCCGAAAAGCGTAACGGTGTCGCTGGCTATGCACTCAGTGATTCGGCAACAGAAATACTTGAGTTCGGCAGCCACCGGATCTTTGGTGATGTTGGAACCGAACCCGCGGTTGGAGGCGCCGATTGGATCGTGGTTTTGTTCTCGGTTCCGGAATCCGAGCGAAGCAAGCGATACCTGATCCGATCCCGGTTAGAGAGGTTGGGGTTTGGTCAGGGTCCCGCCACGTCTTGGCTTGCTCCGGTCACGGTGCTGGCTGAGACTGAACGAATGCTCCAGCGGCATGATCTTGGCCGCTATGTGACCATCTGGCAGGGTCGTTATGTTGGGTTTGACGATCTGGAGGAGTTGGTCGCCAACTCGTGGGATCTGGAGGGAATTCGCCATCGTTTCGACGACTACATTGGCACGTTCGCTCCGGTAGCGAAAGATTGGGCCAAGAATGAGCGCAGCGATTCGGAAGCCTTCGCTGCCTATATTGGCCAGAACGCTCATTGGCGAGAGTTGCCATATCTCGATCCCGGGCTACCGGTTGACGCCCTGCCTTCAGACTGGCCGGGTAAGGCCGCTCGGCAGTTGTTCTTGAGCTTTGAGCGGGTGCTGCGGCCCCAAGCCCTGCGTTACTTCCGTCAGGTCACCAAATCCTGAAGTTGTGCGTACACCGCCCGTGAGATGATGGATCGCTGAACTTCGGAGGTTCCCTCATAGATCCGGGGTGCTCGAACTTCCCGGTACAACTCCTCAAGAACATGTCCCTTGCGTAGCGCAATAGCGCCGTGAAGTTGGACGGCATCATCAACCACACGTTGGGCGGTCTCGGTGGCGAACAGCTTGGCCATGGCTGACTTCTTGGTCAAGCCGTCTTCGCCGGTGTCGTAGCAAGCAGCCGCGCTGCGTACCAGCAGCCTGGCCGCCTCAATCCCCAGGGCCATATCGGCGATCTTGTGTTCAACTGCCTGGAGATCCCTCAATCGACCCCCAAAGGCTCTGCGGTGATCGGTATAGCTCACGGTGGCGTCCAGCGCGGCCTGGGCCATGCCGACGGCATAGGCTCCGACACTTGGTCGGAAAAGGTCGAGGGTGCCCATGGCCACTCGGAAGCCGCGGTTGACCTCACCAAGGACGTGGCTGTTAGGAACAAATACATTGTCGAGAATCAACTCGCCGATTACGTGGGGGGCGACCATGTCATAGGCTTGCCCGCTCATGCCCTCCAGGCCGCCGGGAACGGCGAACGCGGTTACGCCTCGTGACCCGGCGTCGGGGTCGGTGCGGGCAAAGATGGTGTAGATGTCGGCATCGGGAGCGTTGGAGATGAAGACCTTCTTGCCACTCAGTCGCCAGCCGTCGCCGTCTCGAGTTGCGGACATGGTGATGGCGGCGGCATCGGAACCGGCTTCGGTTTCGGTAAGAGCGAAGGCTGCGGCGGCGGTGCCGTTGGCCACCTTTGGCAGCCATTCCTGTACCACCTGGTCGCTTCCCTCAAACAGGATGGGATAGGCACCAAGACCTTGCAGAGCGAGGGTTGTTTCTGCTGCGGGCATGAGCCGACCGAGTTCCTCACGCAGAATGCATAGTTCAGTGGAGGAAACCGCGTTGTCGTGTACCCCGCCAACCGAAGATGGAAAGAGGTGAGGAAGCAGTTCCTTACCGAGCGCGGCCAGGAGGGGTCGATTGAGCCGTCCCTCGGGTGCGGAGTTGGCCAAGGCCCGGAGGTTGTCGATGTTGGTAGCCACCAGAGCTTGAAGGTTGGATTCTTGGCTGGTTATCACGAGAGAGCCTCGATGGTATGGGGTTGGGGTTTCGTCAGGGTGTGTATGAGCGGTTTCTGACGATAGCAAAAATCGTAGTATAGATTAGGGGTATGGTCCTCTTTGAACCGCTGAGCCTGGGCTCGATCGAGCTTCCCAACCGTTTCGCCGTTCCGGCGATGGTCACCCGTCTCTCCGGTGAGGACGGATTTGTCAACGAGGGCATTATCGAGCGCTATCGACGATTCGCTGAGGGCGGATCGGGGCTCATTGTTGTTGAGGCTGCCTCCATTCATGGGGGCAAGTCTGGTCCGTTGCTGAGAATCTCTGATGAGGAGTTCATCCCCGGAATGGCCCGTCTCACTGACGCTTGCCATAGTGCCGGAGACGGAAAGGTCTTCTTGCAAATCATCCACTTTTTGAAGGTCGCCCGCTCGGGGTGGCGCCAAAAGGTTGAGGATCTATCCATCGAGGAGTTGGAAGCTCTACCCGACTTGTTCGCCGATGCGGCGGTTCGAGCCTTCGAGGCCGGATTTGATGGTGTTGAACTCCACATGGCCCACGCGTACACCATGTCATCAATGCTGTCTCGAATGAACAGACGCCGTGACCACTATGGCCGAACTCTGGAGAACCGGTTGCGGCTTCCTTCCATGGTCTTCCAGCGAGTCAAGCAACGAGTTGGCGACTTCCCGGTCGGTGTGCGGTTCTTGGCCGATGAGTCGATCCGGCGGGGTTACTCAGCCGATGATGCCTCCCAGTTCGCCATCCGTTTTGCCGACCTTGGAGCGGCCTACATTTCGTTGTCGGTCGGGGGCAAGTTCGAGGATGCGGTTCAACGTGAGGGGCAACCCCTGTACCCATACACCGGCTATTCCGGTGACCGTTGCATGCCCGGGGACAGTTACCCCGATGCCACCAACATCTGGCTCGTTCGCCTCATTCGCCAGGCACTACGACAGGCCGGGCACACAACCCCGGTACTGGGTGCGGGCAAGATCGGTACGGTGCAACTGGCAGAGCAGGTACTGGTCGAAGAGTCCTGCGACCTTGTTGGCATGGCCAGAGGGCTCCTCGCCGACCCCTACCTTCCGGCCAAGGCCAAGGCTGGGCGTGAAGCGGAGATTATCCAATGCATCTACTGCAATGTTTGCAAGTCTCTGGATGAGAACTTCAAAACGGTCACCTGTTACTTGTGGCCAAAGGGTGAGATTCAGGCCCCCCGGCCAGACGAAGCCAACGGCGAAAGCAAACCCAACCCAATGATCTGGGAGAACCCCGAGCCGTTGGTCGCCAGGATAGGACCGGGTGAGGTTCGGTTGCGGTGGCCACAACCAACCGGGGGCCGTGCCACCGGTTTTGACGTCTTGCGTTCGGTCGATGGTGGGGCTTATGAGATTCTCACGTCGTGTACTCGAACCAGACACCTGGATGACAGCGCCCTTCGAGATCAATCGCTGCGTTATCGGGTTGTGCCCTATGACGCCGCCGGGGTCCGGGGTCCGGTCAGTAACACGGTCGAGGTCATGTTGGATGAGGTCGCCCTATGAGTGGGCAGACCACCCCCAGACTGGCCGTTGTGACCGGTGGTACCCGAGGCATTGGAGCCGCAGTAGCCAAGCGGCTGGTCGCGCAGGACTATCGAGTTATCGCCTTGGCTCGCTCGTACCCAAAAGTCATGACCGAGGGTCTTGGTGTCATGGGTCTTAGTGTCATGGTCTGTGACGTGAGCGATCCGGACGATGTTGAGCGGGTCTTCACTGCCATTGCCGAGCTTGGAACCATCGATGTCCTGATCAACAATGCCGGGATATCGACCTCAAATTCGATCGGGCGAACGACGGTCGAAGAATGGAATCAGAACCTGGCGGTGAATGCCACCGGCCCCTTCCTGTGCTCCCAGGCCGTGCTACCAGCAATGTTGAAGCGGTCCTTTGGCCGCATCATCACCGTGGCCTCAACGGCCAGCCTTGAGGGTGCGCCATACATCGCCGCCTATGCCGCGTCCAAACACGCGGCTCTTGGGTTTATGCGAGTCTTGGCCGCGGAGGTGACAGGCACGGGAGTGACCGCCAATTCGGTCTGCCCCACTTTTGTTCGCACCGAGATGACCGTGGCCAGCATCGCCAACATCGCCAACCGAAGTAGCTGCAGCCTGGCTGAGGCCGAGGCAAAGCTGGCAACGGCTACACCGCATGGACGAATTCTTGAGATTGACGAAGTGGCGAGCGCCATTGTTGATCTGGTATCCAGCAACGACAACGGGCAGGAAGTCCTGCTCGACGGAGGACCAACGTGAGTGATCGCAGTGCCGACAGCTATCGGCAGAATAAGCCCTTTCGGGCTACCCCCATCTTTGTTGATGATTGGGAGCATTTCGATTTCGAGATCGATGACCGGGTAGCCACCATCACCCTGAACCGGCCCGAAAAGCTCAACGCATTGACCTTTGATGTCTATGCCGATTTGCGGGAAGCTTTTCGACAGATCCCGCTGCGCAACGACATCGACGCCGTCATCATTACCGGCGAAGGTCGAGGCTTTTGTTCGGGTGGGGATGTGAATGAGATCATTGGCGAACTGCTGAAGTTCAACGCCAAGGAACTGCTGGAGTTCACCCGAATGACCGGCGCGGTCATCCAGAACATGCGGGAGTGCCAAACCCCCATCATCGCCGCCATCAACGGAACGGTCGCGGGAGCCGGGGCGGTCATTGCGTTGGCTTCGGATTTCCGGCTGTGTGTCCCCCGGGCCAAGTTCCGTTTCTTGTTCACTCAGGTTGGCCTATCCGGGGGCGACATGGGGTCGGCCTATCTCCTTCCCCGCCTTGTTGGTCAAGGCAGGGCCACGGAAATTCTGATGTTCGGCGACGCGGTGACGGCCGAGGAGGCGGTCAACATTGGCTTGGCCAACCGGGTAGTTGAGCCCGAGGACCTGATGACCCAGGCCAATGCGCTGGCCCGGCGAATTGCCGATGGCCCCTCGCTCGGTTACGCCATGACCAAGTTGTTGATTACCAAGGAAGCAGACATGGACTTGGCCGGGGCCATCGAGTACGAGGCCATGACTCAGGCGTTATTGATGAAAACCGACGACCACTCCGAGTTTCATCGCTCCTTCAATGCCGGTGAGGCACCGAACTGGACGGGCCAGTAATGGAAGGCACCTCCGAACACCGCATGGTTAATCCTCACACCATGGCTCCGGCCAAAGGTTTTGCGCATGCCGTGGTGCCAGCCGATGGCAAGACCATCTATCTGGCCGGCCAGATTGCCTGTGATGCCACCGGCATGGTCATCGGGGACACTCTGGCCGAGCAGTACGACCTTGCATTACAGAACGTGGTGGCCGCACTAACCGCAGCCGGGGGAGAGCCAAAAGACATTGTTTCTCTGGTGGTCTACACCACCGATATGGCCGCCTATCGGGCCGACCTTCGAGGGGTCGGGGCCGCACATCAAAAGCACGTAGGGAAACACTTTCCAGCGATGGCCATGCTTGGTGTGACCGAGTTGTTTGAGGAAGCGGCAATGGTCGAGATCGTTGCTACCGCCGTTGTGGCCACCGGAGAGGGCTAGAGTCGGCCAAGATGAACGAGAGAGGGTGTTGTGGTTACTGCGATTGTTCTGATTGAAGCAGCGGCGGATGCGATTGCCGAACTTGCTCCCCAGGTTGCCTCCATTGCCGGAGTGGCCGAGGCTCACTCGGTGGCTGGCGGCCTGGCCGACATTGTGG
>JAJRXF010000040.1 GCA_024276425.1 Actinomycetes bacterium | reverse complement strand
CCGACGGTCACGGTCAGCGCCATCTCCAGCAGATGGGGCTCGACTCGCCCGTTCCAGCCAGCCTCTCGACCGAAGATCTCATCGAACTAATTCGCCAACTCCGACCAGATGTGGCCATGTTGGAGGCATTTGACGACATCGCCGCCGCCGATGGCGACCGAGTCGCCCTGGCAGAGCGGCACATCATCGCCATTGGAGGTCCAGCCGGCGCCGGAGCGACCGAAGTCCCGGTGGCTTTCACCCAGCGCTGGGCCCGCCACAACTCCGGTCGGCCAGTCCTTCTCGACGTTGACGAAACTCATCCGACGCTGGCCAGACGACTTGGCCTTGGAATTCACCCCCATGTGATAACCGCGGTCGAGGCCCTTCGCGGGGAGCGGTTGCGGCTCGAATCCGACAGCGGTGAGTCGCTAGAGGACTGTCTGGCACAGAGCGCCGTTGGCGGAAACAACCTACCGTTTGATGTGATTGCTGGTTTGGCATCCCGCGATGACTGGACCCTTCTGCGGCCCGATGATCTGGTGTTTCTTGCTACGGAGATGTCGGCTCGTTGGCCGGTCGTGGTCGCTCGGGTTGGCCCACAGTTGGAAGACCTTTCTCGCCATGTCGACCGATTCGCCAGCAGCCGAGCCATTGTGGCTCGAGCATCCCACATCATTGGGGTTTGTGATGGCTCATCCACCGGCATTCTCCGATTCGTCGACTGGCTAGTCGATCTGGTGCCCCTTGCCGGGGACACCCCGATTGATGTTGTCATCAATCGGCCGCCCCGTTCGGCCATGGCTGGGTCCCAACTGGCCAGACAGCTTAACGAGATCGCCGGTGACCGAATCGGTCACGTCGAGTTGGCCCCACGGGACCGGCGAATCGAACGAGCCGCTTGGGATGCAAAGCTGGCTACCGGTGGCTCGTTCCTTAAATCTATGGACCATCTGGTGGCGGCCCTAAGCCAGCGGCGACGAGAGCTTGAGCGCACTGGCAATGAAGTCTTGAGTGTTCCTGAGGAGGCTGTGGCATGACATTGCTCAGTCCAGACCCGCTCGCCCCCATCGATGCCTATGAGGACCTCCGCTTTCAGACTCTGGACCAGATTCGCCTCCGTGGAATCGACTCTGCTGCTCACGGCGACGTTCTCGATCTGATCCGTTCGCTAGTTCACGAATACCAGGTGGGGGCCACCTCGGGTGGTCGAAAGCGGCCGCTTCACGACCCCAACGCCATGGTTGACCGGTTGTGTTGTTCAATCTTGGAGTACGGCCCGTTGACTCCTTTCTTAGACGGGTCAATCGAGTACGAGGAACTCATCGTGCATGGCCAAGAAGTGTCCTACATCGACTTGGAAGGGCGTCTCATTGCCCATGACGAGCCGGTTAGTGAGCATGAAGTCACCCATGTGGTCATCAAGTTGTTGGCCACGGTTGGGGTGACGGTGGATGAGAGTCACCCGGTGGCCCAGGCTCAAATACTTAACGGCCAAGCGCGGATGGGAGTGGTGCTCCCCCCAGTTGCCGACAAGATCGATGTCACCATTCGCCGCTATCTGTCGAAGCGAGAAACCTTCGACGAACTCATTGAGTGGAACGCCCTAACTCCCGCGGCCGCCTCGCTCCTGGCCTTGGCCTTACGCACCCCGACCGGAGTAATCGTCACTGGTCAGCCGGGTTCGGGAAAAACCACCCTGGTCAATGCGCTGTTGCGGTCGGCGCCGCCGACCCTGCGGGTAATTGCCTGTGAGGACACGCCCGAACTTTCGGTCGAGCACCTTCATGCCGCTCGCTGGAAGACCCGCAGTCCTGGCCCGGATGGCTCGGGAGAAATTTCCTTGCGAGACTTGGTCAAAATGTCACTGGGCATGCGACCAGACCTCATTGTTGTCGGTGAAGTCCGTGGCGAGGAAGCCTACGAGCTCACTCGGGCAGGCAATGCAGGCTGTGGCATGCTCTCGACCATCCACGCCAATGGCGCAAGGCAGGGCCTGCAGGCGCTGGTCTCCACTGCCTCGATGGCGGGTCCTAATGTGTCGCCCGATCAGGTGCGAGCAGTGTTCAGCTCCATTGTTGACTTGGTGGTCCACACGGCCAAGGAACCAACCGCGGCCACCTCAGATGGGGTTGGTGGGCGTCGCCAGATCATGGAAATCGTAGCCATCCCTCCCATGCAGGGCGGCGAGGACGATTTCACCGTCGAACCAATCTTCACCCGCGACGACTTCGGCTCGCCTCTGCGGTGGACCGGTTCACCCTTGCCATCAGAACTAGAACTCCGACTGGCCCGAGTGTTGCGTCCACTCGGTCTTGCAATGACCGAGCTACTTGAGGGAACGGGCATACTGATATGAGGCTGCTTGCTGGTCTGGGAGCGGGACTATTTGTCTATCTCGCGCTGGGAAGTGTTATCGGGGTGTCACCTCGTTGGCTGCAACTCCAGCAGAACGGTCGGCGGAGCGGTGCTCGCTGGCAGGATTGGCTGAACCAGGCTGGCGTAGCCGTTTCCCCGCTCCAGTTCGTGGCGGTCTCCTTCAGCGCTGCCGGGCTGATGGCAGCCTTAGTTTTCGGGCTCACAGGCGTTGCTCCGTTGGCAGCGGTAGGCGGTGGGATAACCCTGATGGCACCGCGATCGATGTACGCCAAACGCCGTAGGGCCCTAGCCAAGGATCGGCTCGCCGCATGGCCAGACGCACTACGCGACATTAGCTCTCACCTTCGGTCCTCGATGTCGGTGCATGGCAGCCTGTGCGAACTGGGTCGGTCAGGCCCGGAGCCACTTCGACCGTACTTCAATCGCTATGCCGGATTGGCAGTAGCCCTGGACTACAAAAGCGCACTGGAGGTAGTGCGCGAAGATCTCGCCGACCCAATGTCGGATCGAATAATCGAGATTTTGCTCTTGGCCTATGACCAAGGCTCCTCCGTCGTGATTGATGTGTTGGATGAGCTGGCCGAGTCATCAACGCTGGATTTGCGGTTGTTGGAAGAAGTTGAAACCTCCCAGTTGGAAACCAAACTGGAGGCTCGGGGAGCGACCCTGATGCCATTTGTGGTCCTAGCATTGCTTTGTGCCACCACCAGTGGCTATCGCGAGTTCTACTCTTCGCCCGCGGGCTGGTTTGTGGTTTCCCTGGGTGGAGTCATGGCTGCGGGAGGCTTGGTCGTGATCTCCCGTCTTGGCCAGGTCCGCGGCGAGGAGCGAATCTTGGCTGGCGGTGGTCGATGACAGCTCAGGTTGGTATCGCGGCTTTCTTTGCAGCCACGCTAGTGGCTGGGCTGGTTCACGCCATCGTGCCTCCCCGTCGGGCTCTGACCGATCGGCTCCGACCTTATGCGGCGTTGGCTCGCAGTAGGCTCGGAACGGGATACGCCGATGTTTCGGTGGTTTCACTTACTCGGCATACCAACGACCCAGCGTCGCTGCGAGTCTTTGGTCCTCTCGTTCATCGACTGGCCGAAATATTGGGCTCATTGGTCGACGTTGCTGATCGGGACACTTTGCGGACTCGCCTTTCTCACGCTGGTTATCGCGACACTTCGCCCGACCAGTATCGGATTCGTCAGTTGGGTTACGCCGTGGCCGGATTGAGCTTAGGAGCCGCCCTTGGACTGGCACTTTTTGGGTCGGTTACGGGGACACTAGTGATGACTGTTCTGCTCGGCTTTCCGGGAGCAACGCTGCAACGCAGTCGAGTAGAACGAGCCATCACTGAGCGGCGGGCCAAGATGCGCAATGAGGTCTTCACTGTGGCCCAGTTGATTGCGGTGCATATTCGGACCGGGCATGGCCCGGTTGATGCCATTCGAGCAGTGTGCACTCTTGGCCGCGGTCCGGTCATTGAGGAACTGCGAGAGGCACTGGGGTGGATCTCCGGCGGAACAAGCCCGCAGCGAGCATACGACAAGCTGGCCGAGTCCACCCCCGAGCCTGCCGCCTCCCGTTTGTATCGTCTGTTGTCCTCCTCGGCCCGGTCCGGCGGGGACATTGCCGAGGCTTTGCTGGCGGTCGGCAACGACCTTCGTTCCCAACGGAGGGAAGAGATTTCTCGATCGGCAGTCAAGCGACGCACGGCCATGCTGGTGCCGCTGTTGCTGCTCATCGCTCCGATCATGGTGTTGTTTGTTGGGGCGGCGCTGCCGTCCTTTGTTCTGGGATCGGGTCGATGACCGGATTCTGTAGCGGTGGCTGGCCGCAACTCCAGCCAAAGACGGACGAGTGTTCGTTGATCAATCTGGTCGAGGTTTGCCTTCGACCCAGGCGGAAGTAGAGGATGCAATGTTTGTAGGACTTGCGGTTTATGAGAGCGCCCGGTCGATCCGGGATGGGGCCGTGACGGCAAACCGTTCCGGTGAGCGTGGCGCGGCGGTAGTGGAGTGGTTGGGAATTAGCGCGTTGTCGATCGGACTCTTGGTAGTGATCTTCCAAGGGATGGAAGCCCTCGGCATCGAGCTCGTGGCCAGTATTCGTTCACAACTTGGCCTGTAGTTGCACCGGGCTCTCAACCGATGACGAGCACGATCGGCAATCAGCGCGGATCGGCGACGATCACCACCCTGGTGGCCATGGGAATGTTCCTGATCATCTTGACCCTTTTCACCCAGTTCGCGGTGTGGCAATACGGACGGGGGGTGCTCCGTTCCGCCGCGCTTGAAGCCGCCCGCTCCGAAGCCGTGCTTGATGCGGGAGAAGGCGCCTGTGTACGGAGGTTCGAACAAGTTAGCGGCGACCTTCTTGGTGGGTCGATGGGTGAGGGGGTGGGTGCCGTTCATTGCAAACTTCTCGATGACCGGGTGGTGGTTACGGTGAGTGCTCGGTTCGAGCGCTGGTTGCCAATTTCGCCGGACTGGGCCTTCACCGTTACCGCTGTTGCGGCACGGGAGGTTGTCCCAGAATGAGATTGGGGACGGCGGAGCGTCGATCGGAACGAGGCAGCGCCATTTTCGAGCTTCCGGTTTTGATTGGTCTCTTGCTCATTCCCTTTGGGATTTTGATGCTGTCGATTCCCACCTGGGTGGAGCGGCAAACCGCGGCCCGGGATGCGGCAGCCGAGTCAGCCCGCTATCTGGTTATCGCTGGGCCGGACGGGCTGAATCAGGCTAGTGAGATCCTTCGGGAGATTGAGCTTGGCTATGGGCTAGCTGTCGGGTCGATGAGACTAGAACTCCCCACCGAGTTTGTGCCGGGCCAGAGCCTGACGGTGCGGGTTGTGGTGGTTATCCCAGCGGCCGACATCCCGTTCATGGGTTCGTTCGGCGACACGTCCTGGACCGCCGAACACACCGAGCGCTACCCGGACTACGGGGCGGCACCATGAGGCGCGGCACCATGAGGCGCGGCTCCCCGGCACCTCCAGATGAGCGCGGCTCCATCACCTTCTTTGGAATCGGCATGGTCATCGTGTTGGTCTTCGTTGGCGGCATTAGTACCGATTTGTGGCGGGCCTTTAGCCAACGTCGAGCATTGTCAGAGCTGGCTGATGCCGCCGCAGCCGCCGGAGCGAATGGTATTGATGTTGGTGCGTATCGAGAGAACGGGTTGATCACACTCGACCCGGGGTTGGCCGAACAGTTGGCTTGGGAGAGCCTGGCTGGCCAGGTTGACCAGGACTCGGTCTCTCAGATGCCGCTGGTGGTTGCCTCTCCCAGTGTGGTGATGGTTGAGGTTCGGGGCCGGGTTGAGTTTACCTTGTTGCAGATTTTCGCCCCCGGCGAACCCTTCGAGATCACCGTGGTAGCCGAGGCTGCCCCGTCACGAGGGCTTGACCCCTAGGGACTCTTGTCGAGGGATGCGACATTGGAACAGGCCCACGTCCTTGGTGATCTCCATCACACCGCCCCCCTCGTCGAACGTCTGGTCCACGGCTCGACTGAGCAGACGAAGTTGGTCTTGGTCGGCATCCTCGCCTGGAGGGCAAGACACCAGATAGTCCATAATGTGGTCCGGATTGGTGACCCTAAGCACGTCCTGGTATTGGATCCATCGAACATCGATGAAGTGCTGGCGCAAGATGGGAAAACCCGTTTCGGCTCCGAATGCTTTGACGGTGGAATCAATGGGTTCGGTTCCAAAGACACGGGCCAGCAAGCTCCAAAGCTGGCGCAGATGGCTTGTTCCATTGGTGGCAGCGATCACCAATCCCTCTGGTTTCACCAAGCGAGCCAGTTCGGCCACGCCCCGGGCTGGTTCGGGAAGGTGGTAGAGCATGTGGATGGCGATGACCCGGTCAGTTGTTTTAGTCCCCATCGGGAGGCTCTGAAGATCAGCGGCCTTGCCCTGTATTTGGTCGAACTTGTTGGTGGCCTCAACTCGGGCAACCGCCTCAGCTACCATCCCGGGCGACAGATCGGTCAGGCAATCGAGATGCCCTCAGGGATGACGACAGACGATTCATCCCACATCCAACCTGGCCCGCATCCGACCTCGACCACACGGTGGCCTGGTTGCAAGTCAATCCGGCCGATGACCCAGTCGAACCATGAGACCTCGGCAGTCCGATATAGGGCATGGAGATTGGCCCGCTTCTTGAGTTGGGCTGAGTCTTTGTACTGGTCCTGTTGCAGATACCTCTGATCTCCACCGGCGAACTTTGAGGTCTCCCACTCGTTCAGTATGGCCGGTGCTGAATGACTGGTTGTGGATGCAAACATTGGGCAACGATTAGCAATTCTTATTCTCTGGACCCCAGTTCGTGGCTTGACCTGGCCTATTTGGGGCTACGCAACCGCTCCTGTAGGGCCGCTGGACAGGGCCTAGACCAGTGGCCACGGATAGCGATGCCCTCCAGTTTCATCCTCAGGAAACTCAGCCAAGTCGAGAACGGCCTTGGCCCGGGTGAGCATGGCGTCGTTCTCGATTGGGTCAAGAAGCTCAGCCAGGTCTTGAGGTAGTCCGCCGGTCACCAGGCCTGAGATTGCCTCCAGAATCGGATCCGGAATCGGCTCTCCAACGAAGTCCCACATCACCGTTCGTAGCTTCCATTGGGCGTGGAAAGCGAGCCCGTGATCGATGCCGTAGACATGTCCGTCTCCGGCGAGGAGACAATGGCCAGACTTGCGATCGGTATTGTTGGCAATCAGGTCGAGAACGCAAAGTTTCTGAAGGTCGGGGATGGCGATCTTGGCCTCGTATTGGGTGAAGTAGTGCTGTTCGAAGTCGGCATTGACGAAGGCTTGGATCGAACCTTCTCCGAGCGGGCCCTCCACCAATGTGGTCGGTGGAACCACCCGAAAACCTAAAGTGTTGGAGAGGCGGAACATGGCGACCTCTCGCCGGTACAGTCCGGACGGGAAATCGTGGAGTGGGCGTTCTCCCTTTCCGGGTTTATAGATCGCTCGGGCCTGGATGTCAGTACGATCTCCCTTTCCGGTCACGGAGACGAGAAGGGTGGCGTTCGAACTGTAAGGCATGCGCCCCATCACCTCGATCTCACCCGATTCGAACAGGGCGATGAGGCTCTGGGTCGGTTGGTCGAATGGTTGGAGGACTC
The DNA here is from genome assembly GCA_024276425.1 of Actinomycetes bacterium. Lineage (GTDB taxonomy): Bacteria > Actinomycetota > Acidimicrobiia > Acidimicrobiales > SZUA-35 > JAJRQY01. Next base: position 16,677 of record JAJRXF010000040.1, on the reverse strand, counting down.
CTTGGACCATGAGGTCTAGTTCAACCGAGGGCAGGCATGACCGTCGGGGTCGAGGGGTTGACCACACAGCCGACATGGTGGCCTACCCTTTTGCATCAACAAGTCGGCGGTGGCGATGAAACTAGTCGCCTGGTCGACGGTCAAGTGGATACGGAGTGAGGAACCAAGGGACACATCGGCGAGGATCGGATTGGCATCTTCGTCGTCATCTGAGGCGTTGGTGTCGAGTTCTTCAACCACCAGGATCACTCGCGATTCGACTTCGTCCACACCGACAGCGATTTGACCAACCACCCACTCAGCCAGGGCCGGTTCGGAAAGTGGCGTTGGCGTGGGGTCGGGGGTTGCTGGTGAGGGCAGGTCGTCGATGACCGATCTTAAGAAGGTGGCGAGGGCGGCAACTTGTTGCTTTTCTAGTTTGACCGAGATCATCCGTTCGGCGTCGCCGGCCTGCAGAAAGAAGGTGCGCGCTCCTGGTGAGCCGACGGCACCGGCGGTGAAATGGGTTACGTCTCGGAACTCATGGGACTCGGTCATGACGGCGGACCTAGCTTGGGACAAGAGACGAGAGATCGTCTCCCATCGAATTTACCGTCAGAACAACAGGGCCGCGGTTGGTGTAGAGCACGGCGGAGATTGAGCACTGACCAATCACGATCCGTTGGAACTGATCGAGGTGGGTCCCAAGGGCTTGGGCGACTACGGCTTTGATGGTGTCTGCATGAGAGGTCACAACGATGGTTTCTCCCGGGTGGGCGGCCACCAACTGATGGGTGGTATCAACCATGCGGGTTTGCATTTCGCCAAAGGACTCGCCACCGGGAAACCGGAAGCCACTGGGGTATCGTTGGACGGTTTCCCACTCTGGCAACCTATTCAGTTCCCGAAGTTTTCGACCGGTCCACTGGCCAAAATCGGCTTCGAGGAGGCCTTTTCTTGTCCGCACGCGTAAGCCAAGACTCTTGGCAATGGGAGCGGCGGTCTCCTGGGTTCGCTCCATGGGAGAGGCGTAGACTGCCTTGACAAGAGGCTTGTCGTTGTTGTCAAGAAGGGCCGCTATTCGCTGAGCTGCTCGCTCGGCTTGAACAATCCCCTCCTTAGAGAGGTGGAGACCCTTGGCTCGACCGGGCAGGACCTTGCCTGTGGTTGGAGTACGGCCGTGTCGAACAAAGAGAACCAAGGTTGGCGCCGGATTATGGCCCTTTGAGGTCTTGCTCGTCCTCTTGGGCGCGCGAGGGCTCTTCGAGCGTGAGCGAGATTGTGACTTCTTCGAACCGGACGCCATTGGGCTTTACGCTATCTAGCGGAGGGGGTGAACCGCTAGCGGAGGGGGTGAACCGCTCTTAGCCTGAAGTGATGAGGACCGAGGACACCCTGGTGAGGATCGGGAATGATGTGGCTGAATGTAGGCTCTGCCCGCGCCTGGTGGACTGGCGAGAACAAGTGGCTCGAGACAAGCGAGCCTCGTTTCGGGAGTGGGAATACTGGGGTCGCGGGGTCCCAGCCTTTGGCAGCGCCGACGCCAAGATAATCGTCGTTGGCCTGGCGCCGGCCGCCCATGGAGCGAATCGTACCGGCCGGATGTTTACCGGCGATCGTTCGGGTGATTGGCTGTACCGAGCTATGTATCGGGCCGGGTTAGCCAATCAGGCAGAGAGTATTGATCGCCACGATGGTCTGACGCTAAAGAGCGCTCTGGTGACGTCACCGGTTAAGTGCGCACCGCCAGGCAATAAGCCAACCCCAGCCGAGCGGGATGCCTGTCGGCCCTTTCTCGATCGCGAATTGGCCTTGGTCGAGGGACGGGTTTTTGTGGCTCTTGGGGGATTCGCCTATCAGGCCTTGTGTTCTTATTTTGGCATCCGGCCCCGGCCGAAGTTTGGTCACGGGGTTGAGGCTGAGATTCCCCCAGAGGAGGGTCACCGTGATGGCGTCATTGTTTGTAGTTACCACGTTAGCCAGCAGAACACTTTTACTGGCCGCTTGACGGAGGAGATGCTGGACCAAGTCTTTTCCCGCGCTCGGGAACTGGGCGGGCTTTCGCCCATCGACTGACAAGCGGTAGTTGGGCCATGTCGCCTAGGTAGTAGTGAACAATCACTCAAGGTTGGACAAGTGTTGTGCCGAGAACCTTGGACATGTTCGCTGGAAATCCAAGACCCGCGTCACCAACTCCAGCCAAGTCTGATTGTGAGATTTTCTTCCTCCCGACGATGGCAAGCCTTTCCGGTGTAGAGCCGCCCGGCATAGAGTGCCGCTACCACCGAGAACTCTGGGCCGATTTGGCCATTGCTGTTCTGGGCCATCACGAGTTCGACGAGCTCGAATTCGAACGCCACCGCGACGAGAGGCTAGCCGAGGTCATCGACCTAGCCGCTCATCGTTCTCATCGCAGGCGGGCCAGTGGAACCTAGAAGCTAAGAGGTGTCAGCCGTAGGCTAGAATCGTTCTTGTGAATCTTGGACGACGATCCCTCCGCTGGCGCCATCGTTGGGTTGCGGTTCTCGCCCCGGTGCTGGCGTTGGTTGTCGTGGCGGGATGTTCGCCCGAACCTCAAACCGAATACACCAAAGAGACCGCTTCGAACTTCTTTGCTGGATGCACCGACCCGAAGGTCGACTCGCTGCTGCAAACCCGGCTCTGCCAGTGCGTCTACCAACGGATGAACGTTTCGATTCCCTATGAGCGACTCGCCGTATTGGATGGCGAACTTGCCGCCGATCCCGAACTGAGGCTACCTCGCGAGTTTGTCAGCCTCATCGCCGAGTGCGTCATCGAGGAGGGTGATCTAAGTCGCTGATCGGTTGAGCGAGTAGTAGGTTCTCCCCATGGTTCCTACTCCTACAGGCGAGAAAGCTCCAGTTAAAACACGCTGGACCTTCCAATGGAAGGAACTTTATGACGAGGTAGTAACCAGCGGCCTCTGTACCGGATGCGCTGGTTGTGTGATTGCTTGCCCACACGACGTCATTGGCTACAAGCATGAGCCAGGGCAGTACCGTCCGTTTCACCTCGAAGAAGAACTCGGATTGGCGAACTGTGTACACGGGGAGAAGGGCTGCACCTCGTGTACCCGAGCGTGCCCTCGTTTTCGAGATTGGGAGTTGGAAGCCAACGAGCATCTTTTTGGTGAGCAACGTCAAGATGACCAGGTGGCCGGAATTTTCAAGGACATCTTGCTGGTTCGAGCTACCGACGATCTTGTCTATGAGAGTGGTCAGGACGGGGGCCTGGTGTCGAGCATCCTCATCTGGTGCCTTGAGAACGACATTATCGATGGGGCTCTGATCTCAGAACTTGAAGGGGGGAAAGGCGGCTGGAAGGCAAAGCCAGCCGTGGCGACAAGCCGGGCCGAAGTCTTGACCGGTGCGGGCAGTCGGTACACCTATTCGGCCAACACACTGGCCTTCGATGAGGCCAAGGAGAAGGGTCTTTCGCGGCTGGCGCTGGTTGGCATGAGTTGCATGACTTCGGTGGCTCCGATCATGTGGACCAGAAAGCTCGGAAAGGTTTCCAAGCCCTTCAAGTTGAATATCGGGCTGCTCTGCTCGAAGAGCTTTGACGACTCAATGTTTGAAGAGCTGTTCTGGGTCAAGTACGGCCTCCGAACTCAAGACATTGTCAAGATGAACATCAAGGGTGTCTTCCAGGTTTGGATGGCCAATGGCGACTACCACGAGATCAATCTGAAGGAATGTCACGCATGGACTCGACAAGGCTGCACCCATTGTCCTGATTTTGCGGCCGAGCATGCCGATATTTCTACTGGGGGCATTGGCAACGAGACCGATTGGACCCTGACCATTGTCCGCACCGATCTTGGCCGGGCAATTATTGACGCGATGATCAAGGATGGAGCCATCGAGACACGTCCCGGAGATGATGATCCTGGCGCCATCTCCCTGCTGCACAAGTTGGCGGCCAAAAGCCGGGAGCGCTGGCCCGCCTCAGCTAACCCGTCGGTTCGTGTTGGCCTTCCGGCACCCAAGAAGCGGCCTTAGGTAACGCCGCCAGGGATTGAGCCTCAGTCGGCCAGCAAGCCAGTGATGATGAACTCCACCCGTCGGTTATACCGGCGGCCTTCAACGGTTGAGTTGTCGGCGATTGGGGAGGCCTCGCCCTTACCAATGGCGGTGACTCGCTGGGGATCGATACCAGCCAGAACCCAATAATCAATCACCGACTGGACTCGGCGCTGTGACAGGGCCAGGTTAGTGGCCTCATCACCGGTGGCATCGGTATGGCCAATCACGGTGATCGTAACCTGGGGATTCTGGAGCATCAGGATGATGCCAAGATCGAGTAGGGGGATGAACTGGGGGCCGATGTCGCTGCTGTTGGACTCGAAGAGGACGAGGTCCTCGACATAAAGAGGAGCTCCTCGATTGGGATCGAACGGGACCGTTGGGTCGATGACGTATTCGTTGACGACATTGTCCGGCCCCATGACGGCGGAGGCTCGTTGGACGATGGCAGCGGCGATCTCTTCGGAGGGCACCCGACCGCGTAGATAGATGATGCCCCCAGAGAACAACGCCTCGGTATAGGTTTCGCCATCGACTACTGGAGGTGGTTCGTCGAGGACGGCCTCTGGCGGTTCCATCGAGTCGGCGGGACTATCGTCCACTCCAGAGCCAAGGGGTGGCCCGTCTAGTTCATCGAAAGCAATGATCTCGGGCAGGGTCAGGCTGAGGGTGTCACTCACGGGAGGGTCTCCGGCTTGGTTTTCTACTTGGTCGGCTATTGCTTGGTCTTGGCCACTGAAGAGCAGCACACCACCGAGAATCCCCCCAACGAGCAGTGCCCCACTGGCGAAGGCCAAAGCGACAGCCGGGGGGCTATCGTGCCGTGGCTTGTTCGAGGAGGGCTTGTTAGCTGGCGGTGGCGGTTCTTGTTCAGAGGTTGGGCTCCGAGTAGCCGATACCGCCGTCCACGAGGGTAGTTCGGCTTCTTCTTGCCACGCGTTCCCAACCCGGTTCACTTGGAGGTACCAGAGGGGTCCGCCAATGACAGATGTGAGGCGGTCTCTACGGCCAGACCCGTCGAGATGCCGTGAGGAGTGGCATCTGAGGTTGTTGTTCCGTCCCGGTGATTGAAGATGGTGGCCGTTCCGTCCTCGCGCAGGACCATGACGGTGGCACAAGTTGGGGGCAGGGAAGGCACATCGCGGGCGAGAAGTACGGCTCCGACACCGCCCGGCTCGGTGAGGGCCATGCCAAAGCCGTTGTCATGGAGTTGTTCCATGCCGTCGATAATTAACAAGGGCATGGCTGAGCCGGAGGCGATCTGGGTATGAGGCAGTCGGTGGGCCCAATCCCAGGAGCTGCGCTGACCTGGGCTGGCCAAGACCGAGATGGCCAGATACTCCGGTGAACACAGGGTGGCAAGTGAGGTCATGATGTGGCGGGCGCAAGCCAGAGTCGCGGCCTTGGAGCCCACGATGCCAAGGGGTCCGATGCGAAGATCGGCGGTCACGGGGACGGAGGGAAGTTTGCTCACACCTTCGAGAAGCGCCCGCTCGGAGGGACCGAGTTGATCAGGGGTATCGAGGTGTGGCTGCCATGGAAGGTCGGCGGTCGCGATGGAAACTTGGGCGAAATGCCAGTGGTCACTGCGCCGATGCCAGCAGAGGGCAGGACCAACGCTGGCCCGCCAGGCAATTTCTTCGGGATCTGGGTGTTGATTCCGGCGCTGATCGGCTAGATCTGCTCGTGTCTCAAGTACCTGGTTCATGAACTTGCTGGTAGAAGGTTGCGTGTCGGCACCACCGCTGGGGTAGCCGTCTTCGCCCCGTCGGGATCGGCTGAGGAAACTGGCGAAGGTTGTCGATCTGGAGTTGCCTTTGGAGGTTCTCCCCGTGGGGCCCGCTTTGGAGCTCTCGGGTTTGGCAAGCCTGGCATCGGCTGGGTCTTCTACTGCGATCGGCCTCTCGTGTATTTGAGGTGCGCCGCCAGCAATGATTTCTCGGCGATCACGATGCCGGACCCGACCCTTGCCCACCCGAAATCGTGCCGACCCTGCGTTGATGGTGCGATCATGAAGCGGGGTTGGATCCCAAACTCGGACGGAGTCCAACAGAGTCCCGCTGGGACCAGGTATGACGGTGATGGAATAGTCGTCCCCGACCTCCAAGGAAAATCCGACGGTGTCGGCGGTGTCTGAACCGAAATCGTAAAGACCGGGGGACAATACTGTTGTTTCTCCGGCCACGAGGCCGGCTATCTGACGAAACTCCAACTCGACCGGGGGCCGTGAGCTAGGGAGTGAGGCGAAGGATGGGACTCTGGAGGACAGCCTTGTGGACTGGCTCGTTGCGGCAGACGAACTCATAGTCTTGTTGTCGGTCAGGCCGGGTATAGATCTTGAGGCCTATCTACGGGTCAAATGACCCAGAACCTTGTTCGTTCTTCGTGATCGGGTCTGAGGCAGGCTCGCTTTGGGTGTTTAGGCCTTTCGTAGTGCTTGTCGAGCATCCTCGCAGGCTTCGCGCACAAAGCAGCCCTCAAGGTGGTCGTCCACGATTCCCATTGCTTGCATTGCGGCATAAGCCGTGGTTGGTCCGACGAACTTGAAACCGAGTTTTTTCAGGGCCTTGGACAGTTGGATTGACTCTTCTGTTTTCGATGGCACGTCAGCCATGGAAACTGGTGGGGACTCGTTTTGTGGAGCGAAGGACCAAAACAGCTCGGCCAGGGATTGGCCCGATTGATGAAGGTCCACGAGGATGCGAGCGTTGTTGATGGTGGCCTCGATCTTGCCCCGATGACGAATGATTCGAGCATCTTGAAGTAGCGCTTCCACCTCCGGTTCGTCAAAGTCGGCAACGATGTCGGCCTCGAAGTTGGCGAATACTTCACGGAAGGCCTCTCTTTTGCGGAGGATCGTGAGCCAGGAAAGTCCAGATTGAAACCCTTCGAGGCAGAGTTTTTCGAACAGGGTTCGTTCGTCGTTTTTTGGGCGTCCCCACTCGTTATCGTGATAGGAGATGTAATCCGGAGTGGAACCGGCCCACCTGCATCGAGGTTGTCCATCTTGGCCAAGGGTCAGATCTTGTTGCATGGAGTGACCATAGCGATGGGCGGTCACGGTCTCGTTGGTGCGAATAGGAGTAGAGCGGTTGGCTGGAAAAAACTTGACCGATCGGTCAAGATGACCCCATGGATTTGGATTATCCCGCTGAAGCAGAAGAGTTCCGCCTTGAGATTCGGGCTTGGCTGAACGAGCACCTTCCTGAGGGCTGGGATGAGGCGGACCATTCCATGAACGATGAGGAACGAGAATCTTTCAACATCGAATGGCCCAAGAAATTGTTCAGCGGTGGCTGGATTTGTGCTTCCTGGCCCACCGAGTATGGAGGCAAGGGGCTATCAACGATGCAAGCGGTGGTGCTCAATGAGGAATTCGCCCGGGTTGGCGCACCAATGAGGGGAGATTTTTTCGGTGACACGCTGGTTGGACCGACAATTTTGCAATGGGGATCTGAGGAGCAGAAGAAGGAGTTTCTGCCTGGAATCCTGCGAGGCCAGATCCGCTGGTGTCAAGGGTTCTCCGAGCCCGAGGCGGGCAGCGACCTCGCTGCCCTGCAATGCAAGGCTGAGCTTGATGGCGACGAGTGGGTTATCAATGGTCAAAAGGTTTGGACCACCCAAGCCCAAGACGCCGACTACGTCTTCCTCCTGGCTCGCACCGATCCCGATGTCTCCAAGCACGCTGGAATCTCCTACCTGTTAGTCCCGATGGATCAGGAAGGAGTTGAGATACGACCAATTGAGCAGGTCGATGGGTCCGGTGAGTTCAACGAGGTGTTCTTCAGCAATGCCCGTTGCCCCAAGGACAATGTGGTTGGGGGGCTGAACAATGGCTGGAAGGTGGCCATGACGACCCTTGGTTTCGAGCGGGGGACGAGCGCGACGACCTCCTACCGTCGGTTCGAAACCGAACTGAATGCCATTATCGATATCGCCAAAGAAAATGGGAAGATCGACGATCCGATTATTCGCCAACGGCTTGCGGTTGCTCATACCAAGGTCAAGTTGATGCAGATCAATGGCCTGCGCTCGTTGACAGCACGCCTGAATAAGACGCGCGACCCCGGGGTCGCGGCTCTCGGAGCGACGAACAAGATGTTCTGGTCGGAATATCACCGGGATGTGATGGAGTTGTATCTCGATGTGGCTGGCATGCCGGGTCAGATCCTCGACGGCTATTTCGATGCCGATTCCAAGGACCCAAACCACCGTAGGGGTAAGGCCAATTATCCAGTCAATGGCTTGCAGGCGGCGTTCTTTTTCAGTCGTTCGGAGACGATCTGGGGTGGGACTGCGGAGATTCAACGCAATATCGTTGGAGAGCGGGTTCTCGGTCTGCCCAAGGAACCGAAGCCGCCGAAGTAGGACAGGGTTCTGCCAACCGGGCTGGTTTCGTTCGAGTCGCCGGATCCTATTCCTTCGCCAGCTTGTCCTGATGGGAGATCGTCGGAAGCTCGTCTGGCATCAGGGCGATGCCACTCCGGCGTTGAGCATCGATGATGTCGCGATCGCAAACCCAGCAGAAATACTTGGGTTGGGTGCTCAAGATCGAAAGTTGACTACCGCGGCTCTTTTCTACAACGGCCACTGGCGCCGGGTACAGGTCGCCCGCGCCACACCGAGGGCAGAGCTTCTCAAGGTTCCGATCCCATTCGGTTGAGCAGGATTGGCAGGTAATGCGGATCACATGGCCATTTCGGGTACCTCGAAGGTTGTCGTCCTCGCCGCACGCTGGGCATCGAATATCCTCGGACATGCCTCCACGCTAGGTCGATCTGGGCGATATTGGGTCGGAAAGGGTTCGGTGCCACATCCTGGTGGGTTTGGAGCGCTAGCGTCCTATCCCGATGTCGGACCAGGAATTCGTGTTTGAAGCAACTGAGCGAGCAGCTTCGTCCGAGGCCTCAATGCGACCGACTCTCCGACGGAGTTGGGTTGAGCGCGGTGTGCTTTCCTTGGGGGTGATTGGTACCACGATCGCTCTCGTCGCCGCTGGGGTGTTGAATCTTGGCCGAGTCAAGCTTGAGGCCATCACCGAGGTTCCTATCGCCTCTATCGAGGAGGCGAAAAATGGGGAACCCGCAAACTGGCTGTTGGTCGGATCCGACTCGCGAGAGGGAATCGATGAGAACGATCCCCGATCGGGGATATTTCTGGGAGATGAGACCCCGGGGGGTAAGCGAACGGACACCATGATGATCGCTCGGGTCGACCCCGAACTTGGGACGATCGACCTGCTATCCATCCCCCGCGACCTCTACGTGCCAATAGCGGGGACCGACCGAATGGGGCGGGTCAACACTGCATTCAACGGTGAGGGAGGCGAAGAGCGCCTGGTCAACACCATCGAGGCTTACTTTGATCTCGAAATTAACCACTATGCCGAGATCAATTTTGTGGGGTTCCAAGACATTGTCGATGCCTTAGGCGGGGTGCCCATCTGGTTCGACTACCCGATGCGCGATCCGGGGTCGGCGCTCGATGTTGCCTCTGCTGGTTGTCAGGTTCTGGATGGGTTCGATGCCTTGGCTTTCGCCCGGGGGCGCAAGCTTGAGTACTTTGTTGATGGTGAGTGGCGCTTTGATCCAACGGGCGATCTTGGTCGAACGAGTCGCCAGCAGTATTTTGTCCGTCGGGTGGCCGCCACGGCGACGAGGAAGCTCGACTTCACCTCCCTTGGTACGGTTAACCGGTTGTTAGATGCCGGTTCGCAGAATCTCACCATCTCGGGGGTTGAGATTGGAGACCTTGTCAGTCTGGCCAGAATCTTCTCCGCGGTCGAAGCTGATCAGATTATCGGCCACTCACTACCGGTGTTCGACTTTCGTACAGAGGCCGGAGCGGCCGTTCTGGGGCTGGAGACTGAGCAGGCTCAAGCCATACTTGACATCTTCCGGGGAGTTGATCCCGCGGTATCTGCGGAGCCGACGACAACAACAACCATCCGCAACTACACGGTCATGGTCCTTAACGGGAGCCGGGTTAGTGGTCAGGCTGGTGACACAACCAAGAGCCTTGCCGCTGCAGGATTCTCCATGTCAGTTGCTGGCAATGCAGACCCCACCGAGAAGACAACGGTGGCTTACGGGCCTGGTCTTGAAGAGGCGGCAATTGATGTGGCTCGCTGGTTGGGGGTCAATCCAGTGGTGAGGTTCGACGCCTCACTCTCCGAGGTGGTGGTCACCACGGGCGCTGATTTTGTTGGAGTACTTGACACACCGAGATCTAAAGCGTCGGTTTATGTCCCGACGACAACGACGCCTCCCACAACAACTGCTCCGCCCGTCGCTCCTCAGCCAACTGTTGGGTTTGTGCCCGGTCCCTCACCTGAGGGCACGCTCTGTGAGTAGAGGATCGCGTGAGCAGTTTGATTCTTGGTTTAGATAGCCTTCTAAACCGCTGGCTTTAGCCACTTCTGACGGATGGCAAACCACAACAGAAGGGCGGCTACCAACGAGCCGACAATAACGGAGAAGAAGAATCCTGCCCCGGTCGTGAGGGCGCTCACCACAAGGTTGGCGATCACACCAAGCGCGATGGTCTTGCCCAGACCAATGTCTTGGCCTCCGGGCAGAACCATCCGGCCACCAAAGCCGATGATTGTTCCCATGATGAGAGCTCCAATAAGTGAAAAAAGCATGTTGGTTCCCCGATTCGGCGCGATCGACCTGAGGGTGATGGGCCAAGTTGGTCCTACCCCGCGCTGAAGACATGGTGACCAGTCTGTGGCTCCCTGTCCAGCCCAACAACCAATCTCTCAATTGCGAACGGAATCCCTCGCCCAAGCTCAGCTAGAGTTCTGCGGTGATTCGACTCCGTCAGGTGGCACTTGTTAGCGCCGAGATTCGCTGGCCGAGGCTGAACTTAGTCATGCCTTGGACTTGTCTTTATGCCACCGGTGCAGGGATCGGACCATGGCAGGCGAGACGCTGAGCGCGGTCGGCCTGGCCATTCGTCTGGTCTGACTATGATTGGAACGACGGTCACTCAAGCGAGTGACCGGCTAGTAGTCAGATGAGTGACGCAATGACCTTGGCGGCTTGGGCCGCTGGGTCACCGTCGTCGGGAGTCAGCCGCAACTCTGGCCTTTTCGGAGCCTCATAGGGGGCATCTAACCCGGTCATGCCACTGATCGTGCCAGCCCGAGCCATCTTGTACAAGCCCTTGGGGTCCCGTTGTTCGCAAATTTCTAGCGGGGTATCGATGAAGATCTCCGCAAAAGGAAGTTCGGCGGCTTCGTGCAAGGATCGGGCCAGATTTCTGGCGGCCCGATAAGGGCTGATCAGGGGAACAATAGCCACGATTCCAGTGTCGGCGAAGAGTCGAGCAACGTGGGCAACTCGACGCACATTCTCATCGCGGTCCTCCGCCGAGAAGCCGAGGTCACCGTTAAGTCCATGTCGCAGATTGTCGCCATCCAACAAGTAGGCCGGTTTGCCAGCTTCGATGAGTTGGCGTTCCACCTCAACCGCGACGGTCGACTTTCCCGAACCAGAAAGCCCGGTCATCCATAGCGTGATGCCATTCACACCAGTGGTGGCCCAGCGCAGTTCTCGGGCTACCGCGCTGGGGTGCCAGCGAACGTTCTCGGTCATGGGGACGTCGCCAGTCCCCGGGGCGTTACCGGGCTGAGCGTTCTCTTGGGTTCCAGAACTCACGACTGGTTTCGGCCCGATCTAGTTGTTGTCGATAATCATGCCCGCGGCGACGGTCACGTTCGTTGTCTCATCAACAAGGATGAAACTTCCGGTTAGACGGTTGCGGGCATAGGTGTCATGAAACAAGGGTTGGGTGGTACGCAGAGTTACCCGCCCGATCTCGTTGAGCTTCAACTCGGTTGCTTCCTCGTCGCGATGCAAAGTGTTGATGTCCAGTCGATACTGGAGATCCTTGACCATGGTGCGAACCCACTTTGTTGTGTGCTTCAGGGCGAGCATGGAACGCGGGTGTAGCGATGAGACCTCAGACATCCAACAAACCATGGCCTGAATGTCTTGGCCAACAATCGGTTGGTTGTTGGGACGGCAAAGCATGTCGCCCCGACTGATATCGATGTCATCGTCAAGGCAGATGGTGACCGCCATTGGAGGGAAGGCTTCCTCTAGCGGCCCATCCGCGGTATCGATTGATTTAATCTTGGAGGTGAAACCAGAAGGAAGGGCGACGATGTCGTCTCCGGGTTTCATGACTCCACCGGCAATCGTGCCGGCATAGCCTCGGTAGTCTGGGTTGTCCTCAGTCTGGGGGCGGATCACGTATTGGACGGGGAAGCGGACATCCTTGAGGTTCCGGTCCGAAGAGATGTGAACCTCTTCGAGGTGATGCAAAAGAGTGGAGCCTTCGTACCAATCCATGTTCTCACTGCGGTCAACAACATTGTCACCCAACAATGCTGACATGGGAATGAAGGTCAGGTCTGTGACGTCTAGTTTGGTGGCAAAGTCGGAGAAGTCCTTACGAATGGTTTCAAAGACATCCTTGCTCCAGCCGACCAGGTCCATCTTGTTGATGGCAACCACAATATGGGGAATGCGAAGGAGCGACGCGATGAATGTGTGGCGTCTCGACTGCTCGATCACACCGTGGCGAGCGTCGACTAGCACTATGGTGAGATCGGCGGTTGAGGCGCCGGTTACCATATTGCGGGTGTATTGAATGTGGCCGGGGGTGTCACCGATGATGAACTTACGCCGAGGGGTGGCGAAGTACCGGTGGGCCACATCAATGGTAATGCCCTGCTCCCGTTCGGCCCGTAGACCATCGGTCAGCAAGGCAAGGTCCACTCCTTCGGCGCCGCGAGCCTTGGAGGTTTCCTCGATCGCTTGGAGCTGATCCTGGAATATGGATTTTGAGTCGTATAGCAGACGGCCAATGAGGGTGCTCTTACCGTCGTCGACGGATCCAGCCGTCGCCAGTCGGAGAAGTTCCATCAGAAATAGCCCTCTTTCTTGCGATCTTCCATCGCTGCTTCAGTTCGTCGGTCATCAGCTCGGGTAGCACCACGCTCGGTGATCCGAGTAGCACCTACTTCTTCGATGACCTTGTCAATGGTGTCCGCCGGAGAGTCAACGGCTCCGGTGCAGGTTGCGTCGCCGATGGTGCGAAAGCGAACGAGACGTTCCTCCAGCTCTTCACCCTCCATCCTGGTGATGAAGGGGGTATCGGCTAACCACATGCCGTCCCGTTCGAACACCATGCGCTTGTGCGCCATGTAGACGCCGGGGATGTCAATGTTCTCGTCCCGGATGTAGTGCCAAACATCCAACTCGGTCCAGTTGGAAATTGGGAAGACGCGGAAGTGTTCGCCGATGTTGTGGCGACCGTTGTAGAGGTTCCACAGTTCTGGACGTTGGCCCTTTGGGTCCCACTGGCCGAACTCGTCACGGAAGCTGTAGACCCGCTCCTTGGCCCGAGCCTTTTCTTCGTCGCGTCTTGCACCACCGAACAATGCGTCAAAACGATGCTCTTCAATAGCCTCAAGCAGAGCCGCTGTTTGTAGGCCGTTGCGGGAGGCACGGGGGCCGGATTCTTCGGTCACCAGTCCCTTATCGATGGCCTCTTGCACGGAGGCAACAATGAGCCGGACCCCAGTTTCAGATACGCGCCGGTCTCGGTACTCGATCACCTCAGGGAAGTTGTGCCCGGTGTCGACATGCATGATTGGGAAGGGCACCTTGGCTGGCGCAAAGGCCTTGATGGCCAGATGGAGCATTAGAATCGAGTCTTTTCCACCGGAAAAGAGCATTACTGGCCGCTCGAACTCTGCCGCCACTTCACGTATGATGTGGATGGCTTCGGACTCGAGCGCGCGGACATCGCTGAGTTGGTAGATCATCACTAGAGCCAATCGGTTGTTGAGTCCGCGATGTTATAGCGCTGGGAAGGATTCTTTTGCGACCCGACCCTGGACATTGGTAGATTCAGCCAAGCAGCCTCTCGAACGCACTCGGTTTGGCCCTGGTGAAGGGGGCGTGCACCAGGTAGCGTTAGCTGCTTGTGGCGACTAGCGAGGACAGGTTGTGGCTTGTGGTGTGAGCGCTTGTCGAATCCTCATTGATCGAAGACTGCTGCCGACGGAAGTAGTAATCGAAAGAGCTGAGACGAGATCGAGGTAGTTGTATGAGTGACGGCCAATCCGCCGTGAGTGTTGCCGGATACACCAACGCCCTTCGGCGACGCTGGTGGTTGATCGGTCTTGCCGGCATCATCGGAATGGGTCTGGGCATCCTCTTGTTTCGTGTCAAGACCAACGTTTATGTTTCCGAGGCCAGGGTCGAGGTTCGCCCACTAATCGTCGAGGGAGACAGCCCGAACCTCGATATCAATCGGCAGGTCAGCATGATTACCGAGCGCTCCATTGCCTCCTCTCAACGGGTGGCAGAACGGGCTTTGGCCCTCGTTGCCGCGGCTAAGGTGCTTGATGTCGAAGACCTCGATGATCCGGCAGTCGAGGATCGAGCCACCCGTAGCCTCATCGATGGCGAGGCTGCTCGTGCAGTTACCGAAAACATTGCGGTCACGGTTCCCAACGAGTCACACATTCTCATCATCACCGGCGAGGACAGCGATCGTGAACGAGCGCGCCAAATCACCGAGGCTATTGCCTACGCCTATCTTGACTTGCGCCAGGAGGCCGGGCTGACCGCAACTCGTCAGGCGCGTGAACAGCTTGAATCGAGTGAGGCGCGGCTCATCGAAGAACTCGATGAACTTGCGCGTAAAATGGGTCAGGCGGCATCGGAAACAGAGCTCCAGGCTCTCAGCTACCGAGACATCTCCAAGAAGGAACAACTAGCTGGCATCGGGGTCAGTCTCGCCAACCTTTCCGTCATTTCTGTCGATCCAGGTGTCGTGCTTGATGACCCTGCGGCGCCGGATTCTGCTAGCGGAATCCCGAAATCAGCTGGCCCCATTTCGGGTGCCTTGTTAGGACTCAGCGCGGGAGTTGCCGCCGCCTACTTCTTGGACCGCAACGACGATCGTTTCCGCTCTGCGGGGTCTGAACTAAATCGCATGGGTCTGCAACCGCTTGGTGAGGTGCCAGTGGGGCGAGGTTTGTTTAAGGGAGACTCTGGTTCGGTCATCGCCGACTTCGGCAGCCAGACGAGCGAGGCCTACCGACGGGTTCAGGGCAGTCTTCGATTCAATCTGGACAAGGCAGACAAGTCTGTTGTCATGGTGACGGGAACAAACAATCCTCACTCAACGAGTACGGTTGCGGCCAACCTCGCCGTTGCGGCTGCGCGTGCTGGGAATCGCACCTTGCTCGTGGGTGCCGACATGCGCCGACCAAGTCTGCACGATCGGTTTGGGGTGAAGAATGGACTGGGCTTAACCGATGTTGTGGCTGGCAAGGCCGAGTTGGATTCAGCTTTGCTCGTTCCAACCGAGTCAACATATCTGCAGCTTTTGACCTCCGGGTCTCCGGTCGATCAGCCGGCTCGTTTGTTGCAGAGCCTGGACTTCGGCCGCTTTGTCGACGATGTTCGCTCGAACTACGATTTCGTCGTGTTCGAAGCCCCACCGGTCCTTCAGGTTGCCGATGCGGTCGATATAGCGCGTATGTGTGAAGGCGTTGTCCTTGTAGTCGAGCCGGGACACACTGGCCGGAGCGCAGTGGCCGAATCGGTGGAACAGCTACGTCGAGTTGGTGCGGAAGTTGTTGGCACCATCGTGGCGGAGAACTCCAAGACCTGATGGATACGACGACACGATGGCACTGATTGACTGGTCGGCCAAGATGAAGTCGAGCCCTGTCTCCCCCCCGGAGTCCGAATCCCCGCTGCCGTCGTGGCCGCTGACCCTTATGATCGTGGTCTATCCGATCTGGTTCATTCTCGGCCTGGCCGGATTTACGTGGATTGTTTTCGCGGTTCCTATGGGAATTGTACTCACTCAGCGACGCAACATCATGGTCCCCCGAGGCTTCGGTTTCTGGCTGCTTTTTCTTGTGGCGGTAACCGGTTCGGTTATGAGCATCGATGAGATTCCCCGGTTGTCTGGGTGGGTTTTGCGCTATGGCTACTACTTCTCGGCCCTGGTGTTCATGGTCTACCTCCTCAACGGCGGACGTGGCCTGCCGGTCTGGACGGTAATCCGCTCCTTCAGCTACCTATGGCTTGCCACTGTGGTGGGCGGATACCTGGCATTTGTGTTTGCTTCGGTTTCCTTCAAATCGCCCATGGGATACTTGTTGCCATCAGCCTTAGTCGAGAACGAACTCATCAAGGCGTTGGTCACCCCAAGTTTCGCCGATGTCCAAGACATCATTGGCTTTCCGGTTCCACGGCCGAAGGCCCCATTTCCCTATACAAACAGCTGGGGCTCGATGTTGGCGCTATTGACCCCCTTTGGAATGATTGCCCTCAACGACGCTCGGGTGGGGATTTCTCGCAACTTGGTCAAGGTGGCTTTGGGCGCATCGCTGGTTCCAGTGGTTATTTCGCTCAACCGCGGGTTGTGGCTAAGCCTTGGCGTTGGGTTGATCTATGTGGCCTTGCGGCTGGGCGCAACGGGTTCGACCCGCTCGGTCCGAACCTCCATTATCTCCGCGGTCTCCCTGGCCGTAATCTTGTTCATTACCCCAATGGGGGATCTGATCCAGTCACGACTTAGCGCAGGACACTCCAATCAGGATCGAACCGAACTG
>JAJRXF010000039.1 GCA_024276425.1 Actinomycetes bacterium | reverse complement strand
TCGGGCGATCTGGCACTTCGGCGAGCGGCAGGTGCTGTTGGGCTTCCCAGCGACGCCGAGGGGCTCCAAGAAGCGTCCGAAAGCTGGCGGCCTTGGCGATCCTATGTGATGCACCACCTATGGGCCGAGTATGCCCATCCAACCCTGTCGGTCACCCGGCACCAGTGAGTGGAGACTTTGATGATTGATCGCGACGAAGAACTGGTCGAGACAAGGTATGAGTCTCCCCTTGGGGCGCTCCGTCTGGTCGCCAGCGACGAGGGAATACGGGCCATCCTTTGGCCCAATGACGAGGTTGGGCGCGAAGGTGATCGCCTGCGAGTGAAGCTGGGACGCAGTCATGCGGGCTCCTCGAACATCCTGATGCAAGCAGTCCGGGAATTAGACGAATACTTTGCTGGGGACCGAGAGGTCTTTGAGCTGCCATTGGATCCACGCGGAACCGAGTTCCAGCTCTTGGTTTGGTTTGGACTAGCGAGCGTTCCCTATGGTCAGACGGCTACCTATGGGCAACAGGCGGCGGCCCTTGGAAGGCCTAAGAGTGTTCGGGCGGTGGCCTCGGCCAACGGAAAGAACCCAATCTCCATTGTGTTGCCCTGCCACCGGATCATCGGCGCCGATGGTTCGCTCACCGGGTTTGCCGGAGGGCTTGACGGAAAAGCCTGGCTTTTGGCTCATGAGGGGCGGGCTCTGGCACTGAATTGACCCAAGCGTAAGACAAGGCCCGCTCCGCCAATGTGTCGCTTGCGTTAACAAGTGATGACGCGAATGCCGATGGGGGAACCGGAGCGAGATCACTCACCGTCTGAGCCGTACTCGACTCGGATGGGAACAACCTACGCTCAACAACCAAGATCGGCGAAGCACGACACCACGACTACGGCTGGCGGCAGTCCTGCTGGTGATGGCTGTGGTTGGTGCGGCCTGTTCGGCTGCAGAGGACAGCGTTGGTGACGCCGACTTCTCGGCCACCGCCCAGAGATCGGTCGAGGAGGCATCTGATGGAGCCGATACCGGGGCCTCCGCCGGAACCGAGACCGCAATGGATGGGGCCGAAGCGCTGGGTTCGACTGGGGGTGGGGTCGAACCCGTAGCGACTGCGGAGGCACTCAGCCAGACCGAGATCGATCAGGCCAGCGATTCGCCACAGTCGGCCCCAGCGATCCGAGCAATCATCAGGCGAGCGACCGTTCACCTTCAGGTGGAGGATGTTGTAGCTGCTTCTCGCGAAGCCGTAACCCTGGTTGAGAGCCGGGGAGGGTTCGTTTTCGGACAAGAGACCAGCACCGATGGTGAGGCCCGTAGCTCCCTGACCTTCAAGGTCATTCCCGACGACTTTCAGTCAGTCATCGAGGACCTCACAAGCCTCGGGTTTCTTCGGGAGCAGACGATAACCGCCGATGATGTAACTGGTCGGGTCGTCGATCTTCAAAGCCAGATCATCACCGCTGAAACCAGCGTGGAACGGCTGCGGGCGTTCCTTGCCGATGCCACAGACCTCACGATGATCACCAGCCTGGAATCGTCCCTGCTGGAACGAGAATCTCAACTTGAAACCCTCCGAGGGACCCTTCGCACACTCCAGGGTCAGGCCGCCCTCTCGACGGTCACAGTAGTCTTTACCGAGCGGGTTCCTGGGCCTGGGTTGGCCATGGATGTCAC
>JAJRXF010000038.1 GCA_024276425.1 Actinomycetes bacterium | reverse complement strand
TTCCGAAACCTGCGTAGGGCACAATGAGGGTACAACCGGGGTACAGGTCCGGTGAGGGTGACGATCACTCCGATTGGGGCTCAGGAGTCCGAGCTGGTGGTGGCAGCGGGCCGGGTGGCCCAGTACTTGATGGGGCCTCCTGGGCGAACGAGGTCTGGGGGCGCTGGGTCCACGGTTCGTTACTACAGCGACTCGGTGGAAGGCGCGGGCTGGTGGTCAGGCCAAGGCGCTGCACAGCGCGGCCTAGGTGGCGAGGTTGGTCGTAAGGATCTGGAGGCGCTGTTGGCTGGCCGGGATCCGGCGACAGGTGAGCGGATTGTTTCCGCGGCAGGGTCAGCGGGTCGGCGGGCACTAAGGGCGGGGGAAGCAACCAAGGAAATCGGTGGGGTTTGGGTTTGGGGGATTGGCGACTTGGCCAGCCGTTTTGATGTTGATCGGGCCAGTGTTGTGGCAGCCGCCACTGGCCTTGGGGCGGGGGAGTTCATTGCCGATGAGGATGGGACTCGTTGGCTCAGTGAGCAGGGAGTGCAAGCCATTGCCGAGGAGCTGCAAGTGGCTGAGGTGCCGGTCGCTTCACTGGATGGCGATCCGAGCGAGGTGTTGAGTGTGGCCCAATGCGCTGGTATTACTGGGCTGAGTCCCCAGTATCTGCGTCGGGCCCTGGAACGCGGGGAACCCGACCCTGAGCAGGATGAGGACCCAAAAGCGTGGCTGGTGGGGGACAGGGCAGGCGAGCGTGGCCGCTGGGGTGTCCTTCGCGGTGACTTGGCAGCCTTTGTCGAACGGCGGAATCCGCCCGCGGTGCGGGTGGCTTATGACGCGGTGCTCACAACGGAGAAGTCGGTGTCGTTGCTGGCAATGCTGGGCGACACTGGTACCCGCAGTGATTGTGTGGATGCGTTGTTGGCGGCGAACACGGTGGCCATGGGCTGGTTGGAAGAGCACGCGTCTGGTGGCCGGGCGAAAGGCTCGCCGATCGAGGGGGAGGGGTTCACGGTCGGCAGTTTCATGCACGGCAGTTCTCGTAACCTGGATCCTCACCCCCATGTCCACAATCTGATTGTGAATGCCATGGTGGATCGCAACGGCCAGGGTCGGACCTTGGATGGCCGGTCCTTGTATCGAGAGGCCAAAGCCGCGTCGGCGGTTGCTACCGCTGAGCTGCGGTGGCGGCTGCATCAGATGGGTGCAGATTTTGTGCAGCATCGCGGTGGGGTGTGGGAACTTGCTGGGGTTGATGAGCAAACCGTTGACGCGTTCTCCTCTCGACGCACCGAGATTGATGCTGCGGTTGCTGAGCTAATTAAGGACCGTGATGTTGGTGCTACTCGAGCCGAGGTGCAGCGAGTGTCAGCTTCCACCAGGGGAGCCAAGCAAAGCATTGATCCCCAAGAGCTAGCGGTTCGCTGGCAGGCAATGGCTGCCGATATTGGTTTCGATGCCGGGCTGGTTACTGGCCGGTCCGGGCGAGCGTCGGTGGCGAAGGCGTCATTGGATCGGGATGCGGTGGGGGAGTTGTTCACGTTCTTGGCTGACGGGGCGGAGGGTGCTTGTGAGGGGGAGTCAACGTTCAATCGAGGCGACGTGTTGGCCGCAATCAACCGTTGGGCACCCCAAGGCAAGCTGGTAATCATGCCCGCAGAGGTCACTATTAGCCTCTGTGAGCGATTCTTAGCCTCAGAACGGGCTATTCCCGTGCTTGGGGGCAGTGAGGTCATTAGACGCCGTGATGGGCGTCCGTCTGCGATGACGGAGCAGCGTTGGACCACCCCGTCGATGATTCGCCGTCAGGCGGTGATTGACGCGTTGTGGACCGAGGGTCACGAAGCCGGACTAGCCAGGGTGGATGCCCGGATTGTCGACGCCGCCTGTTCGGCAGTGAACTTGAGTAGCGAACAGCGGGATCTGGTGAGGATGTGGACTACGAGTGGCCACCAGTTCCAGGCCGCTATTGGCCGACCGGGGACCGGCAAGACCTACACCATGAAAGCCGCTACCAGCGCTTGGCGTGAGGCTGGGCTGGAGGTGAAGGGCGCTGCAATCAAGGGCACCGCTGCACAAGCATTAGCCGCGGAGACTGAGATTGAGGTGGAAACCGTCGCCTGGTATCTGAACCGCTGGCGACGAGGGGATCCAGGCGTTGATGCCCGAACGGTCCTCATTGTTGATGAGGCGTCCACCTTGAGTGACCGTGATCTGGGGGAGTTGATGGCTATGGCGACTGACACCGGGGCTGTGTTGCGGCTCGTTGGTGACCCGGCTCAGCAGCAAAGCGTTGGGGCTGGTGGCATGTGGGAAGCAATGCTGGAACGTCATGCAGTGTGGACTCCGGAGCTGCGTCAGCAACGCCGATTGGAGAACCGCGAACAGGCTCAAGCGGCGGAGGAGATCCGGTCCGGGGAGGTCGCACGAGCGTTCAAGACCTTGGCTGCCAATGGTCAGCTGGTAGTGGCTGAGGCTGGCCAAGAGGTGCTGGTGTTGGCGGTGCAGCGTTGGCTGGAGCGCCGAGCCAGAGGGGCGGGAGCTCCTATGGTTGACCGGCGTAATGACACCCGCCAAACATTGAACAAGATCGCGCAAGGAGCCCGAGTCGCTTTGGGCGAGATCCCTGCACCTATGCGGGTTGGAGCCAGATTGTTGGCGGTTGGCGATGAGGTTGTCGCCACCGCTCCGAACCGTGAGGTCGCCAACCTAGACAGTGGCCGATATGTGGCCAATGGGTCGCGTGGCGTCATCACCAGCATCAACGACAACACGATTGGTGTTGAGCTGGAGGGGGTTGGTCTAGTTGACATTGGGCGGGAGTGGTGCGCCACGAATCTGGATCTTGGTTACGCCGTGACGGCCTATGGGATCCAGGGGGCGACCGTGGATGAGATCTCCAGCATTATTCGCCCTGGAGCGGATCTGGCGGGCTTGTATGTGAGCCTGACCAGGGGCCGCCACAATAATGAGCTGCTGATTGCGGGCCAGGATCCTCACGAGTTCGGTTACCAGCCCGACCCGGATCCGTTGGCTGAAGTGGCAGGCAGTGTGAATGATCGGGCGTGGCAGCCAGCGGTAGTGGCCGATCCTGGCTTGTTGGACACCGATCTGGCAGGTAGCAGTCGTCATGGTCGACGAAACCAGGGGAGTGGTCGGGCAGTCGCCGCTCAGCTGGCTCGGGTGCGTCGTGCTGGGATTGATCAGCCGGGCTCGTTGGTGGCCGCCACGTTGCCGCCACGGCCCGAGGTGCCGTTTTTGGCTAAGGACTGGGATCGGGTCGTTGGGGCAATGGCGGAGTTTCGGTGGCGGTGGTCCCCAGAACCGGTTGGTTCTACGACTTGGACTCAGGCGTTAGGTCGCCGTAGCGACGGGGAACGCGAACAAGATCGACAGAGGATAGAGAAGGACATGACGGTCCTGTCAGTGACGATCGGGTTGCGTTGGTTGTCTGATCGCGCCGGACCCAAGGTGGCTGCTGATCCGGTCACAATCCAGGTCGGTGGGGCCAACGCGTACGCTTTGGGACTGACCGAGCTACGTCGCCAACACACCCCAGACCCCCCAAACCAGGGCACAATAGGGTACTTCCAGGGTACAAACGGGGTACGTGTGGGGGGTGTTGGGGGTCAGGGTGGGGGAGTGTCTAATGCGGCTCAGTATCTGCGTGATCTACAAACGGACCAGGTGCAAGGTTCACCAGCGGGTGAAACACACCGGGTGCGCCAGTACGCATTGCAGGGCCAACCGGAGTGGCTTATCACCTACTTGAGTGACGCGGCCAAGGAGGGTCGCTTGGCTCGAGTCGATCCCGATGCGCTGGCGAGCTGGGTCGGGGACGTCGCGGTCTTTCGATCACAACACGCCATCGAAGGCAACAACCTTTTGGACCCGGAAAGACATGCCAGCCGAGCAGGCCGCGAACTGATGGCCATGGACCCAAGCCGAGCGGCTGATCCTCAGCGGGTCGTGCGACGCTCCGCGTTGGCGCGATGAGCAGTGGGGGAGTGGATGACCTGGCAGCTGAGTTGGCGGAGTGCATCCAGCACGCCATTCCAAACACTGTGAGCGTGACCGGAACGTTGAGCACCTGGCGTCGCGGCAAGGCGTGGGCCAGTGGAGAGATCGTCACTTTCCATCCAGGGACCACAACACCGCTGGCTCGATTGTCCATTGGTGTTCCCGGCCGAATCGCCGCCGTATTGGAACGACGCTTCGATGAAGCGGGCACACCACTGGGGGCTGGTGCGGTAGTGACGATTGAAGCCCAGCCCGAACTGCATCCGGTCTATGGCCTTCGCCTCGTGGTCAAAACCATTCAGGAACACCAAGGTCCTGACGCCAACTCCATCACTCGCGCTACCCTTGTCAGCCAACTCCATGCCCAAGGCTGGGGTCAGCATCAACAACAGCTGGCTTGGCCAACCGGGCCAATCACCCTGGGACTCATCAGCCCGTCGGGTGGGAACGCTGCTCGGGGCGACATCGACGCCGCCTTGAGTCCCCACGCTGAGATTGTGGTGATCGAGAAGCGGGTTCCGATGACTGGACCCAAAGCAACCTCGGCCATCAGCCGAGCGATTGCGTTGCTGGGTTCTCAGGTGGATGGCTTGCTGGTTGTGCGTGGCGGGGGAGCCGCCGCGGACATGTTGACGTGGGACAACACCTCAGTTGTCAAAGCCATCGCAACTTGTGCGTGTCCTCTGGTGCTTGGCATCGGTCACGCCCAGGACACCCCGGTGTCTGAATTGGTCGCTCACCACGCTGCTCCGACACCAACTGCAGCGGGCCTGTGGATCGCCGCACAAACAATCAGTACCCCCATTGCACCCCAACCTGTCCCAGTTTGTACCCCAGTTGTGCCCACACGTGACCCAATAGTGGCGGTGCCGGCGGCCAAGCCAGAGTCAGACAAGTGGACAGTGGACGCCCGGCTGGTTCTGCTTCTTCTACTGGCCGCCGGCACCGCCATCGTGCTGGTTCTCATCTTGTTGTGAACCTAGTTCCAAAGTTTCTAACGAGATTCTGGGTGCTCGCCGCGCTTGGTAAGGGTGAGGGCAGAACCTCTTCTGTCTGAATAGTGAACGGAAAGAACCTATGAGTATGAACACTTTTGCTGGCATTGGACGCATGACCAAGGACCCTGTGCTGCATCACATCGGCGAGAAGAACACCCCCAAGGCGACCTTTCGCCTGGCCATTGACACCGGCAAGGACGAAACCGCTTTCGTCGGGGTGGAGGCGTGGGGCGATAATGCTGAGCTGATTGCGGATCGTTTCTCCAAGGGCGACCGGATTGGGATCACTGCTTCGCTTCGCACCTCGGAATGGACCGATGACCTTGGCGAGAAGAAGTCACGCACGTTCCTGCGCATGGACTCCTTTGAGTTCATCGAACCTCGCCCGCAGGCCCGAGGGGTGGAGAAGACCGGGGTCGAACGATCCCAAGCTGAGGCGGTGGCCTTCTGAGCGACTACTACTAATAACCTCCCGCGTAGTGGCCTGGTGACAACCCGGAGTTGTTGCCAGGCCAACATGCGCGTTTCGGTAGGTCTGTGCCCGGTGGAACCGGCCAGTTCTTCCCGAGCAGTCGTAATCTGTGAGGTCTGCTTCGTCGGATTGAGACACGACGGCACTGCTGCGGGCTTGTTTGCCGCTGGTAACACGACGCTTACCAACACCCCAAATGACAGCTACCACCAACCAGATTCTCTTTAGCCAAAGCTGCTGTGGACTAGTGATCTACCAAACAGATGGACCCGGCACCCCGGCTGTCTATTGTCTGCGGGCGCCGTAGGCGCTCACGTTCTTTGCTGTTACCTGAGTTGGGCCATAATTGTTTGATACGTGGTTTGTAAGCCAGTGAGGGCCTTGCGGAACCCTGAGGCGTTGATTGTTCATCAGACATGTTGGATGCGGGCAAGAGCATTGTGTTGATTGTCCACAAGACTTTTGTGTCTGCTTGTTAGTTCATAAGAAGGTTCTCCCTGAAAGGGAAGACGGGACGTGGGTGTCCTTGTTATGTGAAGGACATAAATTCTCTCTCCTACCCAAATGAGGAGGTTGAATGCTTGGTCCACTATCCAGGGCGCGCTGATACCGGCCCTGGGAGCCGGTATCAGCTACTTCTAGGTTGTTTGGTGCCGGTGAGGTCACGACACAGCCCTAAGAGGCCAGAACCCTCAACAAGGCCTGCTAGGGAGGCCCCCGCTCAAGGGCTCTGCGGGCATCAGCCAGATGCTTCCGGGTCGCTGGACTCTTCTTGGACCGGCGTGGCCTCACCGGCTCAGGTGTCGACGGGTTGACCTCCTCAGGCACCACCAGCTCTCCAGGGTCCGGGATTGGTATCACTTGGCTTGTCGTGCCCCCAGTGGGGGAGAGATAGGCATCCAGAGCCTCCTCAGCAGCCTTAGCTTGGGGACTTACAGGCTCCGGGACCGGAGCAACCCGACGCTTCGGGGGCGTGGGCTTGGGTAGGAACAATTTGGGTACGTGGAGACGAGACGCATTCGAGGTACGTCGTACCACATCATCAGAACGCTTGTAATACCGGCCCGTAGTCTCCTCAAACCCAAGAGCCACCGCTGCTTGGCGAAGCCTGGCGATATGGCGGACACTACGGCCAAGTTTGGTACTGATCTTTCGGCGGGAGGGGAACACGACCTTGCCCGCCGTGTTGGAGAACTCAACCATAGTTGTCAAATACTGCACCAGCAGAGAGGGAGCGACGTGGCATGCCTTGGCCATAGCCCGGAACTCAGGGGTCTCCGAAGCACGGGACACCGCGGCGAAATAGCCGGAGCGCCAGCGGTTAGTTCGTTGTAATGGAGTTTTTAGGGGTCTCGGTGTAAACGGTTTCGTCACTCCGTGTCGGTTTCTGCGCCCACTCTTTTTGCTTCAGCAGGGCTGCTTCGACTGGGGCCTGTGTACGCGTAACCACCGGTCCCACGGAATGGGTGGTTGCATCAGACCCTCCCATCACATAAAGTAAAACCGTTCTTAACTCATCCCTTTTGTGTCTGTGATGGGAGCAAATTTGATGAATGAAAGCCAGCCCTGCCAGGCTGGCTCTTTCATTTTTAGTGTTCCAGATTCAGGCTCTGGACAGCGAGACGACTAAGCCGCTTCAACCTCCGATTCCTCAGCAAAAAAGTCGCTAAGGATCTGGCGGATAATCCCGGAACGCTTCGTGCCTCGTTCCTGAGCCAGGCCATCGAGGCTCGCAACTAAATCAATGCCCATCGAGATCCCCACGAACTGCGTGCCAATGGAATCATCACTAGTAATCGAATCGCTACGCCGTCGTCGAGCACTCTGTCCAGCAGCCATAAGTTAAAAGACTCGCGCGACTTCAGGGGCATCGGGGGGATACTCACTACAAACGTGTAATTCTCTTCGTTTCAGAGACCCTTGATCTCGATCATCATCGCCTGGGTTGGGCATAGTTGTCGTTATGACTGCTTCAAGATTCGTCGGCTTCGATGTGTGGTGGCCACGGGTCGAGATTCATGCTCTCGACTTGCATCGACAGCTTGGGGTGGAACCCAAACACAGGTTCCAGAGCATCCATGATCGCAGAGTGTCCCTCACTCGCCACTGGACGGACACTGAGAAAGGCATCGTACGCTGACGCTGGCTTCCCGTCCGGAACGTGAGTCTGAAGTAAGCGAAAGAGGTCAGTATCGGGCCCCAGCGGTCCATACCGGTAGGGCCCGAGGTGGGTGTTGGTAATAACCCATCGTGACCGCCACAGCGACCGTCCCAGACAAGTTCGCCACCAAAGCCAACACCTGCTGCTCCACACCTCGTTCATTGTCTGACCACCCTGTCGAAAGCTTCAGGGGCTGGTTCCAGCTCACCGAAGCCGTCGTAGCCGGAGGGGTACTAGCCCCAGCTCAATCATGGGTCAGCTCGTGGTCTCATTTGCTGGACCCAGAGGCAGGCCAGGTGATCCAAGATGCCGGAGGCGTGGGCGGCGGCTAAAACGTCTAGAACGAAGAAAAGATTCATCAATGGTCACAGTGACGAGCCGAGCGCCGAATCTCCGCTTAGGTCTACTCAAGAGCCTTCTGGCGTGGTCACGATGCGTGGCTAAACAAGCCAATTCGGCATCGAGAACTGAGGTGTGCCGACCCAGGGAACGCGGGGTGGCGGCACTGAGCCGGACCAGCTACCACAATAGCTCTCATCCTTCTTGTAGCTGACTATGGGTCAGTCCTTGACCAAACGGTCTCCGTGGGGTGCCGCTAGCGACACCCGCAAGGTTGCGAGGCAACGTAACGGGGGCCGTATCTATTGGTTAAACGTTTGCACACATCATGTCGTCCGACAGCGCTGATACTCATCACACCTTGCACTTTCACCGGAACCGAGCATCAGACACCAAGACCGAAACATGGGGTTTGCCTCTGATGAAGCTACAAAGGTGGTCGGTGTACGGGAGCCTTGATGAAGCACGATGAAAATCCCAACTCGCCGTTTAGCGGCACTCTCAGGGAGACGACCTACCTCGTCTACATTGATGATTCCGGCAACGAAACGAACGACTCGCTCACTGCCCTTGCTATCCCAGTTGATATTTGGGCCAAGCATCTCAAGGAATGGAAGAGCTTTCGGTCACGGCTCGCACAGAAGGAAAGTCACTCTGTGCCTGTTGATGTGGAACTTCACGGGGTGGGCCTCGGGACACCCTCCAACAACAACAGCGAACCCATCGTGCAGGCTGTTCCATCGCCCGAGCGACGTAACAAGTACAGCAAACAAGCTTTCCAGATCTTGACCAAGTCCTCAGAGATCAGGATTATGACCGTTTACAAGGCAGTGCCTGAGGGAAGCGGAGACCTCTACAGCGACCTGATTGAGTTTGTTGAGGAGTTCTGCGAATGGCATGATTCACATGCCATTGTTTGGTACGACGGCCTTGGCCAAGGAATCGAGAAACGCTTCAAAACGGTTCATCGCTCTTTACCGTATTCACGCCGGGTCCTTGAAGACCCCAGAGGCTACGACAGCAAGGAAAGCCATTTGATCCAGATGGCCGACCTTGTTGCCTACGCCGCTCATCAAGCCATTCTGAACGATTCGACTGGCCGCAAGCGAGAGGGAACCTACTTACGCAGCGAGGCTTACAAGGACCTGCTGCCAGGGGCACACAAATGGCAGCCGAACAGTCTCGTCTGGCCCGGGGGCAAGAACGCTGATGGATTTCCTTGTTTCGACCACCCGTTAGGTATTCGCGGGTACCCGACTCACTGACCCTAAAAACACGACAGGCCCCATACGGGGCCCTCGCAAGCCACTTTCGTGACCGAGACCGCTGATTGAACACTAAGTGCCCAAGCGACCTCAACTACCAATATATAGCTTGTCGGCTGTTTTGTGAACCCCTTGAGGGGAAAGCATCTCATAGACTGTTACATTTCGTGGCGAATTTCGCATTAAAATGTAATCAAAGGAATCATCGTGGTGCTTGCTATGGCAGATTCAGGATCAAAAGACCCTGCGCTAGACATAATTGCTGGAGCCATGGTGAGAGGTTTCCGCCATATGGAAGCTGAATCAGCAGAGCACCAGGCAGAATTCGGCCAGCGACATATAAAGATGGCAAGGATCATGTCATTCCGCTCGACGACGATCGCCGTCATCAGCAACGACAACACCGGATTTGTCGAGCTGTCTGACGAGTACACAGACTTCGGGAAAGTCAACGTCAAGAGAACGTCTGATGGAAAGTCGCTCCTGCTGCGTTCCCGATCGAGACGCCCGAAACTCATAGTCCCTCCATCGTCCATCTTCGACGAGGAACCCGAGTATCTCCAGCTAGTGATGGAGTACAGCATTTCCCAGCGCCACCTCGTCCTTTCTACAGGTTCAGTTTCAATGATCCGAAATCAAGGTCAACCGCCGATTCTTGTTCTTCGCGAGCAACTTACGGAACAAGGTCGGTGGCCTCTTGACCTGCCCGGTGGGGATAACACTCCATCGCCGTCAAGCCCAGAAACCGATGCCAACAGAACATTCGACCAGGGGCCAGCTGACGAATTTGACGATCTCAATGACATTGACATCGATCTAGAAGGCGATGCTGGTAGCTCCTGATGGACCGTCTCCGTGCTTTCCGTAATATTGAGGGCTTAACTCAGAAGGAAATGGGTGACCTTCTAGGGATTCCCCACCAAGCTGTTTCTCAGGCCGAAGCGGGTAGGCGTCCCTTGTTCGTTGATGTTGCTGCTACGGGTTACTCAACAGAACGATTCGAGACATTACCGACAATGAGCGAGCCACTGCATCGCCAACGAGCGTCGACGAGAGAAGGCAGCCGCAAGAGGGCAAAGGAGCTCCTTCGTGTTGCCGGTGAGCTATTTGCTGAGCTGGGCCCGCGGTCGAATGCCCCCCTAGTAGCGGTCGATATCCTGCCGTCCCCTGGTTCTCTTACTGAGGTTGAGGATCGAGCGCTCGATGTACGGGTTGGGGTGCTCCGACATGAAGAATCCGGCAAGATAGTAAATCTGACATCCGCTGTTGAACGAGCTGGTGTCTGCCTTGTTCCTATTGTTGGTCTACCGGGTGTTGATGGGTTGTCATCGTGGGTAGCTGGCCGCCAGCCGGTCATCGGCCTGAACCCGTTCCAACCAGGGGATCGCTTTCGGTTTACGTTACTTCATGAACTAGGACACATTGTGATGCACCGGACCAAAAGCGATGTCACCGAGGACGAAGCAAACCGTTTTGCTGGTGCTGTGTTAATCCCAGAAGCTGACTTCGACGAAGCAATGGAAGTGACTCCAACACTTTCGGATTTCATTGAGTTGAAGAAGCAATGGGGAATCTCAGTTGCTGCGCTGGTGTATCGGGCGAGAGAACTTGGGTATGTCGATGATCGTCGTTATCGGTCGCTTCAGATACAGATGTCTCGGTGGCGACGTAGCGAGCCCGCTGGCTTCGATGCAGCGCATGGGCAACTTCTCCCCAAGTTGATCGAGCGGAACGGAGGGGTCCAGAGCGTGGCGAAAATGAGTGGCATCAACCCGGATCACATTCGCCAAGTGTCTCAGTGGTCCGGACTTCGATCAGTTTAGAGGCGATCAAATCTGCCCCTGTCAACAACACCCTGAGCTGAAACATCCGAATCCTCATAACACTGAACAGCGTCAAGTTCGGTGCTTCAGCGAGCCACCACATTAGGTGTCTATTCCACAGCCGATGCCACGACGTTCTGCAGATGGAAGGTCTTCTCTACACCGTAGAAGAGAGGGGTTTGTATCCCTATATGACCGTTTAGGGATACAATCGGGTGATGGTCGTTGCGGTGAGGGTTGTTTCATATCGTCGTGTGTCCACTGATGAACAAGCTCAATCCGGGCTCGGCCTGGCGGCGCAGACTGATGCGATCGCTGCCGCTGGCATGCGGCGGCGTTGGCCGACCCCGGTCTCTGACTTCGTTGATGAGTGCGTGTCTGGCAAAACCCCACCGGAGAAACGCCCTGGCCTGGCAGCAGCGCTCGAGATGCTCGACAGCGGCGACGCTGACGTGTTGGTCGTAGCGAAGCTAGATCGTCTGGCACGCTCGATGGCCCGCTTCACGTCCCTGCTCGAGCGGGCAGACAAAGCTGATTGGTCAATCGTGATCCTCGACGTCGACGTCGACACCACCACCAGCAGTGGACGCCTGATGGCCAATGTGATGGGCTCAGTGGCTGAGTGGGAACGCATGGTCATCTCCGAACGCACCAAAGCCGCGTTGGCCGTCAAGAAAGCGTCTGGTGTACGTCTCGGGCGGCCAGTCACGATGAACCCAGAAACCCGCCAGTTGGTGTGGGGTCTACGAGCTGCCGGCCTCTCGATCACGGCGACGGCAAACGAGTTGAACCGGCGCGGCATTGTGAATGGAGAGGGCAGGCCATTCACGCGGTCACTTGTACAGAAGATCGATAGGTCCATCAAGCTGAACACTGTTGCGGCGTCCGCAGCAGGAGGTGGCGAAGTCCTATGAGTGATCGTAATCCACCGTATTCGATGGTCTGCCGGAACCGGCATGTCCTAAACGATGAGATCCAGGACGAGCCGTTCTTCGGTAACAACGAGAGGCTCCGATGTTCAGAGGGCGGCTGCCACGCTCCTGTTTACAGTCACTGCAAAGCGTGCAAGACCGCTATTCCTGGTTTCATGGACGGGTTTCGGTCGAGGACATCGTCAGGAGGCGGATGGTCAGTGACATCCTCGGAAGGACGAAGTTCTCTGTACGGTCCGTCGCGAGAGTTCTTCGTTAGTTGCCCAAACTGCGCTAGCCCGTACCCCTGGGCAACGAGTGGCGAACTCTCGGAGTATCACGTTGAGTATTTGAGGGACTTAGAGCGTGGAGTTGTCGCTCCTCTGCCGCTCAATTCTGATGCCAAGGCTGTCTATGACCAACGAACGGAGATTGGCAAGACTCGGGGGAAGACTGCACGGAAAGAAGCTAAAAGGTCACAGAAGAAAGAGCGGGCCGAACGCGCCGATCAATGGTTCACGAGATGGACCGTGAGACTGGGCCTTTTGGTTGCAGTAATCACCGTGGCTACTGGTTTGATTGGGCTTTGGGGCGTGGACGACCTGAGAGGGATCCGAGGCAATGCCAAGCCGCCAACGGAACCAGTAGCTGAGTAGGGCCACTACTCTTCTGGTCAGCGGTCGGATTGGAACTCTCGGCTGAGGTCTTGGACATCCCCAATGAACTGCTTCAACCATTTCTCGTCGACCCATTCGGTGATTTTGCGGTTCCGGTTGACTTCGTAGCGGTACATCCGTTGCAGGCGCTTGTCACCGACTTCTTTCGTTGCTGGTCGGCTGTGTGCGAGGTCGTTCCGTCTTTCGGCAAGGTTTTTAAACCGAATTGCCAAACCTGTCATGAGTGGATCGTCTGCCACTTCTTTGGTCAGGGCAGCAGATATGCCACTGGCGGTATTGCTAGACAGTAAGACCGCGTCGTGGCCACGTGACACCATAAACGAAGCAATGACTTCCCATTCCAATGCTTGGAACGTGTAAAGGGCCCAGCCGAGTTCTTCGAGATATGTGGCTTCGGGCCGGGCTGGCATGGGCCCAGGATGGCAGGATTCGAGGGTCTTGTCGATCGAATTTTGCTAGCCCATGGGTGACATTATGGGCTAGTGGTTAGGCAGAGTTTTGAAGGGAATTACAGAAATATGATTCAGGTCCGGCGTCGTAATCGGCGACGCTAGGAAACGGACCTCATTGGGATACGAGCGGTGAGAGCGAACAGCTCGAGCCGAACAGCAGTAGCGGGGGAGTGTTGGTGGTGGAGGTGCGCGATGTTGGCCACGGTCAGAATGCTCCTCAGGTAGGGGTGAACAGGGGTTACCGCACTAAACGCGTGTGTTCACCGTACCTGTGGGGTCCGACAGAGGCCGCTGGATCAGCTGGTTCTGGGTTTCTGGCCAGGAGAGTTATCGCACAGAAACGAACATTTGCTGCGGAACCTGGCACTGTATTGGATACTACCCAGCAAGCCAGTCACCAGATACTTCGAGAACCTCTACGGATGATTTAGGCTCCGGAGCGGAGGGCGG
>JAJRXF010000037.1 GCA_024276425.1 Actinomycetes bacterium | reverse complement strand
GCGACTTTTGAGCCTCGTTCCCGATTGGCTAACAGCATCATAGCCCCCCGTTTTCCCTGGTCAAGAGGTTTTTCGGAATCCCCAGGGTTGTCCCCAGCATTTCTTAGTTGTACCCAGAAACGTGCCCGTCATCCACCGGTTGTCCACCGGTTAACCACAGGCGGTGACCCTTAGTTAATGGTGGTGGCCGTGCTCATCGAGGATCAGCAGATCGGTTGCATGGTCATGGTCATCATGATCGCCCAGGACCCGGGAACCGAAAGCCTGGCGAAGCCGGCTGGCCGAGAGCACCTTGTCAGGGGTTCCGAAGGCAACCAGGCTGTTCGACAACAACATGACTTGATCGCAGTGTCGGGCCTCATTGAGGTGATGGGTGGACACGACAATGGTTCGCTTTGATACTGCCGCTCCATCGATGAGATCAAGAATTTTCTGTTGGCTTGGCAGGTCCAGCCCACTAATTGGCTCATCCATCAACAGAACCTCAGGCTGTTGCGCTAGGGCCTGCGCCACCAGCACTCGCTGGCGTTGTCCCCCAGAAAGGTCTCCAAACTGGCGGCTCATGAGATTGGAGACCTCGAGCTCCTCGGCGGCCTCATCAATTGCAGCGCGATCCTTGACTCCTAGGCGACCCAGCAATCCTCGATCGCGGTAGCGTCCCATTGTGAGTACCTCGGTCACCGTCAGCGGCAGCCAACGATCGTTGTGGTGGTGTTGAAGAACAAAGGCAGGCTGGCTGTGGCAGTTGACGGTCATCGACCCCGAGGTTGGCTGAACCAGGCCGGCGATGGTGTTCAAAAGCGTGGTCTTGCCCGAACCGTTAGCTCCAACCAGGGCGACGCTTGTGGCTCGCTGGACCGCGAACGAGAGGTCGTGGAGGGCAAGTGTCTTCCCAAAGCCTACGGTAAGCCCTTCAGCGGTAATGCAAGCTGTTGTTTCATCAGTGGACACGGTTCAGTTTGTCGGCGGGGAATAGACCATGGCAAAGGCCTCTCTCGCCACCACCCCGATCTCGCGGTGGGCCGCCAGGGCTCCCGACATCGTGTGCCAGCGGGCCACGAACCCATGAACCACTCCCTCATAACGAGTGATGGTGGTTTCGACCCCAGCCTCCTTCAACCGTTGACCGTAGGCCTCACCCTGATCACGCAGTGGGTCGAACTCGGCTGTTTGAACGAGGGCCGGAGCCACTCCGGATAGATCCTTTGAACGCATGGGGACGGCGTAGGGGTTGGAGCGATTCTCCGCCCCAAGATAGTGATCCCAGAACCATTCCATGTCCTTGGCTTCCAAGAAGTAGCCCTTGGCATTGTCAACCATCGAACCGGTGCTCCAGGCATCGTCAACACAGGGATAGAGGAGAATTTGCAGGCGGAGAGCGACCCCTTCGTCTCGGGCTCGAATAGCCACACCGGCCGCCAGGTTTCCTCCCGCGCTGTCACCAGCAACACCAAGCCGGGTGGGGTCCCCCCCAAGTTCTGCCCCGTGCTGGCTCAGCCACCGGGTCGCCGACCAGCAATCGTCCAACGGTGCGGGAAAAGGGTTTTCGGGAGCGAGCCGGTACTCGACCGATACCACGATGGCTCCGGTTTGAACCGCTAACCGGCGAGCCAGTGGATCGTGGCCCTCAATGCTGGACAACACCCAGCCGCCACCATGAAAGAAGGTCAAGAGTGGCAGACCCGGCTGGTCTGATGGCCAATAGATCCGCACAGTTACCGGGCCATCCACGCCGGGGATGGTGCGGTCTTCGACTCGGAAAACTCGATCAGGCTTTGGCCTCGGAGCGGCCTCATAGTTGGCCCTAGCCTCCGCCGGGGTGCCCTCGCTTAACTTGGGGGCGCTGGTGATTGCCATCTGGTCGAGGAGGGCGGCAATATCGGCGTCGAGGGGCATCACTCGATCCTAGGGCATGCAAGAACGAGGGAACGAGCGACGGTGTAGCATCAACTACGGGCCACCCTCAGTTGTTGCCAGATTAGCGAGACCACGTCGGTAGGCCTCAACCGCCTCGGGGGAGGAGTCGAGTCGCAGCACGGATTGGCCGAAGTTCTCGTGCCAGTAGCCAATCGCCTGTACCTGGGCGAAGGGTCCGTCTCGTCTGAGGCTGACCAGGGCATCGGCGATCCAGTGGGCCTTGTCTACTTCGGGATCTTCTGTTGGGGCCCGTTCAGTTACCCCCCACTCAATGACTGCAAGTGGCTTGCCCTCGGTCGAGATTGAGGTGATCTCGGACCAGGCGGGAAACAAGATGTCTTCGAAGCTCTGCCACGGTGAATCGGGCCCCTGCGCCCCATAAACCGACACCCCGATCCAGTCGATGTAGTCGTCCCCGGGGTAGTAGTCCGCCATCTGGTTCCAAGGCTCATTAGGAGCGTTGAGTGCATTGATATGAAAGACCCAGGTGATGTTGTTGGCCCCTTCGTCTCGGAAGAGGGTGATGAGGCGTCGGTAGGCGTCCCGGAAGCGTTCTGGACCGTCGAAGAGATCGGTTGCTCCGTATTCATGGCTCGTGTCGCCCCCGTTCCAGCGGGCGTTCCAGGGAAACCAGTCACCGTTTACCTCAGTGCCAAACTCCACCATGAGGGGGTCGCCATAGTTTCGTGCTTGACGGGCCCATTGCCGGAGGGCGTCATCAAAGTCGCCGTCGATAAAGGCCTGCATGGTGTAGTTGGGGTCGGGACGATCCATGGCCGGGTTGCGGGGCATGAGCCGAACATAGGGGATAGGTCCCGCGTTGGCGATGGTCTGGATCTCGGTGGCAGGGAAGACGATGCCGGGAGAGGGCAGCCACCAGTTGTTGGAAAACATGGCCCAATCCAGGGGTTGGCCCGCGAGGCGTTCGAACTCGGCAATGGGTTGGGCTGAAACCTCATCTTCTCGGGCTCCGAAGTCGGGGAATGCGGCGTGATAGATCTGGCCCTCCGGTGGGGGCGGTACCGAGGCTTCGCTTGCCGGGCCGCCACAACTGGCCAGCACTAGGAGTGTCACCACCAGCCCGAAGGTCGGCCTGGGGTGTGAGGTGATGGGGGATCGCCCATCGCTGGTTCTAGTCGCCACGGACCTCGATGGTATTGCCATCGGCATCAATCGCGATGACGCGATCGGTTGCACCACCATCGATCCGAGGGAACACCGCCACTCCGGCCATCGGCCGGACCCACAGGTCACCTTGTCCAGTTTGAAGGACAACGACAGAAGTGTTCGGTCCGAACCCGTCGTGGATGGAGAAGGCTGACCAGAAGCCGGACTGTGGAACGGGAGTGCTGATCGGGTCGAGTCTGATCAGTTTGAGGCTGGATCGGTCGGCCCGGTCGCCGGAACTGCTGGATCCCTCGGCAAACCCGACCCAACGCTGGCGGATGTTGGTGTTGGGGTTGAGGCTTGAGGGTTCATAGCCGAACTGGTGGTCGGAGATGCCAAGCCCGAAAACGGTGCCATCGATCTGGCCCAAAACGGTGAACTTGATCAGTACGGGATCGGCGTCCTCTTCGAGCATCTGGCCTGACCAATGCTGGTAGAGGTCCTCGACCTTAGAATAATCAACCACTGGTTCGAGCACAATCTCGGTCCCGAGATCTGAGGTGTCAAACTCGGGTTCAGGGCCGGGAGAGGCCCGCACGACGAGGGGTTGACGGGTAAAGATGACCTCTCCGTCCAACACAAAGAATTCGGGGTTGGGGGTCTCCTCGTCAAAGCGACCATCGGTCAGTTCGGGCCCGTCGTATTCACGGTAGCTAGCCGAGCCGTCCAGGAACATTTCCGTGCTTGAGAGTTCCCGGCCATCGGCATCGAGAACACGGAACACCGCAGTGTCGCCCTCGGCCATGCTGAGCCGGAAGGCCGCGACGCCGGCTCGGGGACGGATCCACCTGCGGTTCTCATTGATCTCGACCGTGGCTATGGATACTTCGTCTGGGAGTTGAGACCAGACAACGAATCCCTCGGACTGGTCGAAGAGGAAACTGTTGTCAACCTGCTCCGGGCCTTCGATCATGGCGAGGCTTTCTCTTGCGACAAGCTGTTCTTCGGAGAATCCCCCCAGGCTGGTCATGACTGAGCGACGCCGCTCGTTGTCGTCTGGTCCGTCGGCTCCCTGGTCTTCCCAGTCGGTCCCGATTCGACGATCGGTGATACTCACCACGATCGGGATATCGGTGACTGAACCCAGGAGAACGGTCTTGGTGTGGATGCCGTTGGCCTGGTTTGCTTCCACCCTGGTTTGCCTGAGCATCTGGTCGATTTGGGGCAGGCTCAACGGCTCGAAGAACAGTTCCTCACCCAGTTCATCGGTCCCAAACCGGGGTTCGGGCCCGGGGTTGGCCCACACGACCAGTGGGACTGTGGTGGCGATGACCTCTCCCGAGAGAACGTAGTGAGATGCCGGGACAGGCGTGGTGGTTGGGGTTGGTTCGCTGTTGGCTGGCGTGGTGGTGCTCGATGTGGTTGTGGTCGGAAGCTTTTGGGTTTGGTTGTCTGGTCCGAGAGTCCAGACCGCCCCGAATGCAACCCCCAAGAGCAAAGCCGAGACAACCGCCACTAACCAAGGTTTGACGCTTGATTGGTCCGAGCTGAGAGGCGCTTTCTCCGCGGTTGTTCCCAACACCTGGACGGTGTTATTGGTCTTTCGGACGGTGTTATTTCTCTTCTTGTCTCCGTTGGTCATCGTCTTGAGAGGCACTCGGTTCTATGGGTACTAGATAGCACGAAAGTGTTGCACAGATCGCAAACTTCTTTGTCCGGCTGTCACAGATTGCCTCTACCTTGAAAGGGGTGACGAATGAAGCGGTAACGGTCGGGCGAGTCATTGGCATCGACGATGCAACCCCGTTGGAGTTCTGGGTGGCCGTCGACCCCACACAAACCTTGCAACTTGATGATGTGGTTGCCCTTGACCGGGTCTTGCCCGATGGTCAGCTGGTACAGATCTTTGGTTTGGTTACCCAGGTCCGGGCTCGGCACGAAGGCGCCCGCTTTCAAAGTGATGTCTTTCTCATCTCTGATGGCATCCTTCCGGCCGAGGTTAGCGAGGCCGCCCTGGTTCAGCCCACCCGCTTTGAACCAGAGATCTTGCTGCCACCGCTCCCTGGGGCGGCTGTTCGTCGTGCCACCGATCACGAACGCGATGTTGCCCTGTCCTTTGACGATGTCGAGCGACGCTTGCCGGCTGGGCTGAGTCGCTCGGACGAGCCGGTGTTTCTGGACCTCGATTTTGTTGACGGCACCAAGGGCGCCCACATCAATATCTCTGGAATCTCTGGGGTGGCCACCAAGACGAGTTACGCCACCTTCCTGTTGTATTCCATGTTTACCTCCGGTGTGCTGGGGGCCGAAGCAGCGAACACCAAGGCGTTGATTTTCAACGTGAAGGGCGAGGATCTCTTGTTTCTCGATCACCCAAATTCGGCCATGGAAGGAGACCAGGTCGATCGATACCGGGCGCTGGGCCTTGAGCCAGCACCCTTCCGAGATGTTGGCATTCTCGCGCCGCCTCGAAAGAACGATCCCAATGCCACCCCGGCGACCGGTTCCCGAAGCATCGGGGTTTTCCCGTTCTTTTGGACCATTGCCCAGTTCTGCCAGCAGGGGTTGTTGCCCTTCCTGTTTGCCGATTCCGAGGACGAGCGCCAGCAGTACACCATCGTGGTGCAGTCGGTCACCGCTCAGCTCAGCAAGCTTCCCGAGGGTGGCGACGGCACCGTGCGTTTTGATGGTCGCACCATTCGCACTTTTGCTGACCTGGTTGATGCCATCGAGGCCAAGTTGATTCCCGATGACCCAGATGAGGCCGTTGACCAGCGGTGGACTGGCCGGGCAGTTGGGGCCGGCACCATCAATGCCTTCATTCGTCGGCTTGCCTCATCTCGGCGGCATCTGGAACAACTCATCCGGGCCGACATTGGCAACGCCGAACGCTATGCGCTTGATCTCGATGCCCATCAGGTGACCGTGGTTGATATTCATTCACTTCACGATCGGGCCAAACGGTTTGTGGTTGGGGTGGTGCTTCGTCAAGCCTTTGAGGCCAAGGAGGCCAGCGGGGTGGCTCGGCCCTATCAGTTTGTGGTCCTAGACGAACTCAACAAGTACGCCCCTCGTGACTCCTCATCGCCAATCAAGGAGATCCTGTTAGATGTGGCCGAACGAGGACGCTCGCTGGGCATCATCCTCATTGGAGCCCAGCAAACGGCTAGCGAGGTCGAAAGACGGGTGGTTTCCAATTGCGCCATCCGGGTGGTTGGGCGACTGGACGCGGCTGAGGCGAAACGAGACGAGTATGGGTTCTTGCCCTCCGTTCAGCGTCAGCGATCCACCATCCTCAAACCGGGATCGATGTACCTGTCCCAACCGAGGCTTCCGGTGCCGCTACTTGTTGAGTTTCCCTTTCCGGCTTGGGCGACGCGGTCGGCTGAAGCTGGTCTTGGTTCGGGTGCGACATCTGGCGTTCGGGATGGGTCGGGACAGGGCGATGATCCCTTTGCCGGATTGGTGTAGTCCCAATGACTCTGTTCAGGTGCTTTCTGATGTGGGAGACTGGTGAAGAAATGTCCATGCAACAACAAGAATGGACATTGAATGGTTTGCCGCAGGATGTCGTCGGCGGCCGTAGGTATCGTCCACTTCTAGCCGTCGAGACCTGCGGTCGCTGGCGATGAAGCTGCTGCACACCTCTGATTGGCACGTTGGCAAGGCCATTCGCGGCCACAGTCGAGCAGATGAACACCGAGCGGTGTTGGCAGAAATCGTTGCGGTGGCCGATCCGGAGGCTGTTGATCTCATTGTTGTTGCTGGTGACCTATTTGAGACTGCAGCCCCAACCCCTGAGTCAGAGGCCATTGTCTATGAGACTTTTCTCGGTCTGGCCAAGATCGCCCCCGTTGTGGCCATCTCTGGGAATCACGACAACCCTCGGCGCTTGTTAGCGGTCGCCCCCCTGTTACAACTTGGAAATGTAACCATGGTGACCGAGCCCCTGGCTCCGGCGGCCGGCGGAGTCTTCGATCTTAAGGTGGGAGGGGTTGGCGGACCAGCGACGACGGTCCGAATAGCTCTGTTGCCCTTTGTTTCTCAGCGCGGCATTGTTCGTGCCGATGAGCTAATGAGCGATGCTGCTTTTCAGAATGCCCAGCGTTATGCCGAGCGCATGTTTCGCATCGTCGGAGCGCTCAGTGAGTCGTTCTCACCCGAGACCGTCAACGTTTTCGTTGGTCACGCCTTTGTCCAGGGTGGTGCCGCCGGGGGAGGAGAACGCCTCGCCCATCTGGCTGAGGAGTATTCGGTGCCAACCACGGCCTTCCCGGCAACTGCAACCTATGTGGCCCTTGGCCACCTGCATCGTGCCCAGGTTGTCCGGGGCGCGAGCGCCATCCACTATTGCGGGTCACCGCTGCAACTGGATTTTGGTGAGGAGGCACAGATCAAGCAGGTCAATGTGGTCCAGCTTGAGCCCGGCTTGCCGGCCAAAGTTCACGCGGTACAACTTCAAGCTGGACGTCAGTTGCGTACCCTTGTTGGCTCACTGGCAGACTTGGCTGGCTTGGTCAATGATCCTGTGGTGACCGGCTCGGAGGAGATTAGTCGGCCGTGGCTGCGAGTCAGGCTCCAGGAGCAGCCTCGGGCTGGCCTGGCCGATGAGGTTCGAGGGTTGCTTGGCGCCGGAGTCGTCGACGTAGTGATCGAACA
This sequence comes from Actinomycetes bacterium, assembly GCA_024276425.1. Classification (GTDB taxonomy): domain Bacteria; phylum Actinomycetota; class Acidimicrobiia; order Acidimicrobiales; family SZUA-35; genus JAJRQY01. Next base: position 8,435 of record JAJRXF010000037.1, on the reverse strand, counting down.
TGACGGGCCAACGCCCAAGCCGCGACGCCGACGCGATGGTCGCAGCCCCCAAGAGCTTTTCGCTGAGTTCTTGGCTGAGCGTTCCATCGAGGATCCCCGCCTGCAACGAGGGTTTCGCCAGTTACTGGAGGATGTCGAGGCTGGTTCACAATGAGACCAACACGTATCCAGATGGAAGGCTTCTCGACCTTCGCCGAATCGGTCGAGATCGCCTTCGACAGCGTCGACCTTGTTGCCTTTGTTGGCCCAACCGGTGCTGGTAAATCGACAGTGATTGATGCCATCACCTTTTCGTTGTATGGATCGGTAGCGCGTTATGACGACGCCAGATTGGTTGCCCCAGTCATCAGCCAGGGCCGCAACGAAGCCAAGGTGCGGCTCGATTTCGAGTTGGGTGGAGCAAGTTACACCGCTGTTCGGATAGTCCGTCGGACCAAAACCGGGGCTACCACGAAGGAAGCCAGGCTGGAGCGGGTTGAGTCTGCTGGGAAAAGCGGCGATTCTGCCCCGTTGAGCGTGCTGGCCTCCGGAGCCAAGGAGATGACCTCAGCCATCGAAGAACTACTTGGTCTTGATTTTGCCCAGTTCACTCGCACCGTGGTTCTCCCCCAGGGGCAGTTCGCCGAGTTCTTGAAGGACGATCCAGCGAGTCGCCAACGCCTGCTGCGCCGTCTGCTGGACTTGGAGATCTACTCGCGGATGGGGGCGTTAGCCAGGGAGAGGGCCAAAGCAGCCGGACAAAAGATCGAGATCCTTCAAACCCAGTTGGATCGATATGGCGAGACCGATCCCGATGAGCTTGGCCGCGCTCAGGCCAAGGTGAAATTGATCGAGAGAATACAGCGGACTTCAGCCGAGCACCTTGAGTCGTTGGCCGCGATCGAACACCAGTTGGTTGAACTCCGCCAGGAGGTTGCCGGAATCGACCAACATCTGGATCTTCTCGGCTCTATTGAGGTGCCAGCCGAGCTAGCGAGCCAGGGTAAGGAGATTGAGGAGGCCGCCCAACTATTGGACAAGGCTAAGGCCAGGGCAACGGAGGAACGAAAGGCCCGGGAGGAGGCCGATCGGCTTCTGGTCGCTACGGGCGACCCGCATAGCATTAAAGCCAAAATCGACGCGGCAAAGGAACTAGCGGAGAACCAGATCAAACGACAAGATCACCTGGCCTCGCTGGCCGAGGCCAGAACCCAACACGAAAGAGCAGAGAAAACTCTGAAATCGACCGAGTCCGAACTGGTTGCCGCCCAAGTCCGGGTTCGAAAGGCGCAGGCCGGAGCCGACGCTGCGACCTGGACCGCCAGCCTGATCGTTGGTGATCCCTGTCCGGTTTGTCGTCAGCCAGTCGACACCATTCCCGATCACGATCCAGCGACGGAGCTAGAGGCGGCCCAACGGGCTGAAACCAAGTTGGGGAAGCAGAGACGCCAGATGGAACAAGAACAAAAGAAGCTTCAAATCCGAATTGAACGCCTTGACGCTGGGATAGTCGAATTGGACCGTCAAGACAACAGGGCCAAGGCGGCTTTGGACGGGGCGGCACGCACAGAATCCGTTGCCGTTGCTGACCTAGAGCAGGACCTCGAACGAGCGATGCAAGCCAAGGGCACCCTCGCCGCCTCGATTCGGGCCATGGGGGAAGCGGACCGCTTGGTGGAAGAGGCTGAAGGTCTCCTGGCCATGCGATTCGAACGTGAACAAAAGCACCGGCATCTGTTTGGATCCCAGCGAGATGCACTGGCCATTCTGGGCCCACCAGCACCGGGCAACCAGTCGCTCGTCCAAGACTGGAATGACCTATCGAGATGGGGTTCGTCCAAAAAGGAAGAATTGGCGGCCAAGCGGGTATCGATTGCCGCTGCTGGAAAGGCAGCAGCCGTCGACAAGGCCGGAATTGTTGACATCCTGCAACGAGGGGCCGAGTCTGCTGGGCTGGATCTGGAGGCCGACTGGGATCCGTCAGGTTTCGGCTCGTACCTGGCCCGGGCTCTAGCCCAAGCAGAAGCCGAAACCGAGAAGGTCTCCGAAAGAATCAAGCGTTGCCTCGACCTGGAGGAACAGATTGCCCAACTGGACACGGAGCGGGTGGTGAATGCCGCGCTCGGGCAGCAACTGTCAGCCTCAGGATTCTAACGGTGGCTTCTGGCTGAGGCCTTGGACGACTTGGTCGCGCGAGCCACGACCAGATTGCTCGAACTGTCCGGTGGCCAGTATTCGCTGGCGACCGACGACACGGCATTCAAGATCGTCGATCATCACAACGCCGATGATCAGCGGGATGTACGAACACTGTCTGGCGGAGAGACGTTCTTGGCCTCGCTTGCGCTGGCCCTTGCCCTTTCCGACTCGATTGCCGAAATGGCCTCCGTCGACTCTCCCCGGCTGGGCTCGGTGTTCTTGGATGAGGGGTTTGGGACTCTCGATTCGGAAACCCTGGACATCGTGGCCACCGCCATCGAGGATTTGTCGGCGCGGGGACGACTGGTGGGGATCGTGACCCACATCGATGCGTTGGCCGAACGTATGCCCGTCCGTTTTGTTATCTCGAAGGGTCCAGCAACCTCCACCGTCTCCAAGGTTGTTCGATGAACATGACTTTCGCGGTCGAGACTTGGGATCCGGCCTATGGGGTATCAGCTACCGAAATAGAGCTTGAGGAGGCGTCCAATCCGGTCGATGTGGGACTTGAGGTGCCCGCAGACCAGTGGTCTCCGAGGTCTCCCGATCCACGCACGGAGCCTCCATCCTCGGTCCTGTTTGTCGACGGTGTACGACGGGTCGATGCCAGAGTCTGGATTCAAGACGTTGACCAGCGATCCCATCCTGGCGTTTGTGCCACGGTCGCAGCTGGGGCCGTGCGTTGTCGACCAACCTCGGCGCTGTTGGCTGTGGCTCAAGTAGAGCGCGCCTTGTATACCGCGGCACCCGCGGCGTCCCGCATCGAGACCAAGCATGGGGACTATGAGTTACGCCCCATCGTCTTGAGTGAGGGGACCGATAGCAATCAGGCGATCTATCTAGCGGTGCACAATCACATGACCGCAATCGAGACCTCGCTTGAGGTTTCGGCCGAGTTCGGAGAGATGATTGTCTTCGATGGCCCGTTGCGGGGCAGGGAGTCTGCGGCCGCCGTTGGGTACGTCAAGACTCAACAGGTCCAATACCTGCCGGACCCTCAGCAACGGGTTGTTCTCAACCTCAATGTTGGTGGGCGTACGCCGATCTTCCTCATTGGAGGTCGGTTTACTCGGTGGTCGTGGTACATGCGCCTGCCGGGGCCAAGATCGCATGGGCTGAGTGGCATTGTTCGCATCGAGCTTGCGGGCCTTGGCCGGGTTGAAGACGCGGCCGGTCGAGCGGATCAGATAACCGCTACGTTGCCGCGATATGCGAGCGCCCCCCACAAGGACGCGCGGGCGCCACAGAACCTGTATCCCATTGCCGGGCTCGAACGAGACCTGCGCCACCGATTGGGCGACCCTATGCTGCTAGAGCGAGGGCTTCGCGTAGCGGCCGCCGCAGCAGTTCGTGTCGATCAAAAACCCCGACCGAGCCAACTTGACATGATCTAGGAATTAGCTGGTCCCGCCGATACCGCGACCTCAAACTCCAGCAAGGCCGAACCCATGGCCACTGGCCCGGAAGGCTTCGCACCCGCATCGCCGCCTGGGTTGCCACCGGGATGGCCGCCTTGGGACTGAGGGGCACCCGCGCCGGCCGGTGGACCCCCCTGATGGCTCTTTTCGAAGGTCTCGCTATCACGCCAGGCTTGGTAAGACTCCTGATCGGCCCAACGGGTGTAGACGAACCAGCGTGGCTCCTCCTCTCCGGTGGGACGAAGAAGCTCGAACCCCTCAAACCCCGCAACTTGAGCGAGTTCGTTGAGGCGTGATTCGAATCGCTTGACGATTTCGGCCCCGGCTTGGGGTGGAATGTTCAACGCATTGATCTTGACAATAGACATGCAAGGTTGTGTAGCAGCGGTGAGAGCTAGTTGGGAGCTTTGCCCGTGAGTTTTTTGGCCACGATGAGCACGACAACCGCGCCAAAGACTGAACCCAGAAAGCCAGAGCTTGATAGTTCCAGGCCATTACCCCGGATGGCGTTGAGGATCGTGCCGCCGACGAGGGAACCAAGAATACCCAGACCCGACGTTCCAAAACAGCCGAGTCGTCGATTGCCGCGAACTAAGGACCGGGCGATCATGCCTACAAGGAGGCCAACCAGGAGATAGGCGAGAAGCGACATGGTCCCATTCTCTCACACCCCCCACTCCCGCAGCCAGCAGAGCCAGACACGTTCAAATTGGTTAAGCAATGAAGTGGGAACCCTGTTCGCCGCTGCGATCCTGCAAGAATGCCAATTCGCCATGAGGCCGCCGCTATCTGCACCCCGGGACTTGAATCTCTTTGCGAAAGCGAGCTTCGTAACCTGGGCATGAAACCCAAGAAGGGTTCTTCGGGAGTGGTGCAGTTCCGATGCAACAACCGCCAGCTTTACGCCGCCAACCTCTGGCTGCGGACCGCTTCGCGGATTCTCATTCGGGTAGCAAGCTTTCGAGCTACCGATTTTGCCCATCTCCAGCAACGAGCGGACGAGCTTGACTGGAAGCGGTGGATTCCCCGTGACCATCGGGCGGAGTTTCGCATAACCAGTCACAAATCGGCGCTGTATCACACCGATGCCATTGCCCAACGTCTCCACCAGGTTGTTGGCCCGCCCTCTCTTGGTGAGCCGGTTCAACCTTTTGTCATCCGGCTCGACCGAGATGTGGTCACAGTCTCGGTCGACTCCGGAGGTACTCCCCTGAACCACCGAGCCTGGCGCACCGAGATTGGCATAGCGCCGATTCGTCCGACCATGGCGGCCGGGATGCTACTTGGGACGGGCTGGACGGGTGATACACCCCTGTTGGATCCGTTTTGTGGCTCTGGCACCATCGCCATTGAAGCCGCATTGATAGCCAGTGGCCTGCCACCGGGCGGCGACCGGATGTTCGCCTTTCAACAATGGCCCGAGTTTGAGCCAGGAGCGTGGGCAAGCGTGAACGCGTCAGCCCGTAACCCTCAGCCCGCCTCGATAACCATCGAGGCCTCGGACAGGGATGCCAACGCGATTGAGGCCACCGAGAACAATGCCAAGCGGGCCGGGGTGAGTGAGATAATGAGTATTGGGCGGGCGGTCGTGTCCGATATCTCGGTTCGCCAGGGGACCGGGTTGGTATGCACCAACCCGCCCTATGGTAAACGGGTTGGAGACGGAGACCTGACATCGCTGTACCAACGATTTGGTTCGGTGTTGCGTGATCGTCGGCCAGAGTGGGCGCTCACCATGGTTACCCCGGACCGTAGGTTGGCTATAAACACCGATCGCCGACTCAAGCCTCTGGCCGGTTTTGGTCACGGAGGAATGAAGGTAACCGTTCTCACTCGACCAGGCGGAATACCAACTCCGTCCTAGCTCTTTGGCCGGTGTCGTTCTGATTCGATGCCCCCTGATTGACCGCGTAGTCCGATATCAGAGTCAGATCGTCACCCTCGAGGTCCCAGGACACGACCGACTCAAGCAACCCGATTCCGAGTTCTTCCAGCATGGCGGCGTTTGCATCACACACCTGGGTTGTTGATCCGGGAAGGGTGATGGATGCGTTCTGATTCTGGCTCAAGGTGTAGGAGCCCGATCGTCGATTGCAGTTGGTACTCACGACGATGGTGGATGTCACATCCTCCACATCGAGCAGCAGGAAAATGTCGGAGATGTCGACCTTGGGTTGGGCGGAGTTGTCGGGCGAGGCCTCGCTCAGGGAGAACTCGACCAACTGCCAGGCTCCGTCGAAAACTCCGATTCCACCACCAGGAACTGTGTCGAGTTGCCCAACTGACCTGTCTGAACCAACTGAACTGTCTGAAATAGAAGAGCTACATGCCGCGATGATAACCATGAGGCCGATAAGGAGGGCTGTTAGAGTCGGCCAGCATCGTCGCTGCGGGTCGGGTTGCCGGTCGGGGACAGCGGGTTGATAGTTGCGAAAAGTGGAGCGATGCATCAGCTTGGCCAGCGTAATCACAAAGTGTGTCAACTCCCCGCCCCACCGGCCTACTGGGGATGGACCCCCATCCCAGTAGGCGGAACTCAACAGCCCGAATTTTACATTTTGTGCAGATTGTGGTTGACAATTTGTCAAGTTTCGGGGCACCCTCCGGTAGTGGACACTCTTGGGAAGGTCGATGGCGACTGTGCAGCACACCGACGGTGGTCTCACCTCCCAAGTGCGTGGCCTTTCGCCACCGGGTGGCCAGAGATGGCAAGATCTATAGAGGAAGTACCAAATCCAGCGGAGAATCCATGACCAAGTTTGTCGTCCATGAGGTTCAAATGTTGCCCCACCGGGCCACTCAACACGTCAATGCGGCCTCGATTGAAGAGGTGCTATCGCTCTTGGCCAAGTACGGGGCAAAGGCTCGCATCATTGCCGGGGGTACCGATTTACTGTTGGAGATGGAGCGGCGGGTCCGACCCGAGGTCGAGGTTTTGGTCGACATCACTCGGATCGAAGGAATGGATGCCATTTATGAGGCCAAGGGTCGGGTACACCTCGGTCCGTTGGTGACCCACAACCAGGCGGCCACAAGCGACGTCGTCCAAACCAGTGGACTCCCCCTGGCTCAGGCCTGCTTGGAGGTCGGCTCCCCGGCGCTCAGAAACCGGGCGACCATTGTTGGCAACCTCGTCACTGCTAGCCCAGCCAATGACGCCATTAGCGCGTTGGGGGTCCTCGATACACAAATCAGCCTGGCCTCTGAACGAGGTCTGCGAACCGTGAGTCTTTCCGACTTCCATACCGGTGTTCGCCGTACGGTGATGGTCGAGGACGAGATGGTCACCGGTATCTCCTTTGGCTCGTTGTCTGCCGATCAGCGTGGCCTCTACGTAAAGCTGGGCTTGAGGCGGGCTCAGGCCATTTCGGTGGTTCACCTTGCTGCCGTTGTTGCGGTAAATGAAGCCAACGTTGTAACCGAGGCCAGGCTGGCTCTGGGAAGTGTTGCCCCGACCATTGTTCGTCTGCCCGAAGTCGAAAGCGACCTAGTTGGTAGCACCCTTGACAGTGTCGCCATTGACCGGGCGGCCCAAACTGCGGTGGCCGCGGTGACGCCGATTGGTGATCTGCGTGCTACCGCCGACTACCGGACAGACCAGATCAGAGTCATGGTTCAGCGAGCCTTGCGGGCCATCGCCCAAGGCCAAGAACGGGCGGCGTTCCCACGCTCGATTCCGGTTCTGGGCGGACCACATGTCGAGGCTGACGGAGTGTCGGGGACCCTTGAATCCGGAGACATCATCACCTCCAATATCAATGGAGAGTTGACAACTGCCCCCTGGATAGGGTCCTCGCTACTGGACTGGTTACGGGATGAGGCGGGCCTGACGGGGACGAAGGAAGGCTGTGCTGAGGGAGAGTGCGGGGCGTGCACGGTATACCTCGATGGAACCTCGGTCCTGAGTTGCCTGATCCCCGCCGGTCGGGCTGAGGGGGCCGAGATCGTGACCATCGAGGGCCTTGGCCCGGACGAGAGCGAGAGAGACAACGCAGAGGAAGCAGGCTCAGCTTCGGGCGATGGTTCGTTGCACAGCCTGCAGGAGCGCTTTATTCAGGCGGCCGCGGTCCAATGTGGCTACTGCATTCCCGGATTCGTTATGGCCGGAGCGGCGTTGCAATCCGACTGTGAGCAGGCCGGAAGTGAACCAACAGGCGAGGAACTAAAACTTGGGTTGTCCGGCAACCTCTGCCGTTGCACCGGGTATTACAGCATTGAGAAGGCCGTTGGCGGTCAACCCTTGAATACGGCCGGTCAGTCGAAGGGAGGCCAAGCATGAGCCTCGGAGGCTCCCAACTCAAACCCGACGCCAGGGGCAAGGTAACCGGAGAGGCTCTGTACGCTGGTGACTACCAGCCGAAGGATTTGCTCCACGCCAAGGCGGTGTTCACCAACGAACCCCATGCCCGCATCCTAAGTCTTGACACCACCGCGGCTCAGGCAGTGGAGGGGGTCGTGATGGTATTGACTGCGGCTGAGGTCCCCGTGAACGAGTACGGCCTCACCATGGCCGATCAGCCGGTCTTAGTCGGGCCGAGTAGTTCTGGCAAATCAAGTGTTCCCTGCGATATCTCTCGCTGGGAAGCTGATCACCTGGCCATCATCGTGGCAGAATCTCCAGAGATTTGTGACCAGGCGGCCCTGCTAATTGAGGCCGAATGGGAACAGCTTCCTTTGGTCCCTGATCTTGAAGCTGCCCTGGCCGAAGGGGCAACGCGGGTACACGCCGAGAACGAGTTCGACTCCAATACCTATCATCACATTGTCATTCGCAAGGGTGATGTGACCAAGGCATTCGCCGATGCCGATGTCATTATCGAAGGCAGCTATTCATTGCCT
>JAJRXF010000036.1 GCA_024276425.1 Actinomycetes bacterium | reverse complement strand
TCCTGGCCGAGGCCGAACTCCAAAAAGCAATCCTCAAGGAAGTCGCCGAGGGAAAATTCTGACCCCGAATCGCAAACGGGCCGCCGTCAAGATGGCCCAAACCCGATTCGGGGTATCGGAACGATTCGCGTGCTTGCCTGAGTCTGCTGAGCTACTCGCTTTCGTTGTTGGGCAGTTGAAGCCCACCGAGGAAACCGATGTAGGAGAGGCAGGGGTGCCCGAACGGTCAAGACGCCATCGTGTTGCTGCCACGGTCAGTTATGCGGGTCGGCGGCCAGGCAAGTCGGATCTGAAGGTGCTTGATGATTGGCTGCTTGAGCGTGCAATGGAGCATGACAAGCCGGCGATGTTGTTCGGGTTGACCCTTGACTGGTTGCGGGTCGAGCAGCTAGTGCGGCCTGGTATCACCGTGATCAAACGGGTCCCGCTCAAAGGGGATGGCGCATTTGCTAACGGTTCGGAGTTCGGTTTGAGCGCCGGCTGCGGCGACGGATGACCGCCGGAACGAGTGTCCCATTCATTCGGGCAATGAGAAGGAGGGTTCCACCGAGCGCGACCGAAATCAGTCCAGCGCCAACGATTGCCGGCGACTCAACCCCGGTTCGGGCCAGCGTACTGACGACTCGAACGGTTGAGGCCGAAGCAACTTCGATGCTGGTACCTCCATTGCCTTCAATCCCAGTCCCAGAGACCGACTCCATCCGGGCGACATTGACCACGCCAATCCCACTCTTGGCCGTGATCGTGGCCTTGATGGCGATGGTGGCCTTCGCCCCGGCCGGGATTGTGGGCCCCGAAGTGCAGGTGACGACATTGTTTGAAGCAGAGCAGGACCAGCCAGCGGGTGCGGTCGTAGAAACGAAGGTCATACCGGTTGGCAGTGGATCGGTCACTGTGACGGTCTCGTGCACAATGCCAGGACCAACATTGGCAACGACGATGGAATAGGTGATGACGTCACCACTCTTAACCGAGGTTGCATTCACCGACTTGTCGATGGTCAGGTCATAGCTGGTGTACACCCCGGCATCGTGGCTGAGGTCGACCTGACCCTCGGTAAGAGTCACCACGGCGAAATAGCCCGCGATATCGGCGTCACTATCGAGACCGTCATCGGTCCCGGAATTCTGTTTGGTTAGCACCATCCCCGGGCTGAACGTGGCCGGATCTATCCGCACCCGATACATATCGGGCACCAGCCCACGAAACAGGTAGGACCCATCCGAAGCGGTGGTGGTGGTGGCAACAACCACATCATCGGCCGTCGCGATGATTCCGTCTGGGCCTGGCCCATGCAGAGAGAGCGCCATATTGCCAACGCCCGGCTCGTTCGGATCCTGAATACCGTCCTGGTTGTAGTCCTCCCAGATCAGGTCACCGATCTGGGCGTCGTCGAAGATTCCCGCGTCAATGCTCAGATCGGATTCACCCGAGGACAGGGTCACCGGGTCGCTCACTCCGGGAGTCGGGGAGTTGCTGGATGCTGCATCCGAATCCAGTCCCCGGTCCGTTCCCTGGGTCGGCAGGGTGAAGGCATAGCTGGGGGGAGCGACAAACTCAACGGCGTAGACGCCGGGCACCAACTGATCGAACAGGTAGCTTCCATCGGCCGCAGTCACGGTTGTAATGGGGCTGCCAGCACCATCAAGAACGGGGTTTGCGGCCCCATCCAACAGGTTAACGACCACGCCGGGAACCAGTCCCTCACCTCCGTCTTGGATGCCATTCACGTTGGAATCCAACCAAACAATGTCACCCAGGCTGGCCGGAACATAGAACCCTTGATCCCAGGTAAGGTCTGAGGTGCTGACGGCTAGATTGATCACCGGGGTAGCCAACAGGCCGTTGAAGGGACTGGCCGGGTCGTTCACCACGGAGCCATTGGAGTCGAGCGTTGGGTCACCACCTTGGGTGAGCGGGGCTGGCTGGTGCAAAGCCGGAGTGTCGAACACGATGACATAGTCGGCGGAGACGAGGTTGTCGAACAGGTAGCTGCCATCGGTTCCGGTCTGAACAGTCGACAAGAGGGTCGGATTGGCGGGATCGGCAGGGTTCAACTGGTACAGCATGACATCCAGTCCGATGATGGGTGCCTCAGCCGGATCCTGGACTCCATTTCCGTTGGAATCCAACCAAACAACGTTCCCTAGCTCGCTTGAACCCGTGTAGGAGAAATCCTGATTGAGGTCATCGGGCGTCGCAGCTGAAATGGTGGTCTCGGATTGGTGGAGGCTCGCGACACCGTTCGAATCAAAGGTGGCCTCATCCATACCAACTGGCAAGGTGCTTGGGTCTACATTTACCCGGTAGTTGCCGAACGGGAGGTTGGAGAACAGGTATTCACCCGCGGTATCAGTCGTGGTTCCATAGGCAGCGGTGGAATAGACATAGTCGTCTCCGTTGTCGAGCACACCATCGGGGCCAGCCCAGCGGAGACTAACCTCGGCGCCGACAATGGCCGCGTCACCTCCGGTGAAGACATTACTTCCAACCGTGTCGGGGCTACCGCTGGCATCGGCGTCGAACCAGACCGTGTCACCAATACTGCCGGTACCCCGGAAGCCGAAGTCCTGGTCCAGCTTGGTGTTGTCTCCCGTGCTCAATGACACACTGGACTGAAGCGCGCTGGCCAGGCCATCTGCATCAAAGGTTTGAGCTAGGCCGGTTGGCAAGGAAGCCGCTAGGACACTCACGACGTAGTCGCCAACGGGCAGGTTTTGAAAAATGTAGGTTCCGTCCACCCCAGTGGTCGTAGTTAGGGTGGTGTTGGCCCCGCTGATGGGGTCGGTCCAGCCCAGGTTCACAGTGACACCGGACAAGCCGAATTCGTCGGCGTCCTGGATGCCATCCCCATTGAGGTCATACCAAATGGTGTCACCGATTGATCCGTCCCCTCGGTAGGAGAAGTCAATGTCGAGTTGGTTTTCGCTGGGGAGGATGGTGATGTTGCTCACCCCATCGGGGGTGGCGGTTCCATCCTGGTCAAACGTCGGGGTTCGTAGCCCCAAGGGAATGGTGGTGTTGTCGACGCTGACCCGGTACTCCCCGGGAGCGATGGAATCAAAAAGGTAGGTGCCGGTGGCATCGGTGGTGGTGGTGTAGGTCTGGTCATCGGCGTTTCCGAAGACCCCATCGAATCCGGCCCACAGCGCGGTTACCGCTACGTTGGGGATTCCGTATTCTCCGGAGCCATCGCTGGCGTCACTAGAGTTATTTTGATCCCACCAGATGCGGTTTCCGAGAGACTGACCGGCACCGGCGGCATCGTAGAAGCCAAAGTCCACGTCGAGGCGGCCCGGAATGCCCGACCCGTTCGGGTCTGATGCTGGGTCGATGGTGGTGATCACATTCTGGTCCAGCCCACCGTCAAGATCGAAACTGGGGTCGAGTCCGGCCAGGTTGGGGTTGAGGGTGGTGTTGGTGTAATCGATGGCAACGGTGAGTGGCACGTTGGCCGGGAGGTTGGCAAAACCATAGTTCCCGAGCGCGTCAGTCACGGTGGAGTCGTTGACCGGCAGGCCGGTGATGGGGTGGGTGTAGGTGACCGTCACGGTCACTCCTGGGATGCCGTCTTCGAGGGGATCTTGAATCCCGTCGCTGTTCTGGTCGAACCAG
>JAJRXF010000035.1 GCA_024276425.1 Actinomycetes bacterium | reverse complement strand
CAGATCCACCATTGGAGGATCTGTTCCTTCAGATCGACGACGTCGCTCACTATCTTGAGGATGAACGCCCCGAGATCGTTGATGCCAACGCTCCGGTCACCCCATCTGATACAACGTCACCAGTCGGGAAACTTCTGGAGCGCCAACACTATCTATCGCCGGGTCACCAGGACCATGCAGATGGCCCGGACGATATGGTCTAGTGTTCCGATTCTTGACCGGGTAAGTGTAGGGCCAGGGAGCACAACAAGGTGGTTGATCACGATGGTTGAGCAGAGTAAATGGGTTGACATCACTCAGTCCAACCCGGACCATTCCGCCTGGTACATCAAACGTTTCTCCGACATGGCTGCGGCCGGAGATGATCTGGCAGGTGAAGCCAGGTTGGCGCACGCGTTGGCGCCCAGAAGCGGTCGAATCCTTGATGCCGGTTGTGGACCCGGACGTGTCGGCTCCTTCTTGTCTGATCTTGGGCACGATGTCGTTGGCGTCGACGTCGACCCCGAACTCATTGCCGCGGCCAAAGAGGCCAACTCCACTCCAACCTGGATCATTGGCGACCTTGCTCTCCTCGATCTGCCCGCCAAAGGCGTGAATGAGGCCTTCGATGTCATTGTGTGCGCTGGCAACGTCATGACTTTCCTGGCTCCGTCCACTCGTCGCCTCGTTCTCGGTGGCTTCGCTAAACATCTCAAAGCCGACGGGCGCGCCATCGTTGGCTTTGGCGCTGGCCGTGACTATGACTTTGACGACTTTTTCGCCGATGCTGAGTCGTCGGGTCTCCGAACGGACATCCGGCTGTCAACCTGGGATGTGCGACCCTTCGATGAGAGTTCGGAATTCTTGGTGGCCGTGCTTAGCCTGGCCCAGGAGTAGCCGGCAGTCGTAGGTGATAGGACTTGACCCAGGTCAGGTGGGCATACCCAATCGACGACAAGGTAGCCCCGCGGCCTGTGTCCTTGACCCCGGTCCAGGCCAAGCCCGGGTCCAGGTAGTCCGCCCGATTCATAGAGACAGTCCCCGTTTGGAGTTCAGGACCGAGAGCCCTAACAGCATCGACGTCCTGCGTCCAGATTGAGGCAGTCAACCCGTAACTACTGTCATTCATCAAATGGACCGCCTGCTCATCAGAGTCGACGGCCATAACGCCAAGAACCGGTCCGAAGCTCTCATCCTTCATAACCGACATCGTGTGATCCACATCAATCAGAATTTGTGGAGCCAAATAGGCAGAACCAGCCACATCGCAATCGAACCCACTGCCCGAGACGAGTGCCTCGCCATGGAATCCACCATGGAACCAAGCAAGGTTGCTCGCTGGTCGAGATCAACTCGCCGTCATTTCAGTTGTGCCTCTCGGGCTGCGTCGACAGCTCCGGCCAGATAGGCATCGGTGACTCCAAAACGCTCCGCCCCGGCTGGGTTTACAGTTTTCAGGATGGGTAAAGCTAGTTCGTTCCCGTTTTTGTCTGAAACTCCTGCGACTGGCTAAAGAAGAGCATGACCTGGCCTCGTGTGTATTGTCTGCGACCAATCTGGTCGACCCAGAATGTGAATCCATCCGGCTCGGCCGGACGTTCCATCACATTTAGGTAGATCAGGTCGACAAATTCCGAATCGGACAAGGCGCCGTATGTCTGGCTGAACTCGGTGCTTTCGGTGAAGAAGTTCGAGATTTCATCAAGTGTGCGAAGGTTAGAAGAGTACTGCTCAATCCAATAGTCGAAACCAGCATTATCGGGATTGCGTAGGAAGTAGGAGCAGTACAGACGGTAGAGCGAGGCCTTGGTGGCGTCGTCGGTGGCGAAATTCGGATTGACTGGTGCCCGCCGACAATTGTCATACTCCGCTGGGGTCACGTTATTGGAGGAGACCAGCCGGGAAACCGCCGCGGACGAGCCGCCAGATCCACGCCCGGAAACAACAATCTGATAGTCACCGGCGCCAAGAAAGATCGGTACCGAAACGGAACGCTCAACCGCATCGACGTGCAGCGCGACCACGGTCGTTTGCCCATTCCAGATAGTGATGTCCCACACGGCCGCTGGTGGACCATCTGAACTTCTTGAGGGAGCAATGACCACCTCAACCGAAGTTGCACCTACTGCTGCGGACACGATCTGAGGGCTTTGGGGTGGTCGCTTAATCTTCCACCCTGAGGCCTCCATGACTCCCAAGGTCACATTGTCGACGTTGTAGATAACTTCGCTGCCGGCGAGCGCTGGCGTCATCAACGCGCCATTCGTAGGATCACCTGCAGGGTAGGTCCATTCGTCAAAATGCGACATCGATGATCCGTCCTGATAGGTGACCGGGTCATAGATTCGCTCCCAGGTTCCATCGAGATTCCTAAACCAAGAGCGATCGGTCCGAGTCACGGGATTTGGTGCGGTCCGGATCGGCAAAGCGGGCTCAACCCCAGTTGAGGTCCCGGCATCGTGGTACACCCTCATATCAAAGGAACTAAACAGGTCACCAGCCACACTGTCCGGGGCAATGTCACCCCAAAATCCAAGACCGTGTCCGATCTCGTGGAGCATTGTTGTATAGAGAGAATACTGATCACCGGGAACTGCTCCCGCCAACGCCGTGTTCCAGTTAACTGAGGAGTTGACGTAGACCCGAATGTCGGAATCATAGGGATACTGGTCCGATCCGGCACGAGCGTTGACTAAGGCAGTCGGAATAGCAAAGGTTTCACCCTGATCGGTGACCGCCACACGATAGGTTCCCGTGGCGGCCAGTGTGCTGCCGCTCAGTTGTTGATAGTAAATCTCGATATGAACGCCAGCCCCGTTCATTTCGAGAGCCTGGGACCACTCCACCATCACGGCATCAAAGACCGTCTTCATCTCGTTAGGGATCGATGTTCGATAGTCAAGGACAAAGTCGCCGCCCGCCCTCGCAAACTGAACCCCCTCAGGCAAGGCACGAACAGAGGGGCCACTCGCATCTAGCTCGGCGATGATCTCCGCCGCCTCAGCACGATCGGCATCGGACGGCTGGCTGACATAGTCGATGTGAGGCTCACTCAGGATCGGCTCACCGAGGACGACATATTCATCGATACTCCGCTGAATTTCATCCTGGTCGGGCTCAGCACCTGCCGGAATGGCAAGAGAAGTCATAGCAAGTGTTGGAACAAGAAGCACTGCCAATCGATGTCGCACCATGTGGTGATCGCCACACTTCGCATCGATCTGTATAGGGCGCTCGACCTAGTTCAACAGATGAGCGAGCTGAGCGGCCTCCCCAGCCGATTCCTTGATCAGCCCATGAGTTTCATCGCTACTGAGGTTCAGACGTGCGCTCGCTTGTTCTATCACTTCCTCGTCACCAGCGGTGCCGACCTCGCGAATAGGAGACACAACCCTGGCAGGAAGCAGGTGCTCAAGGTCTTCCTCGCTGTGATGATCGCCGATGAAACTGATGAACTCCTCAGGAAAAGCCCAGCTTGCTCCCATCCAGCCAGCCACCGTTCCGTGATGCCAACCATAGCTAGCCGTCTCCAAATCAACGAGTTCCGCCGTTGAGTTATGCCATTGGCTGAGAACTTCCCCATAACGATGCGCTCTCAACGCCAGGACCGGGATGCCCATGTCCTGAAGAAGGGCTGCGGTGAAATTTTCCGACGTCCGGGTCGGGTCGGTCCGCTCGGCGATGGTCCTGGCCAAGACGGCTCGCCTGGCAGCCGCCATCCAGAAGCGGTCCTTCTCAAAACCCTCACAAACTGGATCAGGCAGCGCGTTGTGGGCTCCTATTGAGATCAGAAGCGACTCAAGCTGATTCCTGCCGAGAAGGACTGCGCCCTGATGCACACTTGTTACTTTTGATCGTGGTGAAAACGAAGCGGTATTGACCAGGCGAAGGAGACGGATGGTGGCACCAGGATCACCCTCAACCACGGTGGATACCGCCAACATGTCGACGTCGGGGTCCGCCAATTGAGCCAAGGCGTGAGCCACCGCCCTCGGAAAACAAGGAAGCTCATATCCACCGAGAATTGCCGAAAAGTCGGGCCCTTCGAATCCCGACGGCTGACTCAAACTGGTGGCCCCAGCCGAAACTGCAGGCTTAGGACGCTTCGAACTCGACCGACGAAACATGATCAATCAGCCCGTCTACCCATCCGAGTGGCGAAGATGCTGAGGACTCCGCCGAGCATTACATAACCGATAACAACCTCGATCAATACCAAGACCTGTGCCACCAACGAGGCGGGTAGAACATCACCAAACCCAAGGGTTGTGAGGGTTACAACCGAGAAGTAGAGCGGCGACAAAACTGTCTGTTGGCTCCCGTAGTCGATCTCGACCTGCGTATAGAGAATGGCAAATACGACTGCCAGGACCGCGGTCAGAAACCCCCAACGGGCAAAGCTTCGACCGCAATCGGAGGTAAGGCGCCAAAGCTGGTAGAGAATCTCATGAGTGCGGTCAAGACTTCGAAATTCGTGTAGATAGTTCTGGTCCATTATCGCTCGGCGAACCAAATAAGCGCCAGAGAACTCGACCCCGGTAATCGAGGCACTTACCCAGTCCGCATGGTCAAAACCGACAAGTCCACGCAGCGATGCGGACGATAGGTCAGTATCGCGGAAGATCGCTCCCCCAACTCGGGCCCCGGTCAAATCAGCCTTTCGCATGCTTGACCGTGAGAACTCGCAATCAGTCAGGTTCGATTCAAGCATTCGAACCCCATCAAGCTTGGCTACCCGAAAATCAACGCCCACAACCTCGGCCCCGCTCAAGCTGGCCCCGGCCAGGTCAGCCGAGAAAAACACTGCCTTGCGTAGGTTGCATTGGCCGAGAATGGCCTGCCTGCCGCTGCATCCGGTGAAGTCTGCTCCGGCAAGGTCTGCCCCAACAAAGTTGGCCTGTTCCACGATGGCATCGCGAAAGGAGCAGTTCACCAATACGGCGCCCATAAGCAGTGCACCGGTCAGGTCTGCGCCAGAGAAATCTGCTCCCCTTAGATCACGCCCGGAAAGATCCACCTGAACGAGATCTCTGCCTCGCAAGTCGATATGGGTCAGATCCTCAGCATCAAACTCCGGCCGTTCAGACGCCGCAGCCTGAACTCTGCCGCCGGTACTCATGGTGCTGTTTCTCTCATCGTCCCTCCGAGTGCCCATAACACTGTTCCAACCAATAGACCTTAGGCTCGGCCAGTCGAACAGCACCATAAGGATGACGGCGTATACATGCGGCACTACATGCCGATTCCATGCCTGTCGAGACGGAACGGGCACGAATTGTTCTTTCTTGTGAGCCTCTGTATTTGCAGTATCAATCAGAATGCGTCGACAGAGAAACTTTGGATGGCTAGCGTCGCACCGTGGGACGGTTTGTGCGGTCAACTGCTTATGGCCTCTTGGCACTTGTCCTCGAGCTCGCCCTGGCCCGCGTGGCCCTGGCCTGGGGTGGTGATCTCGATCCGATTCCACTCTGGTTCGGTACTGCGAGCACCACTGCACTTGCCCTAGTTGCAGACCGCCAATACCGGTGGCCAATTATCCTCGGAGGGGCAGTTGCGGGTGTCGCCTTAACCGCCCTTTGGTTGTTCGGGTCTCCGATCGGTTCTCTGCTCGGCCCAATAGTTTCTGCGGTGGCCGAGGTTACCTTGGCTGTATTTGCCCTGGAGCGGCTCATCGGGCGTCCGCTTGTGATCAACCGAACCCGCAGAGCCTTCTGGGTGGTGCTCATCTCGGCCTCGGCCAGTTCGCTAGGCGCCACCATCATTGTGGCCAGCGTTTGGTCGGAGATGCCCAATCATCGGCTGGATGTGTGGATTACCTGGACGCTTGGGCACATGATTGCCCTTACCATTCTGATTCCGCTGAGCACCATTCACCGTGTACCCCTGATCACCCCAAACCACGCCCTCCGTCGGGTCGAGGCTGTCTTCGCGCTCCTAACTCTGGCTGGCTCATCGATCTTGAGTTTCAAGGTCTCGTTTCAGTTGGTTTACATCATTGTGCCGGGTGTTCTGTGGCTCGCGATCCGCTTTGGGCCCCGATTGGCCTCACCGGCAACCTTGTTCGTGACGATTATTGCCACCGATCTTTCCGGTAGGGGCTCCGGCCCCTTCGTCAATGTCGGCGGAGAACCGGTGATACAGGTTCAAAGCTTCAATCTCGCCATCGCATTGTGCTCGCTGCTTGCGGGCGGCCACGCGGTTCGGGCCTGGAATGATCAACAACAACTGGGGGCCATTTTGCGTGCTCTGCCCGATGCGGTCGCTTTGCGAAGCTCCACCGGACGGTTGGAGCATGCCTGGGTTCCCTCTTCGCTGGGTCCGGGCATTGCGAGCCTCCTCAGTCAATCAGATACTTCGGATAATCCGCTCGACAAAATCACTCCTGGAGGGACCTCGCCAACACGGGTTCAGACCGCTGATGGCCTTTGTTTGGAGCACCGCTCAGTCTCAATGGAGGATGGACGCCAGCTTCACCTCTATCGCAACGTGACTGAGCAGGATCACTACGAGTCGACGAAGCGGGAACTGAGCCTCCGCTTAGCCAAGGCTCGACAAACCGAACAGGCTCGCATCGGGATGCTGCTTCATGACGGACCAATGCAAACGCTAAGTTCCATAAGCCTGCTCGTTGGGTTCGTCCAACAGGGGTTGGCTGATGAGGATTCCAAGCGTCTCGCTCTGGTGGAAAGGCTTACGGAGGAGGCCATCGATGACCTTCGAGCACTGGCGGATCGACTTATTCCCCCAAGTGCACGCGATGGTGAACTCGGCTCGGCCCTGCTCCGCTACGGTCAGGCGGCCTTCGAGGGCCGCGGCATCAACTTGGCCGTTGACGACTCCTTGGATCAACGGGTTCGGGGACCCCAAGCCGAGGCCCTGTACCTCATCGGTCGAGAAGCACTCAGCAATGTCGCCCTGCACTCGGGCGCCGATGAGGTGAAAATCGTTCTCCACGCTACAGATGGGACGGCAGTTCTTGAAATCAACGACAACGGCTCAGGGTTCAAGCGTCAAACCAGCGACCAATCCAGACACTTTGGAATCCAGTTGATGCACGACCGAGTTTCGGAGCACGCAGGAAGTGTGCGAATCGAAAACCGGCCGATAGGAGGGGTGTGCGTGCACGTCGAGATGCCCTACGACAGCTAGCTGAAGCTAGATTGCGGGCAGGCTGGCGAGGGCGTCAGCATCCACAATCGAAGTCATCGTCCGAGACGCGATTGTTCGCATCAGTTCCCTCTGACGACTGCCGAATGACTCCCATCCGGCGAATGATGCCACGCCATA
Organism: Actinomycetes bacterium; assembly: GCA_024276425.1. Classification (GTDB taxonomy): domain Bacteria; phylum Actinomycetota; class Acidimicrobiia; order Acidimicrobiales; family SZUA-35; genus JAJRQY01. The sequence goes on along the minus strand of JAJRXF010000035.1, from coordinate 18,298 downwards.
AATCAAGCAGAAGTCGAGTGCAATCTGGAAACCCCTCATGAAATCCTCGAAGCTAAAGTCAACCCCCTCCCCGGTCAAGGTGTCGTGGTAGACCCCCAGGAGGTACTCGCCGTGCTCAGCACGAACTTCTGGAGTAACCGAAGAAGACAAGAAATAGGCGATATCGAAGGCACCGTTTCCCACTGAGGTGATCTGGAAATCGACCACGGCGAGCTTTCCATCTGGATCCAGGAGCAGATTATCTGACCGGTAGTCGCCGTGAAGCAGGGTTCGTGGCGAGTTAAGCGCTGCCAGCATGCCTCCTAGGTGGGATGAGTAATTGTCGCCAAATTTCTCAACTGTAGGATCGAGGAGATCGGGCGCATTCGCCTTAAGGGCTGCCCAGCCTGCCGAAAATACGTCGGGCAACGCGGCGTGGTATACCGGGTTGTCCAAGGGTAGGAATGTGGCACTTAGCTCGTCGAGATCGTCATGTTCCCAGTAGTGAGCGTGCAGTTTGGCTAAGGCTGTCAGTACTGTCTCGCTCTCCTCCTTGCTCGCGCCCCTCACCTGATCGATGCGATCCATGTGGCCCAGATCCTCCATAATGATCACGAAGTCGGTCGACCCCTCTTCTTGGGCCTGTCCATAGATTGTCGGACAATGAAAGGGAGCAGTTGGTGCGACGACGTTGTAGAAGACGCACTCGCGATTGAAAAACCCAAGGGCGTCGGCGATTCCCCTCTGGTTGGGATCATCGGTCGGAAACTTTACCACCGCGGTTGCCGGCCCCTGCGCCCCGCTTGAGTACTCCATCGAAACTCTGTACAGGAAGCTCAGAAGTCCGCCGTCGTCACCAAAGGACGCGGCCGACACGGCGGTGACAGAGTCGCCGGTTCCAATCTCGCCGCTTGCTCGCATGACATTGGTCATTAGCTCCGGAGTGAGTTCTTCGATCGACTTGAACAAGGGCATCGTAGTCATGGTTGATCTTTCATGTGACGGACGTCTCAGCAGCGTAACGTCGGAGAGCCCTTAAATATCAAACTCGATTGGCGAGTCACTTGCCACAATGGCTGCGCGCTAGCGTTACGGTGACCCCATGGCTCTTCCCCAACTCAGCTTGCTCCGAGGGGACCTCACCACTCAGGTGGTCGATGTAGTTGTCAACGCAGCCAACTCTTCCTTGCTCGGCGGTGGCGGGGTGGATGGGGCAATTCACCGGGCTGCGGGCCCTTCCCTCCGACAACACTGTCGTACCCTCGGTGGCTGCCGGACCGGACAAGCCAAGATCACCCCTGGATTCGATCTCGACGCGTCCTGGATTGTTCACACCGTCGGCCCAGTGTGGAGGGGTGGACACAACGGCGAAGAAGAATTGTTGGCCTCGTGCTACCGAGAGTCGCTCGCCCTCGCAGACGAGGTGCGGGCGGCATCGATGGCCTTTCCCGCCATATCCACCGGCGTCTTCCGCTACCCCACCATCGAAGCAGCCAAGGTGGCCATTGACACGGTCACCTCAACGCCAACCAAGGTGGCAGCAATCGTTTTCGTCGCCTTCAACGATGAGACGTGGAACGCCTACCATGCACTGTTGACCGCACGCTGATCTGCTCGGGTACCCGCGTCCTAGTCCGGTAATAACTCATTTTTCCGGTAATAACTCATTTTATGGCCAATGGTAACTCGGCCCAGGTTGGCTCCCTTTCGGCCGACCTTGCGATCACACCGATGAGCTTGAACTTTGGCAACCATGGTCGTTCTTAGCTGGGCACCTCGAGCAATGCCCGACCTTCAATCCGGCCAGCTTTGAGGTCCGCCACAGCGTCGTTTACCCGTTCCAGCGGATACCGAGTTGTTACCAGCCGATCGAGGTCGAGGCTGCCGCCCTTCCACCACTCGATGAAGATTGGAATGTCGCGCGAAGGTGAACAGGAACCACCGATTGAGCCGATGAGTGTTCGCTCGCCGGTTAGCAAAGGTCCGGGAGGCAAGCTAAGGGCCGAGGTTGGAACGCCAACCACAATAGCCATCCCTCCTCGCCGCAACGTGTAGCGCCCGGCACGAGCCATCTGGAGAGCCTGGGTAACCGTTGCTGGCTTGCCAATACAATCGAAGACGTAGTCGGCTCCGGCCACCGGTTGGCGGGCAAAGTCTAAGCCGATGCCCGGCGTCAGGGCCAAGACCTCGGCTATTGGATCCTCCACATTTGAGGCATTCACGGTGTGAGTGGCACCAAATGCACGGGCCATGTCCAGCTTCTCGTCGACCAAATCGACCACGATGATTGGTGATGCCCCGACGTTCGCCGCGGCCGCTATTGCGCAGAGGCCAACCCCGCCAGCCCCGATGACAGCCACCGACTGGCCTGGCTGAACCTCCGCGGTGTTGACCACTGCACCAGCCCCGGTGATGACCGCACACCCAAGCAGAGAGGCCGCGTCCAGGTCGATGCCTTCGGGTAGCGGAAGGACATACATTTCGTCGGCCACGACATGGGTGCCCCACGTATAGACGTTGGGGCTCACGGCGACCGACCCATCTGCGAGCTCAACCGAGGCTGGACGCGCCGCCCGATTGGCCTGCTCTTCGTCCTTGGGCACCCACGTGACCAAAACAGTGTCGCCAACACTCAGTGTCGATACCTCTGGTCCAATCATCTCGACCGTACCGGTTGCCTCGTGCCCAAGTACCAGCCGTCGCTTGCGGGTGCTGGCAAGATGATGCAACTGGGAGTGACACAGCGCGGTCACCTTGACGCTAATCAGCACCTCATGACCAGTGGGGTCAGCAAGATTGACAGCAAGCAACTCGATTGGGGTGTCGGCGTGGTCACCGGCGACTGCGATAGTGGCTTGGGTTGTCATGGGGCCTCAGATCCTCTCGGTTTCTGCGCTGACTGGTTGATCGAAAGCAAAGACCGTTCCGTCTCTGATCAGTTGAGCAATGTCCTCGGTGTCAAACCCAAAGTCTTCAAGCACAGCACGGCTATCAGAGCCAACCATTGGCGGCATCGATACCGGGCCGGGCATTACTCCGTTGATCTGGACGCCGAGACCAGGCAATTGAGTGGTCCGCGCTGGGTCTTGCTCACAGGGGTCGGCGACTTCCTGCAAAAGACCTCGCGCTTGTGTGTGGCCTTCGGATGTCACCTCGGCCAGGCCCCGAACACGGGCGGCCGGAACACCGACGGCATTGAGGGCAACCTCCCACTCGGCCGCGCTCCGGGTAGCGAACCGCTCGACCATCAGTGCTCGAGCCGCGGCCACTCGCTCTGGGTCGGCACGAGGTAGTGCGAGTTCGGGTGAGTTCTCCAATTCCTCGAGCTCAAGGGTTTCCGCCAGTCGAAGGAACTGGGCTGGCTTGTTGGCGGCAACCATTAGAAGACCATCCGTGGTCTCAAACGCCCCCGAGGCGACCGCCCCACTGAAGGCATCATTTCCGGTGCGAACTGGATCCATTCCGGTGTTGGCGGCTCGAACCATTGCGCTGGCATTCAGAAGCAGTCCCACGTCAAGCATTGCGGCGTCAATATGGACACCGCTACCGGTTCGTTGCCGTTCCAGTAGGCCAGCCATGAGACCAAAAGCCAGGAGCAGCCCACCGCCATAGTCCAGATATGGGGAGCCCACCTTTGTTGGGGGCTGCCCTTCGAAGCCCGTTGCAGGCATGATGCCGCTCATAGCCTGGACCACGTGGTCAAAGCCAAGCCTGCCGCCAAAAGGTCCGGTTTGACCGAAAGCCGAAAGTGACCCATAGATGATGTTCGGGTTCCGGGCCGAGACCTCATCCCAGCCTAGTCCCATTGGCTCGGCGGTACCAGGAGCAAATCCTTGGACGAAGACATCGGCCGAGTCGATGAGCGATAGGACCGTCTCGGTGGCCTTGGGTGCCCGCATATTGATGGCAATGCTGCGCTTGCCTGCGTTCTGGGTAGCGAAAGCAAGACCGGTGCCCATCTGGCGAAACCACTCGCCTTCAATCGGTTCGATCTTGATGACTTCGGCGCCTAAGAGGCCAAGTAAATAGGTAGCAAATGGGGTAGCAAGCACTTGGCCCATGTCAACAATGCGAAGTCCGGTGAGCGGAACAGGAACATCGCCGTCGGACCGGGACGCCTTTGGGCTGGTCATTCTCGCACCCTAGTTGAACCATGACCCGATGACATATCCTCTGACCAGGGTTGATGGTGGACAGTCAGCTCAAGAGAACGCGCCCGAAGCCGACAGGGATTCTGGAAAGGCGTGCACGATGAGGATCCAATCATGAAGGCCCTTGGGGTCATCCTGTCTCTGATCGGCCTAGCAGCGGGAGCAACCCTTGGCCTCTTCTTTGGGGCCGTGATGTGGTGGAACGATCATTGGAGGCGGATTGGGCATGATTCCGGGGCTCGCCATTACTGGGATCGCAGCGTCAAGACCCAAGCAGACGCTGGACCCATACCTAACCCCAGATCTACCGATCGCCCCTCAGCCGAGGGTGACAATTTGCTCCGCGAGCAGAACTCCGAGTACGAGCAACGCGACGCCTCCGATGCGGAAGATCCAGTTCCCCCGGCGGGCATGGAACCTGCGACGGAGCTAGCGAGCCACGCCGATTCCCCCGGGTTTCGAAGTGTCTTCGTTAAACCCGTGTTCTTGCGGCCATGATGGACTGATGGAAGACCAAGAAGCCATGGCGTTGGCTATCGAGAAGGCAACGACGGTGAGAGCATTGACGTCTCCGAATCCCTGGGTCGGATCTGTTGTCTTGTCTGAAGATGGGACACTGATTGGCACGGGAGCGACCGAACCTCCGGGCGGAGCACACGCCGAGGTCCTGGCGTTGAATTCGGCTGGCCCAGCGGCCAGCGGAGGAACCCTGGTAGTCACATTAGAGCCATGTTCCCACTACGGCCGAACGCCTCCCTGCGTGGACTCAATCCTGGCGGCGGGAGTGGCGAGGGTTGTGATCGCAGTCGTCGATCCCGATGAGCGGGTAGCTGGGGCTGGAATAGCAGCGCTGCGAGATGCGGGTGTCGTGGTAGAAGTCGGGCTGATGGCCAACGAGGTGGTCGCTCACCTGGGGCCATATTTGTGGCATCGGCGTCACGCCCGGCCATACGTGATGTGCAAGCTCGCCAGCACGCTCGATGGCGCCACCGCCGCGGCCGATGGTTCATCGCAGTGGATCACCGGCCAGGCTGCCCGCACTGATGCTCATCGGCTCCGGGCCGAAAGCGATGCGATCCTTGTGGGCGCTGGCACTGTTCGAGTTGACAACCCTGCCCTAACAGTACGCCACGTCGAGGGCCGAGATCCCTTGCGGATCGTACTGGGTAAAGCGCCCCCGGACGCCAAAATCCATCCTTGCTTGGAATGGACCGGTGATATCGAATCCCTCCTTGACGAGCTTGGTCAGCGGGGCGTTCTCCAACTGATGGTGGAAGGCGGTTCGGCCATCGTTCGCTCCTTCCACGACCGCAACCTAATAAATCTTTATGTCATCTACATGGCACCAGCTTTACTGGGCGGCCGGGACATGGCACCGCTTTTGTCTGGCGTTAGCGCAGCGTCCATCACTGAGGCATGGCGCGGACACTTCACCGGCATCAAAATGGTCGGCGACGATATCCGCCTTGACGTGAGGCCTAAACCACTCGGGTCAGGCTAAATGGCAACCGGACCTCTCCGCTTGTTTCGCGAAGTTAAGACCGTGAGGTCGTTCTTCCTTCCGCTCCAGTACCTGAGTCGCCGAGCAGATGACCCATGCGTTCACGCTTGGTCGCCAAATAACGGGCATTGGCTGGATTCGGAGAGATGTCAATCCCCACCCGTTCACTTATCTCTAGACCGAACTCTTGTAGGGCCGCGTACTTGAATGGGTTGTTAGTCATCAACCGCAATGTGCGTATTCCAAGGTCATTCAGAATCTGGGCCCCGACACCATAGTCTCGGGAGTCCACCGGCAGGCCCTGAACGGTGTTGGCGTCAACTGTGTCATGGCCCTCATCTTGTAGGGCGTAGGCCCGTACCTTGTGGGCGATCCCGATTCCTCGACCTTCATGACCTCTCAGATACACGATTACTCCGCGCCCTTGATTTCCGATCATCTTGAGTGCTGCGTCAAGTTGGCTTCCACAATCACACCGCAACGAACCGAACAAATCTCCAGTGAGGCACTCTGAGTGGACTCGGACGAGTACATCCTCAGCTCCCGCCACCTCACCCAATACGAAGGCAACATGTTCTTCTCCATCAAGTGCCGATCGGTACGCAATAATGTCGAACTCGCCGTGGCGAGTCGGCATTTTTGCTGTGGCTAGTCTCTCCAGCTGAGTCTCCCTGGTTTGCCGATACTGAATGAGGTTGTTGACTGTTAGAACCTGGAGTTCGTGATGCTCAGCAAAGGCAAGCAGTTCCGAGGGTGGCATTACCGTGCCATCCGGGTTGAGGATCTCCGAGAGCACGCCAACCGGGGACCGACCTGAGAGAATCCCAAGGTCAACCGCAGCTTCCGCGTGACCTTGGCGTCTCAGAACGCCCCCCTCCTTGCTCACCAGCGGATGGATATGGCCTGGCCTAGTCAGATCGATAGGCCGGGTCCTTGGATCAAGAAACGATTTCAAGGTTGCGACTCGACCGGCAATCGAGTCCGATTGTTCGCCTGGTCGAAACTCAACCGGCACCGTGAGGGTGCCCTGGGTCGTCTCGGTGTTTCCCCCGGCCCTGCTCGGAAGTTCCAATTCGAAGGCGCGCGCTTGGGGCATGGCCGCGCAAAGTGCTTCGTTTCCGTGCCCCATCATGAAAGCTATCTTGGCCTCGTCGATCGAGTCGGCGGCTATGACCAAGTAGCCCTTGCTTTGGGCGCCAGAGTTCTCAAGTACGACGACAAAGTCACCTCGGGCGTAAGCCCTCATGGCTCCTTCGACCGAACGTAGATTACTCACGGCTTCGTCCTTTCCGATTCAATGAGCTCGGTCGGTCTTGTGCATATTGAGACACGGAAGTATAGGGACCCCGCCACCGAGACCCGAGATTGGACGGGCGATGTTCCGGAGCCTCGGACCAAATGAGCCCAGTTCTTATTTCGCAGGCACGCCACCATCGGGGTGCAGGAAACGTCCGGTCATACCCCTGGCTGCATCCGATGCTAAGAAGACGAAGCTCTCGCTGATGTCCGCAGGGGTTAGAGCCACCCCCAGCGGACTACGAGCCGCAATCTCCGCCGCTCGATCCGGGGATTCCCCAAGCGACCGGTCGCCCAGCCCCAACCCACGCAAGCCCCGAAGGTCGGTGCCAACAGTTCCCCCCGGGGCTACAGCGTTGACGCGAATCTCCGGAGCCAATTCATGGGCGAGTGACGTCACGATTCCTCGTACCGCGAACTTCGAAGCAACATAGAGAATGCCACCACGACCCGGATAGAAACTTGATGTCGAAGCCGTCAGAATCACATTCCCCTTGGACTCCGTTAGAGCCGGAAGAGCAGACTTCACCGAGATCAAGTGGCTCATCACATTGATCGTGAATGCCTCATCAAAGGCCTGGTTCAGGTCCTCCTCGGTGAGCTCTTTCAGGCCTCGATAGAAGTCAAAGAGGCCAACACATTGCACAAGAATGTCAATACCACCATGGTTCTGGACCAATGAGTCCACCGCCTGGGCGGTGTCGGACCAGGACGTGGCATCACCACAGATCACTGAGATGGATAGATCCGCCTCCAAGCGCTCGCACTTGTTTGGGTCTAGCTCCAGGGCGCTGAGGATTGCACCCTCAGCGACGAATGCCTCCACTACGCCTCGACCAATTCCCGATCCGGCGCCCACTACCAGCGCCCGTTTCCCTTTGAGTCTGCTCATGCTAAAGAAAGATCGCCAGGTTCTGGGTACGAAGAACCGACTCATCAACAGTCAGAGTTCGCTCGGCTAGTCGGTAACGACCATCAACTGACTGGCGCAGAACGTCCTTGCGGCCAGCCGAGACGAGCTGAGCCTCACTGTTGTCGCCACGGCTGCGAAACAATAGCACCGAGGATTCAACACTCAGCTCGCCCTCGTTGGGGCCAGCAAAAGTCCTGACGTTGGTGACAAAGTGCCGAACACGGGAACGAGGGTCCTCGGTCCAGGCGTGGCCGGTGCGTAGGCGAGCCACCCGCAGGCGAAGCGAATAGAGATCCTCATCGAAATGGTCCATGTCTGCCTGAAAGTCAGGTAACGCCCCATCGACTCGGGTGACTTGAACGGGCATGAGGTAGCGAATGTCTTCGCAGAGCAAACCCAGCCATTCGTCCAATTGATAGCTGTCCAGAAGATGAGCCTCTTCTACCAAGAACTGATGCGCTTGTTGGTGAGCTTCACTGCTGTAGGGCAAGGGCGTTGCTGAGAGAGATTGACTCACAATGATCCCTCCGGAGCCCCCGGGGCCACCACAGCAACCGGTCTAGGTTCGGTTTGGATGGCTTCATTCCACATTCCCAACCAGTGACGTTGATTGTGTTCGCCATAACCCTGGAAGGCAACACCGGGACCAGAGAAGTCGTCATATTGCGCAACTAGTGGTTGATTATCCCGATCGAGTCCCATCCGCCCATTGAGCAGAAGTCGCCGGGCCATCGTGCCCTTGGCGGTGGTGGTGATGGACGCCCAGTTCTCGATGTCGTCTTGTTCAAACATGCCCGAGGAGCCAAAACACATCAGGTATGCCTTGTAGGAACGCTCCTTGAAGTCTTCTGGAGCAGCGCTATCGACGGCGAACCACGAAAGAACTTCGGTCTCGCTTTCTGATATCGGATGCCACAACCGCAGTGAAATGAATGGTGTGACCGTGCCGGAGTCGTCAACCTGGGGCCAGTTGTGAACGAGGCTCAGATTCGGGAAGAGGGTTGCCGCCGAGTGCATGAAACCGCTGCTTCCAATGAGGTCTTGCTGGGGCGCCGACCATGAGGTTTGCATGCGGTCGATCATCTCCTCGGGATAGCCGACATAGCTCAGACCCTCCCGGAATCCAGTGGTTGGCAGCTTGTAGGTCGTTCCGCCGCCTCGACCGGCGTGGTAGAGAACTCCCTCCTTGCGTTTGTTTGGTTTGGGTTCACCGAAAAGGCCGATGTCGACCACGCTGGCGTGGGTGTGGGGCGTGTGGTAGCTATCGCCGATGAAGTTCTCGCAGCCGATTTTCCAGTTGGCATTCACCCGCCAGCGCTGAGGCCCGCGCAGTTCTAAGCCGCCTTTGCTTTGCTTGGTGTACAGGTCCAGGTAGTAGGCGAAGTCGCCGAGGTAGTCCAGCAAGGGAGGAGCGTCGGGGTCAAGGCTCATGAATATCAGGCCGTTGTAGATCGCCAGTGAGGGAGCGGGCAGAAGCCTTTGGTCGTCTTTCACAAATCCTTCCTCACCCCCGTAGGCGTCGACGTGAAAGGGAAGCCCGACCAAGCGGCCGTCGCTGGCGTAGATCCAATTGTGATAGGGACAGCGATGGGTTTTGGCGGTTCCCTTCTCCGCACGGCAGACCTGCATGCCTCGGTGCAGACACATGTTGAACATGGCCCGTACCTCACCGTCATCGGAGCGGGAAATGATGAAGGAATCGTCGACGATTCGCCGGACGACGAAGTCGCTGGGGCTGGGGATCTCTGACTCGTGGGCGACAAATACCCACGCCGTGGCGAAAAGCCGATCCCGTTCGTACTCAAACAGTTCGGTGTCGTTGTAGATGTGCGCGGGTATGAAGCCGTCCGAAACGGCGCGGCCAATCGCGTCGAGATTGGCTGTATCTAGATCAATCATGAGTCTCCTTCGATCAGATCGAGCCCATCGAGTCGCAGACGGGCGAGATGATGGTGCCAAAGTAGTTTTTCGTTAAAGTCAGAACCGAGGTCGGGCAGTAGGGCTTGATCCGCTGCTGGGATGGCGACACTCGTGCCTCCAGAGCGAGCAACATCGAGAGTCAGGCCCGCGAGTGAGTTGACTTGGAGGGCTCGCAGCACCGCTTGGGCGATGGAGGTGCCTGTGGTGACAAGGCCGTGCCCCCGCAAAACACATACCGTGTTCTCGCCCATCGCCTCGTTCATCTCGCTGGCTAGGTCATCGGTTGAGATGAGGACCGACCTTGGATACGTGGCGATGCCATCGGAGGCCAAACGCATGGCGGGGATGTCGAAGGCCCCGATCATGGGCAACAGTGGAAGTCCCGCAAGTTCGGCCGCCACGGTGTCTCGGGGGTGAGCGTGAACGACCACGTTCACGCCGGGACGCTCTCTCAACAGCTCGGTATGAATCGGTAGCTCTACCGGTGGCCGACGATCGGTATCGCTGGACATCTCGCCATCGAGGCCCACGACGCAGAAATCGGAGGGTTGGGTGAAGAGCAGCCCCTGCTCTTGGGGGCCGCGGCAACGAACGAGAAGTCTGTCTTGGCCAACCCGATAACTGATGTGGCCCAGCACATCGTCCACCAGGCCTCGGGCGGCCATCACACGGCTCGCAAGCGCTAGCTCGAGGCGCAGGTCAGCGAGATCAGAATCGGAGGTTTCCTTCACCCTCACCATGCTACGCGTTGACCGATTTCGAAGCCATTTCGCTACCGAAGCCTCGTTGCCACCATCAATTGGTGCCAGAGTCTGAACCCCAAGAGAAGGCCTGGCCAACAAAACACATCAAAGGGTTCCTAGCCAAGCGGTCTAAGGCAGAGCAGTTAGCCCACCGTCGATGATCAATTCGGTTCCGGTGATGAAACTCGCTCGGTCAGACAGCAGAAATAGGCAAGCGTTGGTCATGTCGGCGACCGACCCGACCCGCCCAAGGGGAACGGCCTTCGCGGTGGCAACAGCTTGGGCTGGATCATCGTCCCATCTGGACTGCATTGGGGTCTTGGTCGGGCCCGGCAAGATGCAGTTTGATCGGATGCCATGAGTGGCGAACTGGATCGCCACGGACTTGGACAACGCTATCAATCCAGCCTTGGACGCCTGGTAGGCATCTTGTGGCTTGGTGTCGCCGCGGAGACACTGGATGGTGGAGACGTGGACTATCGACCCACCGTGCTCTTTCATCAGTGGGACGGCTGCCTTGATGGTGTGGGCAGACCCTTTGAGGTTGATCTCCATCACCTGATCCCAGACATCAAGCTCGATGTCGACCACCGAGGTGTCTCTGTGGAGCCACAACACCCCGGCCGCGTTCACGACATAGTCGACCCTCCCGAAGGCGTCTTTGGCGTCGCTGACCGAACGATGGACAAACCCCCAGTCCGCCACACTCCCCCGGTAGCTCAAGAACTCTCCCTCACCCTTGAGAGCTTCTATGTCTGCGATATCGAGCCCAGCCACGTTCGCTCCTTCATCGAGCAGCGCCTGGGCGATCCCGCGACCCATGCCACCGGCCACTCCGGTCACGATTGCCGTCTTCCCAGTAAAGCTCATCTGTTCTCATCTCCGAATTTGGTTGCCTACGAAACTGACAAAGTGGCAACCATAACTCCGCCCATAAGTTGGGCAACGAAGAGTGGAACAGCAGCATTGACCTCATCCGATCATGAAAGGGATGGCCACCATCCGCGACAGATTCTGGTGCCCGGCAGCGTTGATGGAGTGAGGGACAACGAGTCTCATCAATTGATGAACGGAGAAAAGACATGATTAGAAAGAAGATAGGTAGCGCGTTCGTTGTGACAGCGCTCCTCATGGCAGCGGTGAGCCCAGCCGCTTCCGCAGACGAGTCGCAAGCTGGCAGAGAAGGAGGCCACCGCGTCGAAATGGTTCCGGTCGCCCTGTTCTACGGCGGCTTCACCAGTGACTTCACTCTCTTCGTAGGCTTTACTTTGGAAGACGCGTGCAATGACGTCGCCCCTCTCCTGGCTCCAGCCAAGGTGCTGGAACGAAACGACGGAACAATCACTCTCAAGGCCCGTCGTATCCGAAACGTAGACATGTTCTTGTATGAGTACGGCGGGGACGCATTCGACCTGATCGATGCGGCCTGTGAGGCAATTTTTGACGACGATCCAACCACCCAGCCGCTACAACCAATAGCTAATGGCCACGGCCGCGTACAAATAACTCTTGCGGGCTTGGAGGGGCTTGATGACACCGGTGGCTTCCATATCCGCAACTCGGCCTGGGGCAGGCTGCGGGGCGAGGATGGAAGCCGTTGGAAGGTACAGGGACGAGCAAACTTTGACCTCGCTGAAGAGGGGTTCCCGATTGGTGATCCTGCCGAATTCCAAGGTCTGCGGGTTCGACAAACCAGGCAGGGCTCTTAGCGCATTGGCCTGAGCGGCCAGCGTCACACCGAATCCACCGCGACGTGACGCTGGCCCAATGAATCACGGCTGAATCGTCACCGAGAGCACGATTGGTTAGTTCGGTCCAATCCGCAGCTATGTTCAGCGTCATCAACAGGTCAACGGTCAAGGTCGTCAAAGTCATGGCTCTGTGGGCAGCCTGCTTTCCCCTCATAACGAGGGGATTAGCCCTGGCGCCCCACCTAGGCCACCACCGCTCTTTACCAGGATTGCAGTTCCGGGAGCACCTGGTCCGAAAACAACCGCAAACTGGCCTCGGCCTCGGAATAGGGGATGCCACCAAATCGGAATGCCGGGGCAATCTCGAATGCACCAAGAAGATCCCAGCGGGCTCGATACTTCTCCAGCACCTGCTCAGGCGTACCATGGGCGGTAGCTTCCAGGAACCCCTTTAGAAAGCCGCCAGCGCCAATGCGGTTGAGCACTTCGGATGCCTTGGCGTATGCCTCATAACCTTCGGTCTTGTCGAAGTGATCGCCCATTACCTCGTAATGTTCGAGAACACTTTCAAGGTAGCGCCCGATGTATTGTTGGCCGCGCTCGGCCGCTATCTCGGCGTCCTCGTGACAGTAGACGAAGTCGCAGATAAGTGGTGGGGGTGCATCAATGCCGTTGTACTTCTTGAACAACTCCCGCCACTTGTTGATAGCAGGAAGGCGTCCCTTCCATGGCTTGTCTGAAAACATAACCATCGCTCCCCCAATCGCAGCAGCCGCGTTCAGAGAGTCATCCGAGGACGCCACCGCATAGGTGCGACCCTTGAAGGTTCGCTCGGGGGCGGGACGCAATGGCGTGCGAGGCTGCGGGTAAAACGGGCCGTCACCCTCAATGAATCCGGACTCGAGTGCGTCGACAACCATTGCCGAGCCTTCATCGAATCGGGCTCGTGACTCATCCATCTCAATGCCCTCAAATAGCGCGTACTCCCGGCGGCTTAGGCCACGACCTAGTCCGAATCGAAGTCGACCCTTGGCAATGTGATCCAAAAGCGCAACTTTTTCGGCTACGCGAAGAGGGTCGTTCCACGGCATGATGATCGCCGCTGTCCCAACATCGGCACGTTTGGTTTGAGCCACAATAGAGGCCAACCACACCACGTTGTCAGGGCAAAATGAGTAGTCGAAAAAGTGATGCTCAACCGCCCAGATCACATCGAAATTCAACTCGTCGGCCAACAAGCTCAGCTTCGTCTCTTCTTCGACGACTTGACCGTCAGTAATCCCCGGCCAGCCGTGGCTAGCGAACAAGCTCTGTATGCCTACGTCCATCGAACTTCCATTCTTCTGTTCAGTCCACATAATCTAATCTCGTTTTGAATACTCAGTCAACTTGCCTGGACGGTGTCCAGGGTGGGTATCCGATTGTCACCAGCAGATGACCTCGGGGAGTTCGTTCGCCAGAGGGCCGAGTAACCTACACCAATGGATGCCGACGACATGGGCGCAAAGGCTCGTCCTTCTTCCGCTCAAGGACCTTCGAAGTCCGCCATCACCCGAGAGCGAATCATCACGGCAGCAGCCCAAGTCCTGGCCGAACGTGGCTACGCAGGTACCAAGTTGTCCGACATCGCCGAGCGAGCGGAAATGAAGGCAGGGAGTCTCTACTATCATTTTGAGGATCGGGAAGATCTGGTTGACCACGTACTTAAGCGGGGTGTCGACGAGTCATTCCGGCGGGTCAAAACTGCGTTGAAGGCCCTCCCCAAGGATGCGGGCCATGTCAGAAAGTTGGAAACCGCTATCGACGCGCACGTTCACTCGATCTTGCAGTTTGGCGACGTGACATCGGCCAGCCTTCAACTTCTTCGACAACTACCTCCAGAGCTGCAGCCACGCTACCGACGGGAGCAGCAGCGGTACGGTGCGGTGTGGCACAAACTGATCGTGGCTGCACAGAATGATGGTGCCATCCGCGACGATTTGGACCCCGTCCGACTCCGTCTGTTCATTCTCGGACAACTGAATTGGGTTGCAGATTGGCCTCGGACCGCAGTCGGAGATCGTGACGAACTCCGGAAAGAAGCCGTTGCCTTGGTTCTACATGGAGTCGTTCCAAGTCGAGAAGGGCGCTGAAAGGCAACTGCCCGAGCCGAAGCTACGGGATCCGTTTCGGCCGAATTGCCTCGTTGGGATTCTTGCTAGGAGGCGTCCCAGCCAACAACCGGTTGATCGACTGGTGAAAGCGAATGAGAGGCCCTTCATTGCGCCCATAAACCAGCTCAGGCAGAGCCCCGGACTCCAAGTTGGCTTGAATCCGTTCCATCAACGGAAAGTCCTCGGTGTTGGTTACCCCTAGAAGTAGATCGAGGTTCTTCACAAAGAACTGATGAGACCGTTCACTGTGGGGCTTGGTCGGCGCATACACCGAGGTTGTCAGGACCGACTTGTTGGTGCTCATTGGCTCTACTCGCCACATCTCGACATGGTGCTGCTGGTGAGTCAGGACCACATTTGGCATCAGGAGATACTGAATGGTTGCGTGAGGCAGCAGGCTCCAGTCGGTTTTTGGCTTCTTCATTTCTTCCAAGATCGAGCGGCGCAGCCCAAGAGAAAGCGTGTGATCGCCAAGGGATTCCGAAGCAACGCTGTAGGACAAATAGTGGGGTGCGATTGAGTCTCGATGGAGTGACCGAATGTGATAGCTCTCCGTGAATGTGTCAATCACGAGCTTCCAATTCATGTTCCAGGTCGATGTCCGCGACTCGATGTGGGTGTATCCGGCCAAACCGAAAGCTTCCAGATCATCTTGAGCTGCACCCAAACACACTTCGAGGTCCACCACGGCAGCATCGCTTTGGAGAGATTCTTCCCTGGGGCCCGCTACCTGCACGAAAATCAACCCAACATGCTCGCTGACTGAGACGTGGCCGAGACTGAAGTCTCCGAGCAGATCGTCGAATGCCCCCTGGGACCCGGGCCGCCCACGTAAGGAGCCGTCGACTTCGAACGTCCAGGAGTGATAGGGACATGAAAGTACCTTGAGACCACTGCCAAAGCCAGTTTTCTCAACCAGCGGAGAGCCGCGATGCCGACACACATTGGTCATGGCTCGAAGCGACCCGTCATCTTGTCGAATCACGACGATGGGAATGCCTCCAACTTGGGCCGATCGATAGTCGCCGGCATTGGGGATCTCACAACTCAGGGCGAAACAGGTTGGGCGACCCTTGAACAGAACGTGCATCTCGTGGTGCAGGCGCCCAGGATCGGTATAGACCGAGGCCGGGTTGCGCATGCTGTCTGTCACATGGAACCCAGTCATGCGCGGTCCAGCGTCGGCAACTTTCTGCAGGAACTCGAGCTGTCGTTCGTGACGCATCTTCGCCTCATTCCTGATAGCTGACCGAGCGAGATATTCTATCTTTGCTTAGATTAGCCCTTGTATAGATTGGGCGAAAGATACGAACCGGTCTGCCCGCAAGCAATTACGCTATGAACGGAACTTTGGCGGACGATCAGATCTTGGAGGCCCTAGCCGAAACCGTGAGTTTAAGCTTTGGCCCAATAACGAATGACGGCATCTTGTCCACACCAATCGAGTTGCGGTCCACCTCACCTGAGGCCGTGAAGGTGGCCGCGTCAGATGACGCATCCAGCTTGAGGTTGGTGATCTCGACGGACATCGGCGATGTCTGACCTTTTACCGTGATTGCCCCCTCTGCCAAGTACCCACCCTGGCTGGGGGTGACGGTTGTTGTGCGGTACACAATCGTTGAATGGGCCTCGGAGTCGAGGAAGTCAGCGCTCCGTATGTGTTCGTCTCGTTTGTTGTTTCCACTGGTGTAGGAGCCAGCATCAACTGCGATCTCTACGTCTGAGATCTGACCGTTCTCGTCGACTTCGATGCGGCTCGCGGAGACGGCGAGAGTGGCCGCGATGGTGAGAAACCCCATCTTCTTGACCGAAACGGTGACCGTGGTCTGAGCCTCGTCGAGTTTCCAGCTTCCAGCGGGCAGCTCGATGTTGTGGGCATTCATCGTGTTTGTCCTCGTTCTACTTGGTTGATTCAGCCAGCGAATCCGGCCTCTAGCGCACTCTTGGCCGATCCCTCCTCCAAACAATGAGAACCGGATCATTAGTTGACACTTCAATTACTTGTTGGATCCGAAATCCTATTCCTAAATAATTGAAACGTCAACCAGTTAGAATCGACCAAGTGACCGCACCCAGATGGCTCGATGAAACCCAGCAACAGGCTTGGCAAGGCCTGCTCGTGATCATGCTCAGAGTCTTTCCAGAAGTAGAGCGAACATTCAAAGCAAACGACCTACTGTCGGTTCAATATGGGATTCTTGTAGCGCTTGCCGATGCACCCGGTCACACTCTCAGACTCACCGAGCTTGCCGACTCCGCCAATACCTCCCAAAGCCGGCTCACCCACCGGTTACGAGATCTGGTCTCACGAGGAGACGTCGAGTTAACCGAAGACCCACAGGATCGCAGAGCCAAGAATGCCACGATCACCACAGCCGGCAGGCGTCGCCTCGACAAGATTGCCCCCAGCCACGTGGAAGACATTCAACGCCTCATCTTCGACCATCTCGACGAAAACCAAACAGCAGCTCTTGCAGATGCACTCTCCGCAGTGGCCGCCACCGCCTGTGACCACGAACTTTTCAAACCCTGATCAAAGTTCATATCGGACGTGTTCTCCGACGGTGCCACCAAGTCGGCATCGCCATCGACGTCGCCTGGAGACCGTAGGGCGAACATTATTCCGTTGCCCAAATCCGTAGTCAAGGCTGCATCAACCGATAGTGTTCTCAGTCGCCATCAGGAGATAGAATTTATCATGCCCCGCGACAGACTCACGCCACTACAAGAATCAGAGGCTCGCCGGATTGCAGCCCAAGAAGCCCGAAAGAACAAGGTGAAGCGAACCTTCTCCGATAAAGAAAAGGCACTGCGCAAGGAACGGGTTGCCAAGGCCAAGGAAGCGATTACCCGCTCGGCCGGGCTCAAGGGTGACCATGTACCGGCCCGGTCTGCCTTGAAGAACTTTCTTCAGCGACTCAACGATCCCAAGCAACCAGATGATGCTCGCTTTGAACTGCTTCTCGAAGCGCCATTCAAGTCGCCACCCAAGAAGAATCCGGCGCGTTATTAGTCTTCATAGGCGTCAGTGCTAACCATCGCTGCTGGCGATATCGCGTTCTTCAACAATAAGCCGTAGGTCCACGGTCACAGGGTGCCCGAGCTCTCGACTGAGGGTGGTCGCGAGACTCTGTGCAGACGGCGCGCCGATGCTGGGGCCTAGTACGGCAATTGTTACCGTGTCACCACTGATACTCACACGGATCAGTGAATAACCAGTATAGGCGTTCAGCCAACCCTCAACAGCATCTTCAGTCGATGACTGCTCAAAGACGTCTCTGGCTATTTGCGCGCCATTGAGCAGCAGCGCTCCTAGCACTAAGGCGGTAAGTGCGCCGACCGCTCCCATCGCAGTTCGAACACGATGTTGGTTCTCGGTGGCTCGTCCAATAGGAACAACACCGGTAAGGACGAACATAACCCCACCCATAATCATGATTGCCACCATGTTCGTCAGGAACAAGAGCAGGGCGCCATTGCCAGCGTCCCAGTCGCCCTGGGTGTAAGAGATGCCGACAACGCTTAGTGGCGGTACAAGAGATATTGATATTGCCACCCCGGGCAAGGAGTCTGAGACGTCGGGACGAGACAACCCATAGGCACCGGCAGCTCCGGCTGCTAGTGCTATGACGAGATCCAACGTGGTGGGTGAGGAACGGCCAAGGATTTGCGAGTTGGTGGTTGTGTCGATGACAGCCGGAACGACGAGACCAATGATCATGCCGATGCCAACGGAGAACGCGGCACCACCTCCAGCCACAAGTGCACTTCGCTTGAGTCGTCTCGGCCAGCCCATGGACAAGGAGATGGCCATGCCCATCAGCGGGGTCATCAACGGAGCGATCAACATGGCGCCAATAACCACTGCGGTCGAATCGGTCACTACTCCCATCGAAGCAATGACCGAAGCGAACCCCATGAGAGTAAAGAACCTGAGGACTCGCCGAGAAT
>JAJRXF010000034.1 GCA_024276425.1 Actinomycetes bacterium | reverse complement strand
CGATCTCTGCTCGCTTGGCGAGATCACACGGTCGAAGAGCTACGCAGCAATCGACGCAAAGGCGCCATCGTCAGCTTGATCCCTTTCCTGATCCAATACCCGATGATCACCGTGAAACAAGCGCAATTACTCTTAGGCGTCTCCAATCCTTCGGCCAACAAAGCAATCAACGAGCTAACAAAGATAGGCGTACTCACGGAGACAACCGGCAACAGCTACGGCCGAGTGTTCGAGGCCACAAAGGTTCTCGACATAATATTCGCTCCCTAGTACGCAATGACCCATGTTCCGGACCTACCTGACCGGAGGTCAACCATGAACCCAAACACTCAACCAGCCCCATCCCTCGCCGACGAAGAAGTCACCAAGCTTGCCGACGACTTCGAAACAAGAGAGTTCACCCCAGCCGAACTAACCAAGATCAAGCGAACGCGACGTCGCAAGCCAAGGCTCGGCGAAGCCAAGGCCGAGGTTTACACCTTTCGCGCCCCGCCGAACTACAACAACCGCATCAAGAGCCGCGCCAACTCCGACGCCAAGACCGAGAGCCAGGTTATCGAGACGCCCTCGACGCCTCAGGATCTGTCCTCTCCATGAGCAGAGCCCGTTGCACTCAGGCACAATGGTTCCATGGCCGAGGGCAACCCACCAGTTCAACATCTCTCACTCGAAGAAATTGAGGCTGGCCTGCACCACGTTCGGTCGTCGCCAGCCGACAGCGGAAGGGTTGATCTGATCGTCCGGCGCCCAGCGGTTGATGAGCGAGAGGTACTTGACGAGGCGGAATTGAACAAAGAAGAGGGCCTGGCTGGCGATAACTGGAACCAGCGGGAATCAAAGCGGACCAATGACGGTGGCCCCCATCCCGACATGCAGCTCAACATCATGAACTCCCGCATCTGTGAGCTCATTGCAGGATCTCGCCAGCGGATGCCCCTTGCTGGCGATCAGTTGATCATCGACATGGACCTCAGCGAGGCCAATCTGCCAGCCTGGACCAAGCTGGCTATCGGCGAAGCGGTGATCCAAGTAACCGATCAACCTCATACGGGATGTGCGAAGTTCAGTGCCCGGTTCGGCGTCGCCGCTCACCGCTTCATCAACAGCGAAGTGGGCCAAGACCTCAAGCTGAGGGGCATCAACGCTCGTGTAGTCACACCCGGCACGATCCGCCAAGGCGACACCATCACCAAACTGTAAGCGTCAACATAGTCGGTAACGGTTTAATCTGATTCAGACCGGAGTCGCTCTTGGCCTATGCTTTCCCAATGGGTTGGCGGCTTGTTCGGAAGTATGGCAAGTGGCATGCGCTGGCCACTCCTTTGTTCGTCGTCGGCTTTCTTGGTAGTTCATGTGCCCTGGACACCACCACAACAAGCCCCCAGTCTGCTTCCGCTATCACGACACAATCCGTCACTACACAATCCATCATCAGCACAACCAACGCTCCGGCCACGACAAACCCGCCGACCTCAACCGCCTTGACCTCACTTCCTGGGAGCGCATCGCCGGAGGTCGCCGCCATCGTCAACGCCTTGGGAACCGGATGGGAGCCTTTTCCTCTGGGGATCTCGGCCCTCGGCGGGCCAGACCAGATTGCTGTTCGGGACAACATCCAAGTTGTGAGCCTCCGATCCCCAACTGGCTGTTGTTATGACTCTCCCGAAATCCTTGCTGGGCCGATTGGGGGGCCGTTGTCCGCTGTTGCCGGTCAAGCTGAGCTTCTCCCCGATGAGCAGCCCACCCGCCAGACGCTGATTGGAAGTGGCGCCAGCGACATCCTTGCCAACGACCTCCAGTTTCTGGCTGTTGGTGCCTGGCAATATGTTGATCCCGACTCCGACCAAAATGTGATCGTCCCCTACACCTGGACAAGCAGCAATGGGACTGAGTGGCTAGCCAAGGAACTTCCCGGCCTCGGAGCTCTTACTTCAGTCGTGGAGGTAAACGGTCGCTACCTGGCTGTTCTCGACAATGGCGACACCACGCCGACCGGGAGCACAAACCCGAACGACTGGCCTGCCAACGCAATCCTGACGTCACAAGACGGCATCCGGTGGAACCTCGAGCGAGAACTGGAACTTTCGACCGAGAAGCGTCTCATCCACCGAATTGGCACGCGTCTTCTGATCGTCGGAAACGGAGTAGAGCTTGTCTCAGACAACGACGGACCACCATGGATCACCGGCATTGCAGTCGCCGACGATGGGACCCTCATCGCCATTGGCGCAGCCCGCTCCGCTGTGGCGGCAAACAAGCCGGTGCAGGATTACATGATGTGGACCCACCCGGCCCTGGGTACCGGAGCGGACTGACTAGCTCGACCCCAGCCATCCCCAGCATCAGCAGCCAGACACTGCCGTCCTAGTTCCGTTGAACGAGCAATGCTGCTTGGCAAGTCGTCTCGTGCTGCAACTCCGGCTGGCGTCGAATATCGGCTCGAATGGTAAACCCTGCCTCAGTCAGCGAGTCGATCACATCGTCGACTCGATGGTGATACAGCAGGAGTTCGGTGCCCGACCCATAGGCATCTGGTCGACGATCCACGGCGTTCTCCCCAGACTGGAAGGCCACGATCGCTCGACCATTCTTGGCCAGAACTCGATCCAGTTCGCCCCAAACGAGGGCCAGCTCCGACAGCGGGGTGGCAATGATTGAATACCAATAGGCCGCACCGACAACAGATCCGTCATCAACCGGCAGGTCAGTCAAGGAGCCGACCTCAAAACGCAAATCCGGGTGGGCGACCCGAGCCGCTTCGATCATCCGCTCGGAAATATCAAACCCCCATACCTCAAGCCCGCTTTCAGCCAGGTAAGCCGCCACTCGTCCCGGCCCACAGCCAATGTCCGCAACAAGGCCCCGACCACATTTCGCTAACTGCTGGGAAAACACCTCAAGGACTGCCCGATCCAATGGGGCCTCAAACTGCGGATTGAGCCCCGTTCCAACGACCTCAACGAACTGGGCGGTGGAATGGTCATAGGCAATACGAGCCGAATCGACATAGTCCGCCTCCGACATCAGACCGACCCCTCACTAGCTGCGTCTGGCAAACATCCAGAGATCGCCAACGTTCGTTCCGGTTGGTTGGGCCACAATCAGGTCCTCCGCTATTTGAAGTGCGTGGAAACTATCATGACCTCGAACCGCAGCCCTTGGGTTATGACCGCCGCGCAACACTCGATCAACAGTGCCGCAATCGACCAGGGCGCCGGCCGCCGAGGTCGGCCCGTCGCGCCCATCGGTGCCAACAAACAGCGCAGTTGATTCGAGCCACCCCGCGCGACCGGGTGGCGGATCGGCAAAGGCGAGAGCACTCAGCAGCGCCCCGTGCTGGTTACGTCCGCCAAGCCCACCATCGTTGAACTCCACCGTCGTTTCACCACAAAAGATCGACAACCCCGGGCCCGCACCGGCTAGGCACGACTGGACCGCTTCCTCGACCGTGCCTTCCATGGTGGTTGTCTTCACCTCGGCCTTGAATCCGAGGTCAACGCCAAGCTGGTGGGCTCGTCGTGCAACGAGTCCGCCATCCGCGATGATTTCGACGTCGGTGCTGGTAGCGGAGAAGGGTTCGGCCGTCTGGAGATAGTGAACAACGTTCTCACTTAGCGACCCCTGGATCGCCGAGGCCACATCCCAGGGATCACTAACACGCCAACTTGGCGCGCTAAGCAAACCAGAACCGATCGCCGCAAGGTTGTTGCCAACAACATCGGAAATCACCAGACCCCGGTGCGGTCGGTTGCCAATGAGTTGAGCTAAGCCACCGCCCTTAATCATCGACAGCGACTGTCGGATGACATTGACCTTATTGATCGCCAAGCCCGAGGCCAACAGGACCCGATTGACCTCAATGAGATCCTCTAGGTCGACTCCCGGCTTTAGGACTTCGCACAGAGCCGAAGATCCACCCGAAATTAGGACGACAACCGGTGTGGCCTCCGGAACACGGTGCAGGAGTGAAACGAGGGCCTGGCCCGCCCGTAGGCTGCCTGCGTTCGGAACAGGATGCCCACCGACGATGGTCTCCAGCCCCGAAATGGAGAGTGGAACATGGGACACAACGAGCCCGTCGACTGGCTGCCCCAGGGTGCCCACCGTGGTCCGAGACATGGCTTGGGCCGCCTTGCCCACCGCAACCAAGACATAGCCTCGTCTGCGACACACGCCCCAGAATTCGTCGGACTCGGCGTCGAAGCTTGATCCAAGGACGATCTCGGGCCTTGCCGCATCAACCGCACCAGAGGCGATGTCCAAGAGCTGGCGCCGTAGCCCAGACTCGGATTGGCGCACAGTGACGAAGTTGAGTTCCTTTACCATGGAGTCTTGTCGAGCCATGGAGTCTTCTGGTATGCCCATCACCATTAGGGTGCCAGCTAGTCAGGCTTGAGCCACGCAGAAGGACCCGCCAAATGCGGGCCCTTCCGGATTCACTGGCTAAGAAGCTTGCGTTAGCCCTGCTCGGCAAAAGCGCTGGGGAAGCGGGACATGAAGGCAATGGCCAGGCGCAGTTCGCGTCGGTCAACACACTCACCAATTTTGTGAGTGTTCTGTTCATACCCTGCCCCGAACCCGAGCATCGCAGGGTGCTTGAACCCTCCGGCCTCGACCCACTCCTTTGACGCCGGAATGTCAATACTTGTGTCGTCGATTGGAATTGGGAAACCGACCCCATCGGTGGAGAAGATCCAACGATCGACTCGACAATCGGTAGTCATGCCACCCTTGTCCTCGGAGGGCACAATGTTGGGGGCCACAACCGATTCATACACCGACGTGGCCGTCGCTATTGCCTGGTGATCCTCCGGGGTTGCCCATCCCATATAGACCTGGGGATTTCCGGGCTCATACCCTCGCCAGGTCAACCCGTTGTAGGTGGGGATAGCTACCTCGACGGTCAATCCGGCATCGCGTGCCACCTTCACGGCATCCATGGCCTCGACATCGGCCCTGGCCTGTTCGGGATCCTCCCCAACGGTCAGCCTCCGATCGAAGCGGAAGGTAAAGCGATCGGGAACCGCGCAATCGCTGGGAGTATCTAGGTGGGACCAGGACGCGGTACGAGTCCCATGACCGAGGAAGGGGTCATCGAGGAAGCCATCGCGCTCTTCATAGCGTCGCGCCGCCTCGGTGATAATGGCGGCCCCGTACTCGAGCGGGTTCAACCCCTCCCATGGCATCGACCCATGGCAGGAACGCCCCGTCACGGTCACCTCGATCTGCATGCGACCGCGCTGACCGCGGTAGATGCCTAGCGCTCCCTTGTTGGCGTCGCCGGTTCCCTCGGTCAGGATGACCACATCAGGAACTAGACTCGGGCTAGCGCCGGGCAGGACGTGCTTTACCAGATACATGGGTCCGGCACCGTCGTTGTCCTCCTCGGCCGCGGTGGCATAAGACCGAATGATCACCCCCTCGAGCGCACCTTCGGCCGTCAACTCAATGGCAATTTTGGTGGCGATGACCTGGGAGACAACGCCAGCCAACTGGTCGGCGGAGCCGCGGCCAAAGATCAGGTTGTCCCACTCATCATCGGGAGGGAGGTAACCCAACTGGTCGCGCAAATAGTCACGATCAACGGAGTCCATGTCGGTGAGACCTTCGTAGGAATCGATACCACCCAGCTTCTCCTTCCAGGAGGAGCGCAGGGCCTGGACAGTGTCACTGTGTCCATCAAAGTAGACGACCTTCTTGTGGTCCGGGTAGGTCGTGTCATCAGGATCGGTCACCGTCCAAACCAGGTTGCCGTACTCATCGAACCAGACGTCATCGGCGGACCGAACCGCTTCAATGTCCACAATCGTTTTCTTCAAGAACTCAAGGCGCGGACCCTCATGATTGCTGAGACCACAATCGGGGTCGCCCCCCTCATCGACCGGCAGATCGACATAGTCGGCGGGTATTCGAATGACCTCCTCCAAGATCTTGGCCGCGAGCGGCAAATAGAACTCGCTCAGCTCGGCTACCCGAGCGTCAAGGTTCGTTTCGGTTGTCATCGGAGTGCCTCCTGTTCGAGTGATGCCAGCTTGGATGCGAGGTCGGGAACCTTGGCCCCGGCCAGCAAAGCCATCACCACATACACCTTCCAGTTGGCCTCTTTGGCCACGTTTACCTTATGCAGATCCATCACCACTGGGCTGACCTCGTCTCCGATGTCCGCGGGTAGGCAGTGCATATAGAGCGCCTTGCCTTCCTTGGTGAGTCCCATGCGTCGCTCATCACAGATCCAATCTGTGTACTCCGCGTTGCGCTCAAGGGCCCGCTTCTCTATTGCGGCCATCTCGTCATTGTCGCCTGCAGCGTTTGCATCCACCCGCTCTAACATCAAGTCGTAGGCACCCCAGCTCTTGGGATACACCACGTGAGCGTCGGCAAATG
>JAJRXF010000033.1 GCA_024276425.1 Actinomycetes bacterium | reverse complement strand
CATAGGTGGCACTAAAAGGAGAGAAGTCGTGGTCGATGGGGCAGCCGCTGGGTGGGGGCGGAACGGTTGGCTGCACCCGATGGTAAGACGGTTGTTTCATGGGGACCTCCGGTAGCGAACGTGGCCGGCTCGATGCTCGATAGTTGAACGCCCTATTCGATAGTAGTATAGTGCGGCATGGTTGTCAGCGCTGGTGTCACCAACCAAACACTGGACCGGGGGCTTAGAGCGTTGGAGGTCATCGCCACCGCCACCGAACCACCCACCGTTGACGGTTTGGCCGAACGTCTGGGTATCCACCGGTCGATGGCCTACCGGATTGTTCGCACCCTGGAAGACCACGGTCTGGTCAAACGTGATTCGGAGGGTCGCTGTGTGCCATGGACTCGGCTGACAGACCTGGCCAGAAGGGTCCAGTTTTCGCTGCAATCCTTGGCCAGACCTGAGTTGGAATCCGCCGCTCAGGACCTCGGTCACACGACGTTTCTTGTGGTTGCCGTTGGCTCCAATGCGGTGACGATCGACAGTGTGGAGCCCCCGGCAACCGATACCTTTGTTGGGTACCGACCGGGGACACGCCATCGTCTGGATCGAGGAGCTCCGGGAATAGCCATCTGCGCCGGTGGGCCGGCGATTGCGGATGAGCGGGTCGAGGTGAGTAAGGCGCGCCAGCGGGGTTGGGCTCGCTCCAGTGGCGAAGTGGTGCCGGGATTGGGGTCAGTGGCGGTCTGGGTTGAAGGTGCAGGCGATGAGCCATTGGCCGCGCTGGCGTGTGTCTTTCTGGACGCCGAGCGTCCGGACCTTGAGCTGGTAGCGCGAAGATTGCGAAGTAGCGCAGACCGAATAGCCCGCTCAGTTCTTCAACCCTGAATCGTTCTTCAACCCTGAATTGAGGATCTGAGGTTGACGGCTTCCTCAGTCCTCGGGCCGATCCTTGGATCGTTCGCCGTAGTCACCAAAGGGTCGGTCGCGTTCTCGAACTGCTTCCCGAAAGCCGACCTTCATCGACCGTTTAACGAAATCTGCTCCTTCCTGACTATGGCGGGCGACCCCATCAAAGATGGTTCCAAGGAGTCGAGATGCTGCCGGATCATATTGGTGATCGGCGACGTTGTTGAGTGCCAGCGTGATCATCTCAAGTTGGTTGGAGGGAACCAGGGCGATTCGCTGGGCCAGGTTCATGGCCCGTTCGGCCAGTTCGCCGTCCGGGACTACCTCGAGAACCACTCCCATTTCCAGAGCTTGCGCCGCGGTGAATTCGTCTCCGGTCAACATGAAGCGGCGGGCGTTCTGCATCCCCATTCGAGCTACCCAGTTCCACGGCGCCTCCGGCACGCCCCACACTCGCGATGGTGGGTACCCGAATCGGGCCGATTCGGCCGCAAGGATGAGGTGGGCGTTGAACACGATGTTGGTACCACCGGCGATGCACCAGCCATGCACGGCGGCAATGGTTGGCTTGGTCGACTCGTGCAGCTTGGCCCAAGTCGACGCGAACGATCCGATCATGTGGAGGTCGGCTGCTGTGTCCCACAATCGCGCCGTTCCCGTTTCATCTGTGCCAGCCTCATCTGTGCCGGTTGAGTCCCTGGCCTGTGCGGCCGTGGACCAGTCGAGTCCGTATCCGGCGCAAAAGGCTGGACCTTGGGCATCGAGAAGGATCACTCGAACGTTGCGGTCTTGTTGTGCGTTGTCGAGGGCCGAGGCGAGTTCGTCGCGGAACTGGGGGGTGATGGTGTTGTACTCATCCGGTCGACAAAGCGTGAGTTGCCGCACCGGGCCGTGATCGGACACCCGAACTGCAAGTTGAGTCATGCCGTAGTTTAGCGACGGGGCCAGGTCCAGGCGTAATAACCAACCAGGCCAAGCAAGAGAACTTCAAGTGCGCTACCAAAGATGTAGTAATTCCATTCTCCAATAGCGCCCCCAATAATGGTCAGTCCATAGAGCCCACTCAGCCCAATGTTCAGCATGCGGTTCAGGCCGGGCCGCAGGACCAGGGTTGCGAACACCATCAGGCTTGGAATGGCGATGTACGCGGTGGTGAGAAACAGGAAGGTTTGGCCAATGGTGAAGCCTGAGATCACGCCCGACTCGATGTCGGCCCGGAAGTCTTCTCGATAGAGGCTGAACAGATCGACATAGGCAAACACGAACAGCATCGAGATCCATAAGGCAGACAGTTTTGTTCGAGTACTTACTGGTTGATCTTCATAGACGAAGGCGTCAGGCATTGATACTGCTCATCTTTCTATACAGCTACGTTACGTAGCGTAATTGAAAGTATAGCCCTGATCAATCGTGGTTCGTCACATATATGGCGCTACGTTACGTTTCGACATGGCACGCCCCAGAAGCAAGTCCGCCCAACTAAAGATGCTCGATGCCACCAAGGCTGTCATCGTGGAGAAGGGCGTTTCCGCCTGCACGATCGAGGAGGTCTCCACCCGCTCCGGGGTGGCTAAGACCACGATCTATCGCCACTTTGGCGGGCTGGACGAGTTGATCTTTGCCGCCGTGGCTCAAGATATTTCCCACACCGACGCCCCCGACACCGGCTCGCTTCGCGGCGACCTGATCGTGATCCAGCGCCAGTATGTCGAGCTGGCTCGCTCGGCCACGGTCCGAGAGCTCTTCGTGTGGATGATGGGCCGTGCTGTGGTCAGCTCGGTCTACACCGAACTCTTTCGCCGTGTGCGGGTCCAGCCGAAGGGGCCGACAACGATTGCCCTGCAGCGGGCCATCTCTCGGGGGGAGTTGGCGCCAACGGTCGATCTTGAGATGGCCATGCACATCATTCAGGGGCCGTTCATCTCCAAGCGAATGGTTGACAACACCGACATCACCCTGGAAGAGATCGAAACGATGGTGGACATGTCCATCCGCGCTCTCACCGCCTGAGTCGCGGGCCGCCACACTGCTGACTCACCGGCCGTCCACCTGCTCATTGCCGCGTCTGCGTTCGCCCTTCCGCTTCCCGACCACCTGTTCGTTGTCGCGTTTTCGACCCGTTTGTGGGTCGCTTTCGCGACAATGAGCCGCAGTGAGCGGCCATTGGGTTAGAACGGGGGGTCGAGATTGACTCTTACCTGGTGCAGCTGGGATCGTGGCCGAGGAGGCAGAGGCCGAGTTCGATCAGGCCGCCGACACAGGGATCGATCAGTCGGTAGTACATGCGGTTTCCGTCCCGTCTGGCTCCGCCTGAGCGCCCAGCCAAGATGGTGAACATGAAAGCGATTACGAAGAACAGCACCATTGGCGGCACCAGTGTGAACACCACACCCGGATTACCAAAGATCACGCTCGCTCGGGACGAAACTTACTAGCCGATACGCCAACAGTGATGGCGTCAACCTTCACTACATGGCCGCTGGCTCCGGCCCACTTGTCGTGTTGATCCACGGATTTCCGGACTTCTGGTACACCTGGCGACGATCATTGTGAACACACCGCACCCTTTGGCGATGGCGGCCGAGATGCGAGCAGAGCAAAGCTCACAAGTTGAGGCGTTCGGTTACACCAAAGAACTTCGCCGAGCGGGTTCGGAGCCGGTGCCGGTGTAGGACATCTTGTTGGGGTCCTGGGCTAGGGCGGCAGCGGCCCGACCGAGGTAGTGGGGTGTTTCGGACTCCGCAAAGTGAGGGTCGGTGGAAATTGCGTTGCGATCGACAAGCACTGATCGCTGCCTGCTAGCAACGCCCTTAGTCCTCGCTGGGGCGGTACGCCGTAACTTCGATCTCTATCCGCATGGCCGGATCGATCAGGTCAGCCTGGATCATGGTGGCAGCCGGGCGGCTCTTCCCAAAGATGGCCTTGAGTTGTGGCCAGCATGGTTCGAAGTCGTCACGGTTCGGCAAGATGTAGCGCACGCGAACGATGTCATCAAAGCCGAATCCAGCCTCGGTTAGGGCCTGTCCTATGGTTGCCAAGGTGTTCTGGCACTGCTCCTCAACCCCATCGGGTAGGACGCCGGTGGCCATGTCGAGCCCGGTGCTGCCGGAGATGAAACACCAAGGGCCATCGACAATGGCGCGGGAGTATCCGACAAGTTCTTCATAGGGGGAACCTGAGGCGATCTGTTGGCGAGGCATCGGTTGGGGCTCCTTTGAGCGGCAAGGCCACAAGCGTAGTGTGCGTGGCCCTTTTCAGTCCGCCTCCAGGCTCGTCTCATGGGAGAACATCAGGCTCTCGGCTGGTTTCTTCTTCAGTCAGGATTGATTGGGAAATCGACCAGTTTCTGCTTGAGTTGCCGGCACAGGGGCGAGGTGATCGGGTGATTGCTTGACGGCGTCGAGGCCGGTCGATAGGTTGGTCTGACAGGCGATCAAACGCTTCTTGATGGTGAATGTGCCCGCTTTTTCGGATGTTTGAGGACGTGAGAGGGGCCTGGTGAGGGTCGAGATCGAAAACAATGCCGTCCCGATTGTTCGGGTAGTTGCGGCCCTGGCCCGGCGATCGCTCAATCAGCGTTCTGTTGAGAAGCTCGCCCGGCGAGCCAGAGGGAAGGCGGTGCTTCAGTCGATGACTGACCCCCAGGCTGTTACCGTGCATTTCGATGGTGAGGTTATACGCCTGGCTCGAGGGTCGGCGCCGGATGCCGATGTCCTCATCATTGCTGATCTGGCCGACGACTCGGTCAAACCTACGGTCACCGGTGCTGCTCGTCACCCAGTTCTTGCTCTGGCCATGGCCAAGCTCTTAGAACCTCCTGTCCGGGAGTGGCGAGTTGAGGCCGAGGAGTTCATGGCCAAGGCACTGGCCGATGCGGAGTGCCCTCGACCACTTCGGCTGGTTGTGATCGGTACCACCGAATCCCAGCAGTGGGGTGGTGAGGGAGAACCGAGAATTGAGATTCATGGCTCGAGGGAGCAGTTGGCTGCAGCCATGTCTGGATCAACCCTGGTGGCTGAGGAGGTGTTGCATGGAAACCTCAAGCTTGTTGGAAGCCTATGCGATCTGTCGATCCTGACCCGCTTCACAATCGATCAACTGTTCGGAGAGCTATAGTGAAGCCCGCTTCGGACCACGGCGAAGACAAGCGAGAAACTACCCGCCGGTTCTTGGAGGAAAACAAGATCACCCGAGTTCGCGTTCAGGGCATCCAGCCCGATTCGCTCCCAATTGGAAAGATCCTCCACCCCCAGACCTTCCTGTCGTGTCTCGATTCGGGTGTCGGAATTGTCGACTTCACCTTCGGAACCGACCGGGCAGGTGACCCTGCCTTCGGGTTCAGTGCCGATTGGCGGTCAACGGTTATTGGAGATCTACATCTGGTTCCTGATCTTCAAACTCTGGTAGCAGTTCCTGGAGTCGCAGGGTTAGCGAGTTGCTTTGCCAATGCCGTCAATGGGTCAGGCCAGTCAATTCCCCTTTGTGGGCGAGGCATGGTTCGTGGGTTGATCCAACAGTTGGCGGATAGAGGGCTCAAAAGTCGGTTCGCCTTTGAGGTTGAAGGGCAGTTCTTTGAGCGCTCGTTCGCTGAAAATCGTCGGGGAGGCTGGGAAGGACTTGCCCCATTTGGGGTGGCCTCACTCGTGCCGTATCTCGTGCAAGACCTGCATCGACTAGATGCCATTATGACTGAGATCTGTTCGCGTCTTGATGGCTACGGGGTGCCTTGGGAGGCATGGAATGCCGAGGCTGCGGCCGGTCAAATCGAGTTGAACTTGAGGCCTAGTGACCCATTGGCTGCTGCGGACCACGTGATCGTGACCCGTCAGGTTTGTAAGGAAGTCGCCCATGAGCAGGGTTTGTCCGTGACGTTCATGGCCCGGGTGACAAAGGATTACGGCAATGGTCTGCACGTCCATCACTCCTTGCAAGGGGAGTCAGGGCCCGTCTTCTTCGATCAAGTCGAGAATGGCAACTTGTCTGAGACCGCCCGCCATTGGTTGGCAGGATTGATGGCTACCTTGCAGGGGTCGGTTTCGATTTTGGCGCCGACCCCCAATAGTTTTCGCCGGGTCGAACCGTTCAAGGCGGTTCCCACCCATGCCACCTGGGATATCGACAACAAGTCGACCGCGTTGCGGGTCCTAAGCGATTCGCCGAACTCGGCCCGAATCGAGCATCGGGTTGGAGCCGGTGACATGCACCCGCATTATGCCGCGGCGGTTATTCTCGCCGGAGGCCTGGCCGGGTTGGACGACAAGTTGGAGCCGCCAGCTAAGTTCACAAAGATGGCGTGGGGGTTGCCCAGTGGACCTGATTATCCCGATGAGTTGGTGGCGTCGGTGCCGGAGGCATGCAGCGCTCTCGGATCCGATGAGCGGCTCCGTCGGATGCTGGGTGCGGAGTTCGTTGACTATTGGATTGGTTTGCGTCGATTTGAGTGGCTGGCTTTTCATACGGGTGGCGGTGACGCCTCCAGTTCGGAGCCGACTCCGTGGGAGTTGGATCGTTACTTCGAAACCTTGTAACGGATCGCACAAGAACGTTGGTCATAGGAGGCCGGCCACATCTTGGCCGAGCTTCCTGAGGTAGGTCCTGGTGGCGTTCTCGGCTGCCTCGGCGTCCTGTTCGATCACGGCGTTGACGATCGCATGGTGGGCGGCTCGCACATAGTCGGGCGTTGGCTGGCCTTGAAATGCTGAGCGAATGTAGAAATCGCTG
>JAJRXF010000003.1 GCA_024276425.1 Actinomycetes bacterium | reverse complement strand
CTGCTGGTTTGGATGCGACGATTAGTTGGGATTCGGTTGTTGGTGCGACGGATTATCGGGTGTATCGCTCGTTTGATGGTGGGACTTCGTATTGGCGTGGTTTGGTGTCGGGGACGTCTTTTGTGGACACGTTGAGGGCGGGTTTGTCTCATTCGTATTCGGTGCAGGCTCGTGATGGGAATGGGGTGTGGTCGGTTTCGACTCCTTGCACGCCAGACCTGAACCCATAGTCACTCTTTAGCCGAGAAAGCCTCACCCCCATCTCGTTTCGGCTGACCTTTGGGCCGGCCGGTTGAGCACTCCTGCTCTAGGTGGTTGCCAGCAAATAGAGCGTCGTAGAGCCAAAGTCCATGCGGGTTGTCGATGGACGGTGCCGGGCGAATCAGTTTCTGGAACTAGTGCGCCGCCCTACCGTCGTCTGTGCCCCCAGATGCTGGTTCCTTACGTGCTCGACGACCTCGAAAGAGTCGGTGAACGCGTAAGGAACTCCAGTGATGGCGGCGGCTATCCTCCAAGCATGAACGAGCGGGCCGGGTGGGGAGCAGCTATTGCCTCTGTATGCAGTGCCGAGCTGATCTTTGTCGTGGTGATCACTGGAGCAGGTTTGGCCTCGGTATTCGTTCCGGACTACATCGAGGCGATCGCTCTAGGCGCCGCAATCTTAGCCGTCGGCGCGCTCTATTTTCAGCGTAGACGGGTGAAGTGCTTTGATTGCTGTTAGCGACTTGCCTCCCGACTTCGTCTTCCTCGATGCTGCGGAGACCCGACACTGCCGGTGGGTGTGCTAGTCGTTATGGGGACGGGCTACAAAGCTGGCTAGCGGTACACCGTTGATGCGCCCAAACCAAATGGCGAGTTCCTCACGGAACGACTCTTTTGCTCATCGGGTTTCCGGCCATGCTTATTGGGTCCGCGATATTCTCGACATCGACATCGAGGTCGGCATTGATATCGACATCGACATCGACATCGAGGTCAGCATTGATACCGGCATCGGTTTGGGGACTCGTACTCCAGGTCGGCGGCAACGGCCCTGGCGGGCGGATCACCTTGTACAAACTTTTGTCCGGTCTTCGCAGCCTCAAGGTCCGATCCGCTGACATTGTCAACTCCCAACCACCCTCATGCACCAGGTGATGCCAATACCGGTTGATCGGAACCAGATTGTTCAGATCCGTTGGGCCCTCATCCTCCCAGAACTGGACATGATGCATTTCGCACCAATCAAAGGAGTCACCCGTGATCGCACACCCCTCATACAGACCCCGCAACATTTTGCGTTGAGCGTCCGTAGCTGACCGGTACTCCCGGCCAACATCGAGGGGTTCACCACCAGGGCCGATCACCACTTCGGTGATTCGAGCGTCACAACACAAACGAGCCATGGTTTGGGGTGGTAGTGGCACCCCAGCCCAGGTTTCGCTAATGGTCTCAGCGTGAGGCCCGGACTCAAAAGTCCTCAGGTCGGTGATCAGACTGACTGAGGGGATCCGGTGAACACCCGATGCCAGTCCACCAGAACGCGCCAATCCATCAGAACCGCCAGGGTGGCCTGAGCTAGCGGAACGGGATGAACCACCGTTGTCGTGGTAGGAGACCCCGTCCACGATTAGCTCATAGAGGGCTTGGGCACAGAGGTTGTCGTTGATTTCTAGTGGCTGATCGCCTTTGGTGCCGTCACCTTTGGTGCCATCTCGTTGGGCGATGGAACGGGTTTTCCAGGCTAAGGCTTGGTTGATCTCGGCTCCTCGTGTGGGATCGAAGGATGCGTAGAGGGTTTGCATGCCTTGCTCGGTGTCGAATCCGGTGCGGGCGTAGCTGGCAGCCATGTTTTGAGCGGCGACGTTTGCTCCGGCGGCGGCGCGGATTTGGCGGACGCGCAGAGTGGTGGCTTTGCGGAAACATCCGGGGGACATGGTGGCGGCTTGTTCAGCGAGTTCAGTGTCGGCGGCAAGGAACTCTTCTTTTTCGTTGTTGCTGAGGTTGCGGATGGTGTTGTTGATGATGTCGATGTTTTCGGGTGGGGCTTGGCCGGTGGTGAGTGTGGTTCCGACGGTGGGGAGGTCCCTGGCTAGGCTGGCTCGGGCGGCTTGAATGCGGGCTTGGCGGGCGGAGATTTTGCCGTTGGCTTGGAGGACGTCAATGACGGGGTCCCCGGTTCCAGTTGTTTGTAGCTCGCCTGCTCGTTGGGCGAGTGTGGTGACTGCTCCGGCTACCAGACTCTCAATGGTGCGCAACACCGCCATGGTGGAGGCAACCTCGGTTGAGGTCAGCACGGACAGGTTGTTGGGCAGAGAATGAAGTTGTTCGAGGAGTTTCGTCTTGTGATCGAACATGTGTACCACTCTAAAGCGAGGGTGTGACAGTCAAGAGCAAATATCAGTTGAAAAATGCGAATATTCTACTAATCTTCCAACAATTCGGGCCACCGATCTAGCCAAAAAGTTGCCATGCCCGTTCGCTGTTTTCGAATATCCCAATCCACCATCCGCAACAACAAGTGGGCGTGTGAGGCCAGGCGGAGCTCCAGGCCCACGTTGCGCCTGACAACGCCTCGGAGTCTGCTTCGAACGCCAGGCTCACACTCGGTCACCATCGACGTCAACTCCAGGGTCGCAAGATCGAAACCCCGGTCTCCAACTCTGGCGTGGTCCAAATCGATGATGGCCGAAACCGAGCCGTCGAGTTGGAGAATATTGCCCGGGTGCAGATCCCAATGGATGAGGTCAGAGCCACCGAGCTTGGCCACCAAGAGAAGGTTTGCTTCAAACTCACCACCAATTTGCCCGACCCGTTCGACTAGCTGACGGGAACGAGTGCTGTACTGGCGAAGTGGCTCGTGGTTGCAATACCCGTTGCCCCCATTGGTGAGAGTCCAAAGAAGCTCATCGGGCCAGTCTTGTGTCGCAGGCCGCCTCACCGTTGGCCTCGAGTTGCCTGGCTTGGCCAGTCCCCGACTCTGCTCAATGAGGGCAAGCAATTGGTCGACGTGTCGGTGAGTCAGGTAGTGGATGGAGGCGCCGGCCATGAACTCCTGGCGAACGAAGAGCCAGTCTTTGTCCTCGGCAATCTCGATGGCCGGTACTGGCCACCCAGCCTCGGTTCCGAGTCGGCGAGCAACGGCAACCGAATCGCGCCGCCGCTCTTTGCTCCCTGGATCGTGGTCCCACTTCAGGACGAAGTGAGCCCCATCATGACGAAGGATTTCGGTGGCTCCGGTCTCGCCCCCGGGCATTGGTCCAACCAGCGAGAACTCCTCGCCAACCACGATCGAGTAAGCGGCCACGGCCTCATTCAGCTTCATCTCGGGAGTTGTGCCGGTCGTCCCCACCATCGGAGACTAGTCCGACAGGCTCAATCAGCTTCGAACCGCGCCCGGATCACGACGCGCTCAGCGACCCATTTAGTGATCGGTGAGAGCGTACGGAACCAACTGTTGGGTCGATCCGGTGGGTCCGGTCGCCTTAAGCCTACGATTTCGAGCAGCAAGTGTTTGATGTCTCGGATCGAAGCGGATGTTGGTGCGTTAACGGGTGATGAGGTGGCGTCGAACACCATGATCGATCGGGTGCTTGAACCTACTCTAAATCGTTTAGAGTAGATTCATGTCTACGGTCGCCGCAGAAGATGCTCTCGCCCAACCCGTGGGCGTCCGGGGCACCGCTCTGCTCAGCGTCTTCGAAGACCAATGGTTCGACCGCAAAAGTTCGCGGGTTTCAGCTAGAGATCTAGCGGATGCAATGCTCGGCTTTGCGAATGCCGAGGGCGGCACCATCGTCATCGGTCTGTGGAACGGCAAGGTCGAGGGTGTCTCGGGTACAAAGAATAAGCAGCTGGTGGAGTGGCAGCAATCAGCTCTCGACTTCACGGTGCCAGCGGTACCATCGAGGGTGCGGATCGTCGATTGCATAAATGATCGAGGCACCAAGGACGAGCTTGTCGTGGTTGAGATCGAGACCAGCAGCCAGGTCCACGCCAACATGAAGGACGAAGTGTTCCTGCGGGTTGGAGATGAGAACCGTCGACTCAGTTTCGCCCAGCGTCGGGAGTTGTTGTACGACAAGGGTCAGTCAACATTTGAGAGCACGGTTGTGCAGTGTGCCGAGTTGGCTGATCTCGACCATTCATTGCTCGCCTCCTACGCCGACGCACTTTCGCACCCCGACCCTCAACGACTTCTCGTCGCACGCGGGCTCGCAACGCCTTCTGGAGAGCTAACAACGGCAGCCGTATTGCTGTTTGCCCAGGAGCCTCAGCGATGGTTTCCGGAAGCGAGTGTGCGGATCCTCCGTTACCGGGGCACCGACCGAGGTACCGGCTCAAGGCAACAGCTTCTTCATGATCGCCGCATCGATGGCCCAATCCCGCGACAGTTGCAAGAGGCCAGAGCAGAGATGCTGACCCAGATCCCAACTCGCCGAGCGCTCGGCCACGATGGCCGCTTCGAACAAATCGGGTTGATACCACAAGATGCCTGGCTCGAAGCGATCGTCAATGCGGTCATACATCGGTCC
Organism: Actinomycetes bacterium; assembly: GCA_024276425.1. GTDB lineage: Bacteria > Actinomycetota > Acidimicrobiia > Acidimicrobiales > SZUA-35 > JAJRQY01. Next base: position 3,610 of record JAJRXF010000003.1, on the reverse strand, counting down.
TACAGCGTGAGCGGGGACCACATTCGAGTCGAAGTGTTCGATGATCGGGTCGAGATCAATAGCCCCGGCCGATTCCCAGGGATTGTAGATACTTCAAACCCTCTCGACATCACACGGTTCGCGCGCAACCCCCGCATCGCCCGCGTTTGCGCGGATCTCGCATTCGGTCAGGAACTCGGGGAGGGGGTTCGCCGGATCTTCGAGGAGATGCGGCTTGCTGGCCTTGCCGATCCTGAATACCAACAGACGTCGGGGAGTGTGAGCTTGACCTTGCCCTCAGTCGCTGTCGATCGAGAACTGGAAGATCGACTGCCTCCTGGCTCGCGTGACTTGGTGCGTTTCGTCCGTGTTGGCGGCCGAGTGAGCACCGGCGACATTGCTGAGGCGAGTGGGCGTTCACGACCCGTTGTCATCCGGCAGCTCAGAGCGCTTCGAGACGCCGGAGTTATCGCATGGGTTGGCAATAGCCCCCGAGATCCACGCGCGTATTGGATGATCCGCACCGAATGACAACCATGGCATTAAACGGGGTTTGCAAGCTCTGACCAGCGAGTTTGCATCTACTCTAAATCTACTCTTAAGGAATATTTAGAGTAGATTTAGAGTGTCTCGGGGCCTACAACGTCCCAAATGACTCCCCGGGCTGGCCCCTGCCGTCTTCGGTCGGTATGCCCCCGGGATGTTGTCTTTTCGGTCCTCTGGTTGGTGGTCACGTTCCACGATCTCGGCGAGTTTGGCGGCAGTTTGCAGATGTCACCTCACGCCGCATTACTTCGCATCCTTAGACAGGAAATCGACTGGAGAACGCTTGGGTGAGAGTTCCAGGTGTTCGGTAATGAGGCCATCGTCGCCGACGCGAAGAGCATCGACGAATGTGCGGCCTTCCATGGATGAGAGAATCAGCGTCAAGTTGAGTCCTGTGAAAATGTCGAGCCTGGATAGCCGAAAGCTCTCGTCGCCATCAAGCGCCTCCTTGAAGTAGGCGATGATCTGCTCGCTGCCGACGATGCGACCAGACAAGTGGCCTTTTCCAACCAGTGCTGCTGACTCATACGTCGCCTGCTCGGAGTAGAGCGAAGCGGCGCTGGCATAGTCCCTGGCGTTCATCAAATCTATGAATCGTTCCCCGATTTCCGTTAGCTGAGAAGAGGAGAGTGACACGGTTCAAGGCTAGCCGGGGTGGCTGGATCAAGTGAGACCGTCACGTCAAGACGACACAAACACGCGCGCTTGGTTCTTATCAGGTGGGTGGTTCCGGCCTCGCTGCTGGCGGCCCGCCTAAGAGCGGCTGTCGCTGCCTGCTCCTTCGACATGGACAGCTTTGATGAGTTGGACAGCTGGACTGTCCGGTCCCCACAGAGACGGGTGCTCTTCCAGAACCCGGAACCCGTAGCCGAGGTAGAAAGCACGAGTGTGCGCATAGCTAACGTCTGGATGAAGTGAACTCAGTGTCTTCACCTGTAGGAACTCCACTCCCTCCGCCCCAAGTCGAGTCTCAACTAGATGGAGCATCGCTCGGCCCACTCCCTGCCGATGATTGCGACGCCGCACCGCCATCAAGTGCACCTCGGCAGCAAACGGGCCATGCCTGACCACCGTTGTGAGGCCCACCTGTTCGCCCTCAATCCAAGCGACCACTCCGGGATGCTCATCAGCATGTCTTACGTAGTCAGCGTTAGCGTCGGGCGTCCCAAACCATTCGGGAAGCTCCGCAAGAAGTGAGCTACACAACCCACCCATGCCGCCCGGGACATATTCGGTTTCGACCACAGACCCTCCTGTCATCACAACGTTTCAGCCTCCGCCAGCGAGGCATATGTGTGAACTGGTGCCGTCCAGTCTAGTAAATCGCCTGTAGACGGTAGGAGCGACCGTCACCATACGGGTAGCGACCAATATCCGGGTATGGCATGCTTCTCAGCGTGGCATCAGCGGAGAACGTGGCGGCGACAGACCCTCGCGCAGTGGCCTTTTTGGGGCGTGGTCGGCGTTCGATGACCCGCCTGGCACAGGGCCTTTCTGCACTGTTCCTGGGTCTGCACCTTGGTGGCGGCTGGTACTTCTCAAATCAGATCCGGTCCGGTGCATTGGAACCTGTTCCGCCACCGGATCCTAACTATCGGTTCAAGGTACTGGCCGTCGACGATGGCACCATCACCCTAAGCACCGATACCACTGGCGCCGACAGTCTGGGTCTCCACGGAGTTGTGTGGCCCGACGGGCACGGCGTAGTTGATCAGATCGTGGATAGCGACGACAGCAGCGTTGTCCGTAAGTTCGAGGCCGTATCGGGAGTTCTCTCGCCGGGCGCCCTCGTGGATCTCGATGTCTTCGTCTACAGCGGTGATCCTCTGACATCACTGGGGTTAGCGTTTGACACCGTCTCCTTCCCCGGTCCACTTGGCCCGCTGAGCGCCTGGCATGTCCCTGGTGCGGGAAGCAGTTGGGTGATCTTCGTTCATGGCAAGTCGGGTCCGTTGAATGAGGCTCTGCGCACGGTCCGTGCCCTTCACGATGCTGGGATGCACGTACTCGTGGCCAGCTACCGAAACGACATCGGCATGCCAGTAGACCCTTCGGGCTATTACCAGCAAGGGCTCACCGAATGGGAAGATCTAGCTGCTTCTGTCGTCTACGCTCAGAAGCGGGGTGCCGCCGATGTCGCGATCATTGGTAGTTCCATGGGAGGTGCAATTGTTACGAGCTTTCTTCGCGAGTCGCCTCTGGCTTTGGACGTCGCAGCCGTGGTTCTCGACGCTCCGATGCTTGACTTTGGAGCCGCCATTGCTCACCAGGCGAACAGTATCTCTGTCGGCGGATTGGGCGTTCCTCAGTCGTTGCTGATCGCGGCAACGAAGTTAACCAGTTGGCGTTTCGGTGTTGATTGGGATCGACTTGACTACACCCGACAGGCCGAGCGCTACGCGACTCCGATGCTCATCTTTCACGGCACCGAGGACGACAGTGTCCCAATCGGACCAAGCCGTCGGCTTGCCAAACTTCGACCCGACCTCGTCGAGCTAGTCGAGACGCAAGGCGCTGGTCATGTCTCGTCATGGAACATTGGCCCCGAAGCTTATGAGTCTCGTGTCGTCGAGTTCTTGAGCGCTTCATTCGACCAATGATCACCCCGCCGCCAACTGAACGCTTGAGATTCCGGAGGTATGAGTCGAGCGACCTCGATTCGGTGATCGAAATGTTCGCCGACGAAGAAGCCAAGCGGTGGTACCCGACGAAGTCTCGACCCGAAGAGGCAGGGCGATGGATTGATTGGAACCTGCAGAGCTACGAAGAGCACGGCGTGGGGTTATGGGTGATCGAGGAGCAGGAAACGGGGACCTTTGTCGGTGACTGCGGCCTGACGTACCAGACGGTGGAGGGCGACCAGCTCCTAGAGATTGGCTATCACCTGCAGTCCGAGCACCGCGGAAAGGGCTACGCGATTGAGAGTGCCCGGGGTTGTGCAGATTTCGCCCTGCGAGTCATGAAGTCTCCAGTGGTGTGCTCGATTGTAGATCCCAGGAACCAGTCCTCGATTCGGGTCGCGGAGTCGTTTCACGAGTCCTTTCGAACCTTCGTCAATGGGGAGGGGAATGAGTGGAACCTGTAT
>JAJRXF010000032.1 GCA_024276425.1 Actinomycetes bacterium | reverse complement strand
GATTGTCCCCATAGTCCTGCAGAACCTCCACCTGGTCCGGGCGTACAATGAAGTAGCCAACTTCCTCACCGTCCTCGCCGGGATAACCCATCACCTCATAGCGAAATTCACCCTGAAGGGTGGTGACAATAATTTCATCGCCTGGCTGAAGCAGATCGAGGTCACCAAAGGGGGCACCATAGGTTGTTCGGTGCCCGGCAATGGCCGAGTTGCCCGCTTGGCCGGGAAGTGCCGTGCCGGGGTAGTGGCCCGGACCCTTTCGAAGGTCGTCCCGTCCGATTCCTTCAATCATGTGGCGCTGCACCCCAATGGCGGGGATGTTGATGTTCCCCATCACAGCCCCCTCCTCGACCCGCAATAGTTCTGCGAATGCAGGGTCCATCGACTGCCTGGGTTCGGCACCAGCCATTACTGGGTCGTCGGTATCCTCTGTCAGCTCATTTCTTGTTGGCTCGGCTTCTGCTGAGACCTCGACTGAGTCAGACCCAGGAGCAGATGCGGGACCGGTGATGGCATTAGACAGTCCCAATTCGGCTGCTCGTTGCTCGACCTCGGCGAGCCGGGATTCAAAATCGTTCTCGAGTGAATCCTGAGCGCGAGATTCTTGCAGGCCCGTGCCCCAAAGCTGAAAAGCAGTGAAAGATAGGGTAATGAGGCCGAAGGCGATAAGAGTTCGGCCTATTCCACCAATGATCGAAGCGGTTCGTTGAGTCATGACCTTGGAGATACTAGAGGGTGAGAGGGCAGCCCAAGGGTGCACCCCTTTGTTCCCCGGCTCTACAGTCTTAGGGTCGTGACATTCTCCTCGCAACAGTCTTCACCACAGAACTTCGCCCAAGGCTCCTTAACCGAGCCAGCAATAGTGCTCGACGGGGTCGTCAGCCTTATCGGACGATTCCCGGCTCTGGCTGGGATCAACCTACGAATCGAGGCGAGCGAGGTGATCCTCCTGCGCGGCCCAAACGGTGCAGGAAAATCGACATTGCTTCGTCTGTGCGCTGGCCTGGCCCCTTTGTCCGGAGGGTCCGGTCGAGTACTCGGTCACGATCTGGGTCTTCGCTCATCGCGGCGGCTCCTACGACGACAAGTTGGTCTGCTCGGTCACAAGACGTCGCTTTATGATGAACTCTCGGTTGAGCAGAACATTCGTTTCTGGGCGAAAGCCAATCAAGCCGACCCGGGGATGGTCGATGTTGTTATGGACCGCTTTGGTTTAGCTGGAAGGTTACGTTCGGTTAAGGTATCGGGGCTGTCGGCCGGTCAGCGGCGGCGTACTGCGATGGCGATTGTTGTCTGTCGTCGACCAAGTTTGTGGTTGTTGGATGAGCCTCACTCGGGGTTGGACCAGGAGGGGAGAGGGCTGGTTGACAATCTGGTCCTCGATGCCGCAGCGGCGGGAGCGACCGTGTTGGTTGCGTCGCATGAGGTTGATCGGGTGGTCGACCTTGGCGCCCGAACGGTAACGATTGCTGGCGGACGAGCCATTGCGGAGTCTCCTGATGTTGCGTGACGCAGGGTTGGTTGCGCTCAAGGATTTGCGCATCGAATGGACTTCACGAATCCTTACTGCTCAGGTTTTACCCTTTGGGCTCTTAGTTCTCATTCTCTTTGGATTCGGAATCTCACCGGAGCGTATTGTCCAAGGAAGGGATCGCCGAACCGTTCTGGAAGACGTCTCTCCTGCCCTGTTCTGGCTGGCAGTACTTTTCTCTAGCCTGCTAGCTCTTGGCCGGGCATTTGCCATTGAGGCCGAGGATGGGAATCTCGATGCGCTCCAGTTGGCTGGATTGGATCCAGCTGGGGTGTTCCTAGGGAAAATGCTGGCCATCTCTGCAGAACTCGTAGTCCTTGAACTGGTGATCGGAGGAGGTGCTCTGTTGTTGTATGGGGCGACCATTGAGCACCCATTGTTACTCGTAGCGGTGCTGGTGGCGACCACCTTTGCTTTGTCGGCAGCCGGTACGCTATATGCGGCGTTGGGAGCCGGAATTCGGGTTCGCGACACACTCGTTCCCCTTCTTGTCCTCCCCGTGCTCGCCCCGGTCCTGCTTGGGGCTACTCGTGCAACGGAATCTGCCCTGTATGGGTCGGCATCTGACGGGTGGCCATGGGCGGGGTTCTTGGGTGCTTTCGCTCTCCTTTACCTTGGAGCGGGAATTCTGTTCTTCGGCTCCCTACTTGAAGAATCGTGAGGCTTGAAGAATCGTGAGGCCAGCGTGGGTGCGCAGCCATGAATGCTAGTGAACTAGACGGGCCGAGGGTCAAACGAACCGTTTTGGGTCAAGAGGGACGCGTTGTGTCGACCAGTTCCGAACTCACCAGAGCCCTCGGCGTGGTCGCCATTGTCGCCAGCGTGGTCCTGGTGGTGCTCGGGCTGTTCGTTTCGCCAGCAGATCTTTTCCAGGGCGATAATGTTCGGTTGTTCTACCTTCATGTTCCGGTGGCGATTGTCGCTTTGTATATTGCCTTCACCGTCACCCTTGTCGGCAGCGTGATGTTCCTGCTGAAGGGCTCAGTTTTCTGGGATCTGTTGGCGGGCGCGGCTGCCGAGGTCGGTGTTCTCTTCCTCGGACTAACGCTTGTCACCGGGATGCTGTGGGGTAGACCTACTTGGGGCGCATATTGGGTTTGGGACCCGCGGCTCACCTCGACTGCGGTTTCCTTCGTCCTCTACCTCGGTTACCTCGCGGTACGCAAGCTTGAGATGGATCCAACCGCTCGCTCCCGACGAGCAGCCGTGCTCGGCATCGTGGGATTCGCCAATACCATCATCGTAAAGTATTCAGTTTCTTGGTGGCGTGGCCTTCACCAAGGATCAACTCTCAAGCCCTTAGACTCCCAAATCGAAGGGCTGATGATGTTCTCGTTTTTCGTCGGCGTTGTTGCCATGATGGCCGTGTTTGCCTGGCTGCTTGTCCATCGATTCCGACTGGCCTGGCTTCAGTACCAAGTCGATGAGCGCCAGCTTGAGGTTGCCCTTCGGGAGCGACGCAGCGAAGGAAGTTCTTCCGGTCTTGCCCAAGGAGGCATCTGATGCAGTACGTGATTCCCGGCTACCTGATTGTGTTTGGGACCCTAGGCCTATACGCCATTCAAATGCTTAAACGGGGCCGAACCCTTTCGGGTCAGCTTCCTGAACAAGATCGACGATTCCTTGACTAGGAAATCGAACGCCTCCGGCACCCACCGAATAGCCCCCAACGACGATGAACTCCCACCGGCATTAGATCTCACCCCAAAGGTCCGAACCTCCCCCCGTGGGTCCCGGGCCAAACTTCGCAATTGGGTGCTTATTGGCAGTGTGGTTCTGGTTCTTGGGTTCGTGTTGTTCAAAGCTCTTTCGAGCGCAAGCGTGTATTTCTATAACGTGGACGAGGCCATCGAGCAGAAGGCTGAACTTGCAGACCGAACCTTCCGGATGCAGGGGGTGGTTGTGTCTGAGCCCTCTACCGACGCCACTGGGGTGCTCAGTTTCGAGGTGTCTTTCAACGACGTGAATGCCGAGATTCGTCATATCGGGGAAGAACCGACTGACCTGTTCGAATTGGGTATGCCAGTCGTGGTCGAGGGGCGCTGGAACGGTCGGGTGTTCGAGTCAACCCAGATCTTGATCAAACACTCTGAGACCTATGTGGCGGAGAATGAGGGTGACTCATCCCGACCAGGTGTCGGAGAAAATGGGGTTCTGCCATGAACTCAACTCTCGGATATGGCTTTGCGGTTCTTGGCCTCTCAGCCTCGATTTTGGGAGCTCTTGGAGGAACCTATGCGCTCGCGACCAAGCGACTGCATCTACTACGTCCCGTCCGCCAATGGGCCTGGCTGGTGTTGGTCGCTGGCATCGGGGCGTTTGTTGTCATGGAGGTCGCTCTTTTCCAGCGCGACTACACCGTGGACTACGTTCAACGGGTAGGTAGCTCGGCCACACCACCTCTATATAACTTTGCCGCACTTTGGTCTGCTCTTGAAGGCTCAATCATCTTGTGGGTCCTTCTGCTGGCTGGCTACATATCGGCGATGCTGATCAAGTTCCGAGATCGGTCCGATGATCCACTTTTCGGTTGGGCCCTGGTGGTCATGCTGGCCATCAGTGCGTTCTTCTTCGGGTTGATGACTGGTCCAGCCAATCCGTTTGTGCCGGCCTTGGTCCCGGTGGGTTTTGAGGGCCCTGGACCAAACCCTCTCCTTCAGAATCACATCCTTGTGGCCTTCCATCCGCCGATGCTCTACATGGGCTACGTCGGCTTTTCCGTTCCCTTTTCCTTCGCTACCGCGGCACTGATAACGGGTCGGGTGGGCGAAGGCTGGCTCATCGAGACTCGTCGCTGGACGGTCGCGGCCTGGGGTTTCTTGACGATTGGCATCGTGCTCGGGGCTTGGTGGAGTTATGAGGTTCTCGGTTGGGGTGGTTACTGGGCCTGGGATCCAGTTGAGAATGCATCGCTGCTGCCCTGGTTGACGGGGACCGCCTATTTGCACTCGGTCATGGTTCAAGAGCGTCGTGGAATGTTGAGGGTCTGGAATCTTTCCCTGTTGTGCGCGACGTTCTCGTTGACGATCCTAGGTACGTTCCTGACACGTTCGGGCGTTATCGATTCGGTTCATGCCTTTGCCGACGGTGCCGTTGGCCCCTGGTTGTTGGTGTTCTTTGGCGTAGTCGCTGGCGGAAGCATCGGGCTGATTGCCTGGCGTGGGGACGAATTGCGCTCACCCGGGGCGATCGACTCACCCCTATCTCGTGAGGCCTCGTTCTTGGCCAACAATCTGATCTTTGGAGCCCTCGCCTTCGTCATCTTGCTCGGTACGGTTTTCCCCTTACTCGCCGAGGCGTGGAACGACACTCGTCTTACCATCGGGCGGCCCTACTTCGATTCTCTCGGTCGACCAATCGCCTTCGTCATGCTCTTTCTCATGGCGTCAGCCCCCGTGTTGCCATGGCGCAAGGCCAGCACAGAATTGCTCTCCCAGCGGCTTTATTGGCCAGCGGTGGCCGCTGTCATGGCCATGTTCGTAGCGGTGATGCTCGGGGCGCGAGGTTTCTACCCGGTTTTGACCTTCGGTTTGGGTGGGTTTGCCGCCGGAGCCGCCCTTCGCCAGGTCATCCTGGCCTCCAGACGCCAGGGGTGGCGGGGCCTAGTCGGCCGAACCAATGGGGGCATGATCGTCCATATTGGGGTGGTGCTCATCGCCGTGGGGGTTGCCAGCAGCGAGGCCTACAAGACCGATCGCAGTGCGACTCTGCTACCAGGCCAATCGGTAACTGTCGAAAACCACGAGTTCACCTACCTTGAGCTACGGGCCGATCAGAACGATCGCCGGCAACGGATCTACGCCGAGATCCTGATTGATGGTGAAGATGTCTACACCCCGGCCCAAACTCGCTACCTTCAATCTGGCATGGTGGTTCCGACGCCTTCGGTGCGGCCGGGCTTCACCGAGGATCTCTTCCTGGTTCTAGACACCACACCGGAGAATCCGGAGGGTCCGATTCGTTTACGGATCATTGTTAGGCCCATGATTAGTTGGCTATGGACGGGCGGAGCTCTGATGGGAATCGGGTCGATTCTGGCCATTTTCCCAGGAAAGAGACGTCGTGGAACCGAGGCGGTCTCCGCCGTGTTGGTAGGAGCGGCCAGTGGCTGAGGATCCAATGGAGGCCGCTGAGCCGGAGCAGAGTCAGCCGACGAGGGAGCATAAGCCAACGAGAAAGCTGGCAATGGCCGTTGGTGTCGTTCTAATCGGTCTTGTTGGTCTGCTGGCCTTCGGTGGCAGTGCGGCCGATGCGCCCTCAAGTCGGCTCCTGGGTAAGCGGGTCCCTAAGATTTCTGGTGAGGCCATGCTTGGAGGCGAATTCGACATCGATGCCTCCCGAGGCAGATGGGTGCTGGTGAACTTTTTTGCTACCTGGTGTCCACCCTGTGTGGCCGAACAGCCCGACCTTGTCGCCCTAGAGCAGTGGGGTGAGGCCAACAACAACCTGGATCTCGTTGCCGTGGTCTTTAACGACTCCGAAAGTAATGTTCGGACCTTCTTTGAAGAAAGGGGTGGAGGTTGGCCCGTCATGAACGACCCTCAGATCCCCATCGACTTTCAGATCCGAGCTGTTCCCGAGACCTTTCTTGTGGACCCCAATGGCATTGTGGTTCTCCATTACACGGGAGGCATTACCGCCGATCAGGTCATGTCAGTGATCGAAGGAACCGGATGAGTACGAAGAAGCCCTTTGAACAACGGACCCTTTCTTGGGTGATCCTGGGGGTCTTTGCCCTGTCATTACTTGCGGTCGCCAGCTTTAGTTCTTCCGGACCTCTGGAGGGCGACGACCGAATCCAATACTTGAGCACAATCTATGCCTGTCCTCAATGCCAAGGTCAGAGCGTGGCGGAGTCCAATGCTGCGGTCTCGGCCACCATTCGAGAGTTCATCTCGGTCAAGGTCAATGCCGGCGCGAGCGACGAAGAAATTCGTGATGAGCTAATTCGGAGCTACGGAAGCAAGGTTTTGTTGACCCCGCCAGCCGAGGGTATTTCGCTCGTAGTGTGGATTCTCCCCGTCATCGTGGCGGTTGGTGGGGCAGCGATGGTTGTGTCTATTTTGCGTCGCCGTGACGAAGGTTTGCGACCAGCGACCGAGGCCGACGCCGAACTTGTTTCTCAAGCATTGGAGCAGGTGCCCGCATCAAAGGAACAGCCTTGAGTTCACTAACCGTACTCACTGAGGAGCGAGACTTTCTGCTGGCCTCTCTCGCTGACCTGGAGGTCGAGTATGAGTCTGGCGACCTCAGCGAACTCGACTATCGCGCTCTCAAGGATGACTACACGGTGCGGGCATCCGATCTCATTCGAAAGATTGACGGGCTCGCCGCTGCGGCGGAATCCCGCGATGGCCGGGGTGAGGAGGACGGCAGGCTGACCAGACTTGCCCTGACAATTGGTGCGCTCTTAGTTTTCGCCATCGGGTCCGGTTGGCTCTTGGCTCAGGCGGTAGGTGAACGCGGAGCGACTGGCTCGCTTACTGGGACAATCGATGAGACAATACGGGATCGAGTGCTGAATTGTCAGCAGCTCATGTCGTCTGGTGAGTTGCGGGATTCGCTGGCCTGTTTTGATGGTGTCCTGGCCGAAGACCCGCAGAACGTGGAGGCACTGACGTACAAGGGATGGTTCCTAATTTTGGCTTCTGGAACAGCTCAGCAGGCGGGGGACGACGATGCCTTCGCCCAGTTCGTAGCCTTGGGAGAAAAATCTCTGGCTGACGCCGTCGCCGTTGACCCAGAGTTTGCCGATGCTCGAGCCTTCCGGGCCGTGGTGTTTTCTCGGCTGGGCCGGGAGGAAGCAGCGTGCGCCGAGATAGCCATACTGGATGACCTTCGGCCAGCACCAATGATCACCCAGCTTATTACCCCAATCGCCACCAGGCTTGCCTGCGAATAGTCCGCGTGCCTGCGGAATAGTCCGCGTGCCCAGGAGTCTTTCGCCTCGCTTAGGGTAAAGCTGATGCTTTGCGCGAGACGTACCGGGCCTTCTTTACTCCCTTCCCCGAGTACGTCACGACCCAGATCGAACCTTTCTCACAACCTCGGCCTTTGACAGCTACGCCATCGTCGGCGAGAGCTTCGATCACGCCCGGAATAATGTCACCGTGGGAGCACAAAACGGTTGGCTTGTCGGCCACGGAATCAAGGAGATCCAGCACATCGGATATATCGGACCCCTCCCACAAGATGGAGTGTTCGATGACCTCAAGCTTTTTGGATTTGGCGAGTGGTTCAACCGTCTGGACACAACGAGTTGCCGTGCTGGACAGAACCCGGCCAATTTTCACCGTGTCGAATATCGACGCTAGCGCATTGGCGCGTTCCCAACCCTTGTCGGACAAGGGTCGGTATTTGTCGTGCGGATCCGCCGATCGACTACCGGCGTGGGCATGGCGGATCAGATACAAATCCATGGACCTCGGAGTTTAGGTGGATTCAGCCAGAATTGTGTTCCGAGTAAGGACGTTCCTAAATGGCTGTCCAACCTCCATCGACAAAGAGGGTGTGCCCGGTTACGTAACTGGATGCATCGGAGGCAAGAAACAACATGGCCCCGTCAAGTTCCTGTAGCTGGCCCGGTCTTCCCATGGGGGTATTGGAGGTGATGTAGTTTCGTCCCTCGTCGGAGTCGAACATTCCCGAGTTCATCTCAGTTTCAAACCAGCCGGGGGCGATGGCATTGACTCGGATCCCCTTGCGCGCCCACTGGGATGCCAGCTCTCGGGTCAGGTTGTGGAGCCCACCCTTGGCCGCGGCATAACCAGGGGTTTTGAGTCGGCCTCCACCGCCGTTGCCGAGAACGGAGCCGATATTGATGATTGACCCGTGTCGCTTGTTCTCGATCATCCAACGGGCGACATGGCGAGCGACCTCGTAGGGGGCGACGAGATCGACGTTGAGTTCGTGCCGGAAACCCTCGATCGTGTCATCGATCGCCGGCACCACTCGAGAGATGCCCGCATTGTTGACCACGATGTCGATCTGGCCATAGGCGTCCAGGGTGGCGCCAACCAGGGTCTCGGGGGATCCGCTCGCGGCAATATCACAGGGATGGGCGAGACCCCGACCGAGATCTGACACCAGTTGCTCCAGTTTGTCGGCCCGGCGTGCACCGACGACAACGGTGGCCCCGGCGGCAGTCAGGATTTGGGCGAATCGATGCCCAAGCCCCGAACTGGCACCGGTGAGAATGGCGACCTTGTTGTCGAGACGAAATGGCTGGAATACGTCTTGTGGTGACGGGCTGGTGGTGATCTCGGTCATAGAGCCCAAGTTTGCCGTGGCTCCGACAGTTGGCGCCAATTGTGGTCCGGAGTGTTGGGTCGCAACTCAGGTGGCCGCGATAAGTTCGATCCGATTGCCGAAGGGATCATTGGTGAACCATTGGGAGATGCCCTTGACGATAGCTCCCGGCCTAACCTCATACCCGGCGGTCGCGAGCTTCGCCTTCAGCTCATCAAGATCGGACACCAAGAGGGCCGGGTGGGCTTTACGGGCTGGACGGAAGTTCTCTTCACCTCCGAGGTGGATGTGGACTGAGCCTTCTTCGAACCAACACCCGCCTCGTTCATTGAGGGGTGCTGGCTTTGGGACCTGGGTTAGACCAAGAACTCCGGCATAGAAGGCAACCGCTTGGTCTTCTCCTCCCAAGGGCATGGAGATCTGCAGATGGTCGAGTCCGACAATGGCCATTGGATCACTATGGCAGAAAGACATCTGCGCTGGCCTATTGTGCACAAACCAAACGAGGTTTCCCTGGGGTTGAGGGCAGAGGGGTTGAGGGCAGATGTACGAGGTTGCAGGACGGACAAAACCCGATGATGGGTTGGCAGGCTGGCTCGAACGCCTCCCTAAGGTTGAGTTGCATCTTCATTTGGAAGGTTCGATGTCGGTAGACACCGTCCGTGCTCTGACCGAGCGCCATGACGTCGATCCGTCACCGGTCTGGCCGAACGGCTTTCCCCAGGCCTTCTCCTTCGACGGTTTCCCCCACTTTGCCACCCAGTTCTTTTATGGCTTGACCCTGTTGCGGAGCGGGGATGACCTGGTCACCATCATCGATGATCTTGGGGCAACCCTGGCCGCCCAACAGGTTCGCTATGCCGAGGTCACCACCACGGCCTACACCCACTTTCTAGCTCGTGATGACCGCCCGGGAATGAGCCAGATTGAGTATCGGGATGGCCTGAACCAGGGTCGGCGCCTGGCGGCAGAACGCGGGGTTGAGTTGGGCTGGGTCATCGATATTCCGCGAGATATCGAAACACCAGACGAAGAGGTTACGATCAAGTATTTGGAAGGGTCGAATACCCCGGATGGCTTGGTTGCTATTGGTCTTGGCGGGTACGAGGTTGGCTTTCCGGCCGCTCCCTACGCGACACACTTTGGCCGAGCAAGGGCTCTTGGTCTCCATTCGGTCCCTCATGCAGGGGAGACCAAAGGAGCCGATTCGGTTCGCTCGGCCATTGTCGACCTTGGGGCTGAGCGCATTGGTCATGGAGTTCGGTGTCTGGAGGACCAGGACTTGGTTCACTTGATTGGTGAGCGAGGCATCATGTTGGAGGTCTGTCCGACCAGTAATCTCTTGCTCGGTGTCGTCGATGAGATCGGTAAGCATCCGCTCCCCACCCTTCGTGAGGCAGGGATCCGAGTCTGTGTGAACACCGATGACCCTGGCTGGTTTGCCACCGATCTCCTCCGCGAGTTGACCATTGCTTCCAAGCATCTTGGATTTGATCGACCGAGCCACCAAGCGATGCAAGTGGATGCCGTTGGGGCCAGCTTTGCTCCTGATGAGGTGAAGCGACGAATCCTGGAAGAGCTGGCGGGCTGGGAGGGCAAGCCCTTAGGGCCAGCCGTGGTTGTCAAGTCTCAAACTCAGGTCGAATCGGAATTGATTCGGTACTACGACGCCGAAGCAGAGCGCAGGGCAAGCTTGAGCACGGAGGGCCAACGCGCTGCTGGTCGCGAGCGCGTCTTGGCCGAAGTATTGCCGAGGCCACCGGCTCGGCTGCTGGACCTTGGCCCTGGCCCGGGTCGTGACTCTAAGGCCCTCGGTGATGCTGGCTATGAGGTGGTTGGGCTAGATCTGTCACTAGAGAATGTTCGCGCTTGTGCCGGACTTGGCTTCCCGGCATTGACGGGCTCGACGGTCCAGCTTCCCTTTGTCGATGGTGCGTTCGATGCCGTCTGGTCGATGAGTGTGCTGATGCATGTCACCGACGCGGCCATTAGTGAGGCACTAGCTGAGATTGGTCGGGTGTTGAGGCCGGGGGGAGTGGCCATCATCGGCTCCTGGGGAGGCCGGGACCAAAGCGAACAATTGGCCAGCAGCAGGGTGGATGTTGACCGCAACTTCAGTCGTCGCTCTGACCCGGTATGGAAACGGATGTTGAGCGAGCACATCGGAGAGATCGAGTACTACGAAACCTGGCCCCATCCAGACGACGGTGACTGGTTCTACCAATGGGCCGAGGTCCGCAAGCGTTGACCGTGGCCCCGTCCAGGTTCGTTGTCGCGGTTGCGACCCTTTTGGGGGTCGCCGAGCGCGTAGGGAACGGGTGTGAGCCTTGAGTTGGGGGTCGCCGAGCGCGTGGGGAACGACCGTGGCCCCGTCCAGGTTCGTTGTCGCGGTTGCGACCCTTTTGGGGGTCGCCGAGCGCGTAGGGAACGGGTGTGAGCCGGAGCTAGGCGGTGGCGGCGCGCACCTGGACCAGGGTCTCGTGGAAGGCGGCAGAACCCGGGACGTCGTAGTTCACTGGGTTTCCTGAGCCGCGATCGAACCCGGGTTCGGTTTCCCTAGTGGCATCGACCTGTGGGTTGGTCAGTGCATTGACGCTCCGACCCTCTGGGGTGCTGCGGTTCCACCAACCGAAGGGCAAGGCGACCATCCCCGGCTGGACGTCTTCGCTGATGGTTAGCCCAACACTGAGTGAGCCACGCTGGTTGTACACCTCAATGGTGTCGCCCTCTTTCAGGCCGCGGGCTGCTGCGTCGATGGGGTGGATCTCGAGTTGAGGCGCTAGGGCTGACGGCTGGTGTTCGGGGAAGGCCCCATAGTTGGTGTTGAGGAACTTGAGGTGCTGCTTGCGGGAGATCAGGTTGAGGGGATATTTGGCCGCAAGGGCCGGGTTAGCTTCGGCCGTTTCGGCCCCTGCCCGGTAGCGAAGCGAACCGAGTCTGAACCGGCCGCCGATAGTCTCCGGCCCGTCGTCGATGTTGGGCCGGTAGGAGTCGGGAACATCGAGCCTGGCCCAACCATCGCGGTCAAGAAGTTCGAAGTCGATATCGCCCAGCCAGGGGTGATCGGAATCGAGGAGTTGGCGTACAAGGTCCTCGTCAGAGTCGGAGAACATCGGCTCATCCAAGCCCATCGCCTTGGCCAGACGACGAAAGATCTCGGTATTCGGTAGGGCTTGTCCAACCGGGCTGATGGCTGGTTTGTTGAGCGCGAGGTAGAGGTGGCCCCACGCAGGCATCAACTCAAGGTGTTCGAGCTGGGTGGTTGCAGGCAGGACGATGTCAGCGTAGCGAGCAGTGTCAGTCATGAACTGCTCGATCACTACGCAGAACAGATCGTCTCGTTCCAGTCCTCGGATAACGGCGTTCTGATCGGGGCAGATCGAGGCCGGATTGGAGTTGTGAACCACCAAGGCTTCGATTTGTGGCTGCAAAGCCTCATCGCAAAGAACCGACCCAAGGGCAGCCATATTGAACTTGCGGCGCGGCGTTTCTGGACCATGGGCGGGCGCTGTGTTGAGGGCGGGCACAGTGTCGAGGGAGAGCACAGTGTCGAGGGAGAGCGCTCGTTCGAAGTAGACTTGGGTTGATCGAGCGAGGCCACCTCCGACCTCACGCCATGCCCCGGTCACGGCTGGAAGTATGGCAACGGCTCGCATGATGTCTTGACCATGTTGGCGGTGCTACGGCCCGACCAGGACTCGAATGGCCGCTGGGGTTTTGGTAGCGTAGGTTCTGGCCAACCAACGAATTGTGTCCGCGTCGATACCCGTTATCGCTGCCGCGTGTTCCGGCGGCATCCGCTTGGCATCGGAAAAGAGCTCCTCCGAATCGGTTGTGTTCTGTTCGATCCAATCCTGGTCCAGCAAGTCCTCAGCGGCCATAGTGTTGATCATGGCTAAGACCAAGGCCACGTCGGTTCCGGGCCGGACCTGTAAGAAGTGATCGACTTCGGGAGCGGCTGCGGTTGCGGTTCGAACAGGATCGATCACGATGAGCGTGGCACCATTGGCCTTTGCTGCTTCGATGGTCGGCCACAGGTGTCGGTTGGTGAGCCGGGTGTTGGTACCCCACAAGATGATGGTCTGGGACAGGGCGAGATCCTCGGGATTCATACCGAAGGGGTGCCCGGTGACATCGGCGGCACCGAGCCAGGCCGACACTCCGCACAGGTGTCGGCGAATATCGCTGGCACCGAGCCGGTCGAAGAACCGGTCAGCCATTACCCCTTTCTGGATCATGCCCTGAGTGCCGTCGAAGGAGAACTGGAGAATGGCCTCGGCGCCCTTCGAGCGAACGATTGACTCAAGTCGTGTGGCGATCTCGGCGAGCGCTTCCTCCCAGGTGATTTCCGTAAACTCCCCGCTGCCCTTCGGTCCGGTACGGCGTAGCGGTGAACTCAATCGATCCGTGTGATAGACCCGCTGAAGGAACCGGTTGACCTTGGGGCACAGTTGCCCACGGGTCGTCGGGTGATCCTTGTTTCCCAGCAGTCTGATGGCAACCCCGTCGGAGATGGTGACATCCCAGACGCAGGTATCGGGACAGTCGTGATGGCAAGCACCTCGAATCGAGATCGGCTGGTTTATGTTCTCGGCCAATGGGGATGTCATCGTTTGTTAAAGGGATCAGGGATCGGGTCGGACATGATCTGATTCTGCTTCCTTCGGTATCGGTTCTTGTTACCGATAGCGATCATCGCATCCTTCTGGTCCGCCAGTCGGATTTTGGTCAGTGGGGCACAATCGGCGGAGCAATTGAACCAGGGGAGTCACCCGAGGTGTCGGCCAGACGGGAGTCGCTGGAAGAGGCTGGAATTGAAGTCGTCCTGACCGAATTGGTCGGGGCGTTCGGTGGCGAGGGATACCAGGTGAGGTAGCCCAACGGCGATGTCACGGCCTATGTCACCTGTCACCATCGTGTATCGGGCCGAGATCGCTCCAGGGGATCCTCGCCCCGACAACGATGAAACAACAGCGGTCGCTTGGTATCAGGTCGCAGAACTCGAAACTATCGACCTACACCCCTTTGCCGAACGGCTCCTTCTTGACCTCGGCTTGTTGCCCCCACGCTGATGACGTCCGGCTGAACGGATCCGAATATCGTTTGCGGTCAATTGATCAAGGCCTCGCCATGTTGGTTGAGGTAGGCGATATCGGCCTGGTACAGCTTGTCATGGCCTGCGGCAATGTGACTGGAAAAGGCTTCGTTGCCAGCGGCGGCTTCACGAAGCATGAGATTGACAAGAGCAGTGAGGCGGCTGCACACCAACCTGATGAGGGCCAGGTCAATGTTGGTTCCATAGATCTGGCAGAAGAGATGAAGCCGCCTGCGCTGCTCGTCCAGGTTGATGGAGATCCCCGAACCAGTAGGAGAAGCCGACAGCGGACAGAACCGGTAGACGGCGTAGGCAATGTCCCAACGTCGCGGTCCTGGGGATGCTGTATCAAAGTCGAACAGGCCCGCGACCTGGCCTTTCTTTAGGGCGCAGTTGTAAGGGGCAAAGTCGTTGTGGCAGATAACTTCGGCTGGCTCTAGCGGAGTCTCGAACCAAGGATGGCCCTCCAGTTCGACGTAGTCGACGCTGGCATCGTGAAATTGCCGCAGGAATCTCGCGGCAGAAATGAGTACCCGATCGGTGTAGAACGCCTTGATGGTGCTTTGGTCAAGGGTGAGACCGGGAAGGTAGCTGACCCTCTCCCTCCCGTCTGGGGCGAACCCAAGTGGTCGTGGCACTCCCTTCAGGCCAGCTCGGTGGAGATGGTGGAGGAACGACTGCACCTGCTCAGACCAGGAATGGCGGGGACGATGGAGGACCCCGTCAATCAGGGAAAGCTGGTTCACGCCACCTTGGAGCTCCACGGATGGAAGTATCGCTGATTGTGTTGGCGGTTGCCGAGGCTTTCTGGTGCGGATCTTGGTGATGTGGAAGTCTTGGCCACAGAACGGGCACGGCGTCGCCGTGGCCAAGGGACTGGACGAGTGCATGCATGACCTGATTATCCGCAACGGAAGAATTGTTGACGGCTCTGGTTCAACCCCATTTGTTGGTCACATTGCCATCGACGCCGGGCGTATCTCCGAGGTTGTGACGAGCGATTCGGGGCACACCCTCGGGCCGGCAGAGAGGGAGATCGACGCCACCGACAAACTGGTCACGCCCGGTTTCGTCGACATCCACACTCACTATGACGGCCAGGCCACCTGGGATGAGGAGCTCGCGCCCTCCAGCGAGCACGGGGTAACCACCGTGGTGTTCGGAAACTGCGGCGTCGGCTTTGCCCCCGCTCACCCAGACCGACACC
Source organism: Actinomycetes bacterium (assembly GCA_024276425.1). Lineage (GTDB taxonomy): Bacteria > Actinomycetota > Acidimicrobiia > Acidimicrobiales > SZUA-35 > JAJRQY01. The sequence goes on along the minus strand of JAJRXF010000032.1, from coordinate 34,925 downwards.
AGTTCTTGATCGAGTTAATGGAAGGGGTGGAGGACATCCCCGGTGCTGCGCTGAGCGAGGGCATGACCTGGGACTGGGAGAGCTTCCCGGAGTTTCTTGACGCCCTCGATCGCCGAAGTTACTGCATCGACATTGCCGCCATGGTGGCCCATGGGCCAGTGCGGGCCTATGTAATGGGGGAGCGAGGGGCGAAAAACGAACCAGCCACACCGGATGAGATCCGACAGATGGCAACCATTGTGACCGAGGCGGTTGAGGCCGGGGCCATGGGATTCTCGACCAGTCGGACCATCATTCACACCGCCATCGACGGAGAGCCCGTACCCGGAACCTTCGCCGCCGAGGACGAACTCTTCGCCCTTGGTCATGCCGTGGCCGATGCCGGCCGCGGCATCTTTGAGGTTGCTCCCGCCGGTGTTGCGGGCGAGGATCTCATCGCCCCAGAGCGTGAGCTTGACTGGATCTGTCGACTGGCCACCCAGACAAAACGTCCGGTGACCTGGCTTATGTTGCAAAACGACGGAGCGCCGGAGGACTGGCGAAAGCTCATGAAGCTCTCCGAGGCTGCCCAAGTAAAGGGTGACCAGGTTGTCCCTCAGGTTGCGGGCAGGCCGTTTGGGATTCTGCTCGGGCTGTCGGCCCGGCATCGGTTTCTTGAGTGTCCCAGCTTTGCCGAGATACGAGAGATGTCGACCGCGGACAAGGCCCAAGCAATGGCCAACCCGGATCTGCGGCAAGCGCTCATTGAGGAGAGCAAGGCCAGCATCGAAGCAATCCGGGCCGAGAATCCCTTGGCGGCCAGGATGATGGAGAATTTCGATAACACCTTCCCGCTTGGTGACCCCGTTGACTACGAACCGGCACCGGAGGATTCCATCGGAGGCCGAGCCAGGGCGGAGGGCCATGACCCGCTTGAGGTCTACTACGACGCGTTGCTGGCGCGGGGAGGTTCCGCCATTCTGATGCAGCCCTTCCTGGGTTATTCTCACGGAAACGGTGACGCGCTCCACGAGATGCTCAACCACCCCGGCGCCATCCTTGGGCTGGCCGACGGGGGCGCTCACTGCAACCTCATCTGTGATGCCTCGACCCCAACCTGGATGTTGACCCACTGGACCAGGGATCGGACGAGGGGTCCGCTGCTGGACCTGGCCGCAGTGATCAAGAAGATGACAGCCGACACTGCGGCATTGTTCAACCTTTCTGACCGCGGTCGGATCGAGGTTGGGCTTCGGGCCGATCTCAACATCATCGATTACGAGAACCTCAGCTTGCATGAGCCGGTGATGGTGGCAGACTTGCCCGCAGGCGGCACTCGCTTCCTCCAACCGGCCACGGGCTATTGCTACACCCTGGTCGCCGGTGAGATCACCCGACAGGACGACCAATTCACCGGAGCCCGCCCTGGCCAGTTGGTTCGATCGGCCGCCGAGGCTAGGAGCGTGGCCTAACTCGGCCCCTCACCTTGGGCCGGGCCGAGAAGGTCCCATTTGTTACCAGCGATATCGACAAAGACCGCCACTTGGCCATAAGGCTCGAGTCGCGGTTCCGTGGTGAACTCCACCCCGTCGTCGACCATCCGCTGGAAGGTGGCGTCGAAGTCTTCGACCCGGAGAAAAAACCCAACCCGTCCCGCCACCTGTTGGCCCACAACGGCTGATTGGTGTTCGCCGTCAGCCTTGGCCAACAAGATTCCGGTCTCGGCGCCATCCGGCCGCACCTCAACCCAACGTTTTGGACGCCCGTCGTTGGTTTGTGAGGGCGAGTCTGCCACCAGATCGAAGCCAAGAACCCGGGTGAAGAAGTCGATGGCCGAATCGTAATCGTTGACAACGATTGTGATGAGATGGATTGATGCCATACCCCAGTCTGCCAGGCATAGAATCCCCGAATGACACGACCAGGCGGATCTGCAACCATCGCCAGGAAAGTCCTTACCCTGACGGCTCTGCTTGTTGCGATCTTGCTTGGCGTCGCCACACCAGCTTCAGCCACATGGTCGGTGGTTGGCACCGACCAGGAAACCGGCGAAGTCGGAGTGGCCATTGCCTCATGCGTCCCGGCCTCTGCCCTTGGCAACCTGGATCAGCCATTGGTCCCGGTCGTACTTGTTCCCAACCAGGGGGCCGGTGTCACTCAGGCGCTGATCAACATCGACGCCGCTCGTCGGATTCGCAAGCTGATCGAGCTTGGTCGCACCCCCGTCGAGATTGTGGACGACGTTTCCAGTTCCGAGTTTGATGCCGACTTTGCCAGCCGCCAGCATGGGGTTGTCACATTCTCGGGACTACCTTCCGGATTCACCGGTGACGACAACTCCCCGATCGCCCTCGATGCCCAGGCCGCCGGGGTCTCGGTTCAGGGCAACATTCTGGTCTCCGAAGGGGTAGTTGAGGATGCTTTGGCGGCGTTCGAAGATGCAGAGGGTAAGCAGTTGGCGGATCGGTTGGTCGCCGCTCTGGTCGCTGGGGGAGCCGCCGGAGGCGATTCTCGCTGCGGTGACCAGACCGCACTATTTGCTCATCTGGCGGTCGCCAGCCCAGACGATGATCCGCTTGCCCCATCCATCATGCTGACTATTGCCCGACCCGAGGAAGGCGAGAACCCCGTTCTGGTGTTAGAAAAGGCCTTCGCCGAAGGGGAGCGTCAATTGATTGACGCTCCGGTGACGGGGGCAGGAGCAGGAATCGGGCTGATCGCCCTGATTCTCGCCGTCCTCATGATCCCAGCCGGGGTTCTCTACTGGCGCTGGGCCTACCGCAAGCCGCGCTACTAGTCCAAGCCGCGCTCCTAGTCGATGAGACCGTCGGGTTGATTAGCCTCGGCCCAAGTCCGAACCTGTGGTCGAATTTCCACTGGAACTTCGATCCGGGCTCGTTTTCCCGAACCGAAACGTAGAAGCAGATAGCGATGATCGGCGTAGGCAGAAAATTCACCGGTCTGAGCCTGGATTGTGCTGTGGATGCGGCGAAGCCAGACTCCTTGGGCCCCAAGGACTGCCCGCCTGAACGAGATGGTTAGTGCCCACGCGCCAAGAACAGCTGCCAACGGAAGCGCCCAGGGCAGAAGCTCGTCCCGCTGAGTAATGAGCAGGGCTACCGCAATTGTGGACAGAGACAGGGCCTGCAATCGGCTTCCGACGATGATGAGTTCTTGATCCGAAGCAGTAGCTGGCATCCGGCCAGTGTGACGTGTGAATCCAAGCTTTCCCCTCGATCACCCGACCGCAACGGGGAACCTGGGGCAGAATCCAAATGGGGAATCAGTGCGCAGTGGTCCTTGCCATCTTCCAGACCTGCCAGAATGGCCCGGTGTCTCAACGTCTTTTGGCCCGGCCTAAGCCCGGAGCGTCGCTTAGTCCCATCCCTTTCAGCCGAATCGATCAGTACATCAACAGCGGCCAACTCATCTGGCTGGATGTGGTGACCGAAGACATGGCAGAGCTTGACCTCCTCGGACGACGGTTCGGCTTCCATCCGGCCGCCATTGAGGACATCGTTGACATTGAGCAATTGCCGAAGGCTGACTACTACGACGACTATCTCTTTGTTGTTCTCCATGCCTTAACCACCGAGATTGACGATGACAATGACGAGGGGGTTGACACTCTGGAAGTGGATTGCTTTGTCCGCAATCACCTTTTTGTCACCGTTCGGGCAACCGAGGTACCCGGGATTGACTGGTTGTGGGAGTCCGTGCAGAAATACGCTCACCTGTCTGCCAATGGAGCGGATGATCTGTTCGCTCAATTGAGCGAAGTGATTGGCCGGCGCTATCTCGAAGTCATCGATACCATTGAAGCCCGTATCGATGACCTGGCGGATGCAGCCTTGGAGGCCCAACCTCAAGTGCTGGCCGAGGTCCAAACCCTTCGTCGAGAGGATGCCACTATTCGAAAGGTCTTACGGCCTCAGCGGTTGGTCATCTCGAATCTGCGACATCAGGATCACCCGGTAATTAGTGCATCGGCTAGGCAGACGCTTTTGGATTCATACGACGTGCACAATCAGGTGGTTGAATCCCTCGCTTCGGCTCGAGGTTTGTTGACCGACACCCTGGATACCTACCGGGGTGCCGCAGCTGAGCGTCATGCCAACGCCGCGACCCTGTTGACGGTCTATTCCGCCATCCTTCTCCCGCTGACCCTAATCACTGGCTGGTACGGAATGAACGTACGCAACCTCCCGGGGGCGGAGAGCCCAGTCGGTTGGGAGGTTGTCACCTTTGTCATGATCGCTATTGCGGTTGGCAGTTGGTTCTGGTTCGTTCGTATTGGTTTGGTTCGTCTGCCAGCACTTCGTCGGCGCCCTCGCGCTGTCCGGGGGTTGGCGGCTGCGGCTAAGGCCCCGGTTCGCTCCTACACCATGCTTCGGGGAACAGAAGCGAACGGATCAAGAAGCTCAGGGCCAACCTCAGATTTCACGGATCGAGAGGAGTCAGTTTCGGATAGTGACCGAGCCAACGGGGGCCAGTGATACCCAAGTTGTACCGGTAGTCAACTTGATGACATTACCGTTCGTATCCTTGAAGACAATGGGGTCAGTGGCCTGGGCCCGGCTCCAGGTCCCCTGGATGAGAGACCCGTTGGTGAACACCAGGACCTCCCCGGAACCGACGGTGACCGCCTCGGGTGACTCGCCATCGGCCGCACTGATCCCGTAGTTGGTGATTTGAACGACGACATTGTCCGGTGCGATCGGCCGACCGTTGCTGTCAACATGAATAGTGCCATTTTGGGATCGAACCCAGCCTCTGAGCCGTGGGTCCCAGACATAGCTGGCCGTTGAGGATCCATAGTCAATCGCGACACCTTTGGTTGGACGTGCCACTGCTGGGAGGGGGGATCCGGCCAAGCGATAGCTGAACAGTTGGGCTGGCACACCACCCCGACCATTAGCGAAGTTTCGCAAGGCGGCGGGCGAGGTAACCAGATTGTGAGGGGCGGAGCGTCCCCCAACCCGGAAGTAGGCGTTGCCAGCTACGAGGGCGTTGACATTGACGACGTTCTCACCAGCGAGCCGCTCCAATACTTGCGAGTTACCGCCAGAAGCACCAAAGAGGGCGTTGTTGAACTGGGCCAACACATCGAAATCCCCTGTGCGGATGGACCGGATTGGTCCGACCTGGGCTGGCACTCGGCTCTGGAAGATGGCGATGAATCGGGTAATGCGTCCTTCAACCAACTCTTCATAGACCAGGTCGGCTTGGTTCAGGCCAATTTGGGGTCGGGCCCGGGGTGAGTTGTCTATTTTGAGGGCTAGAGCGGGGACATTGGTTGGTTCGTTGGTTCGTTCCCCCGTTAGAGGATGGACCGCTCCGAATTGGGAGGCAAGCCGACTCTGGTACTCGGGCGAGTTCAGGAAGCCGGTCATAACCTGACGGTAGTCGTCGCCCTGGTCGAGTCGTTCGGCCCAGAAGTTCAGTCCATTGTCGTCGGGCTCGCGGTGGAACAGCCCGACGTAAAGCATGGTGGCCTTGACTAGGCCGTCCGTCTGTCCTTTGAATTCGGGACCTTCGGAGAAGAGCGACATCATGGCCCCTCGGGAGGTCCCGTTGGCCAGTTGCCCCAGCCAAAAGGCCCTTCCCGCTGGTTCGGCCGGCCGACCCAGAACGTTCAGATAGACCAGATCCACGTATTCGCCGTCACTTAAGGACCCATAACGAGTTTGGAACTCAGGAGACAGCGCGAAGTTTTCTGACACCGCAGCCAGCGTTGTCCCCTGTGCCATTCTGCTGGTCCAAAACTGGAGTCCGTCGAAGTCTGGGGATCGGCGAAAGTGGGCGTAGTAGAGACGGACCATCGGGGCCACGGACAACTGGAACTCCGGGCTGTTGACCATGAATTCGATCAGGGCGGCTGGTTCTACCCCGGCTTGAAGTTGTGCTGTCCAGAATGCCAGGCCACCTGCGTCAGGGGCGCGGGTGAGGAAGTCCTCGTACTGCTGGGCGACGAAGTCCTCGTCGGAGAGGTCGCCGGGGTTGGCACCCACCGGTGGGGTAACTCCAAAAAGTGTTATCAGGGCTACAAGGAGGACAAACAGTCGTCTGCGCATGGGGCCAGGGTAAGCAGATTTGTCGCCAAAGAGTCAAGCGGCTGAAACAGCCAGATCTGGGGGGACACAACGCCGACTGTTCTCGAGGAGGGCTTGAGTGGCGCGTCTAGCTACCGTTGTCGACCGCCGTTACACAGGCCGAGTCCCCGCTGGCAATTGAACTGGACAGAGCAACTGCGGTCTCGCCATAGATCGAGCTCAACATTCCCTTAACCATGCCGCGATCAACCGCACATATTACTGGATGATCAAGGACGACATCGCCGAATGGGCAGTGATCGGTGACGATCCGCAACTGATCACCGTCTCGTTCGGTTCGGGCCGCGAAACCGTGAGCGGAGAGGGCATCGGCCACGATGTGGAGGGAGGATCGAAACGATCGTTGGGAGTCGGCCTCGTCGCCCATGGCGGCCGCCATCTTGCGACCAAACTCAATTCCGACCTCCTCGGCTAACTCGGCAGCCTCGTTGGCCGGAAGGCGGGCCAGGGCCTTCCCTAGCAGGGTGACGAGGATGTCGTCATGGCCAAGGTCGAAGGCCAATTCGAGATTGGATTCCGTCGAGCGGTACACCTTCGCTGGTCTTCCGGCCCCGTCGGGAGCGCGTTGGGTTACTTCTAGGTAACCGCCGCTGACGAGTTTGTCGAGATGATGGCGAGCCACGTTGGCGTGGAGTCCAGTGGTATTGGCAACCTCGCTTGCCGTCATCCCGGCCGCCTTGGCGTGAACGAGAAGATACATGTCTCGACGACTGGGGTCGCCAAATGCAGAAGTGATTGCACTCACCATGTTGGCGAAGTCGTGTGGGCTGAGGGCCAGCGAAGCCATCTCGATAGTCTAGCCATTGTTCATTCTCCCTATGAGCGTAGGAGAAATTCCCATGGCATCTGATACTTCGTCCGGCGCGGCTGCGGACCTCACCGAGGATCTCGTAATCGAGGCTCTCCGACCCGTCCAAGACCCTGAGCTTCATCGCAGCATTGTTGACCTTGGCATGGTCCGTAGTGTGGTGATTGATGGCAGTCGAGTTGATGTCGGGATCGATCTCACCATTGCTGGATGCCCCCTCCGGGCGGAGATCAACAGCTCGGTGTCTTCGGCGGTTCAGGCCTTGGCTGGTGTGGCAGAGGTCAATATTGAATTTGGGGTCATGACCGATGAACAACGAGAGGCTGTTCGTCGAGCTATTCACGGGTCACCGGGCGAGACCGCTGGTAGCCAGCCCGCTCATGGCCACGCCGAAGGTCGAGCCATACCCTTCGCCGATCCCGATTCCAAGACCCGAATCTTGCTGGTTGCCTCCGGAAAGGGTGGCGTCGGTAAGAGTTCGGTTACCACCAATGTCGGTGTAGCGCTGGCCGCGCGAGGGAAATCGGTTGCCATCGTCGATGCCGATGTTTGGGGTTTCTCGATTCCGCGCATGCTTGGTACCGACCAGTCGCCGACCATCATCGACGAGATGATCGTTCCGCCAGAGGCTCATGGAGTCCGCTGCATCTCCATGGGGTTTTTCGTGGATGAAAACCAGCCGGTGATCTGGCGCGGACCCATGCTGCACAAGGCGCTTGAACAGTTTCTGACCGATGTCTACTGGGACAACCCCGACTTTCTCCTGGTTGATTTGCCTCCGGGGACGGGCGACATTGCCTTGTCGTTGGCCCAGTTCTTGCCGCGGGGCGAGATGATTGTGGTCACAACACCCCAACCAGCGGCCCAAACGGTGGCTCAGCGAGCAGCTTTCATGGCCGAGAAGGTCAATATCAAGGTCACCGGGGTGATCGAGAACATGAGCTGGTTCACGGGCGATGATGGAAAACGTTACGAACTCTTTGGTTCCGGAGGAGGCCAGATCCTCTCCGATGACCTCAAGGTTCCCCTAATGGCTCAGATTCCTCTGGTCCCCGAGCTACGAGAAGGTGGAGATTCTGGAGATCCGATTGCCGCCAAGCCCAAAACCGAGGCTGGCCAGGTTTTTGCCGTGCTCGCCGAACGGCTGGTCGGAGAGTTTGCACCCAAGCAGAGGTATCGCTCCGAACTCAAGGTGATCTAGGCACCAAAGCGCTGCAAAGACGGGCTAGGTTGCGGGGATGGATTTGAGAATCGGTATCACCCGCGGCGGTCAGGTCATCGAGGTTGAGTTGGCCGACAATACGGATCGAGATGCCCTGCGCAAGCAGATCGACACCGCCCTCGGAGGAGATGAGTCGTCGGTTCTTTGGATCACGGATAAGAAGGGCAAAGAGTTGGCCGTCTCCTCAGCCAATATCGCCTTTGTCCAGATCGGTAGCGAGGATTCTCGTTCCATTGGATTTGGGGCTTAAACCTGCCCAGTAACCACCTCAGCCCGAACCACCCCCTGACTATCGTTGTCGGTAAGGGCGGGGTCGGACGATCAACGACGGTGGCCGCGTTGGCTACCAACGCGTTGGCCGAAGGAAAAAAGGTTCTGGCCATCGATGCCGTGGGTGATGGCGGATTGGAGACGGTTCTCCGCCAAGGGTGGGATTCAGGGGACCAGCCAGAGGTTCTACGACTCACCCCAGATCACGCACTAAATGAGTATTTGCGGATTTTCCTCCACTTGCCGATTGCTCCCAACCGGATTGGTCCCCTAGCCAGAATCTTTGACTATGTGGCCACCGCGGCTCCCGGTGTTCGGGAGGTACTCGTTTTGGGCAAGATTGCCAGTGAGGTCCGTGACGGGGGCTGGGACTCCGTAGTGGTTGATGCCCCAGCGACTGGGCACGCAGTCGAACTCTTGACTGCAGCAGACACATTGACCGAGATGATTCGGGTGGGCCCAATCGTGTCGCAGACCCGTTGGATTGGTGATTTGATTGGCGACCCCACTCAGACAACCGTGATTGCAGTTACCTTGGCCGAGGAGCTACCAGTTACCGAATGCCTGGAACTCTTGCACCGTCTGGAGGACGAGGCCAGGGTTGAGGTGAGCGGCATTGTTAGTAACCGGACCCCGACCGTTCTGACCAAACGCGGACGCTCCCAGGCCAAGCGGCTTGGTGATGATCGAAGTGCCATAGCAATCGCTCGCTCGAAGGAGGCCGACCTCCAACTTGATCGGCTCCAGGAACAAGGCTTACCGCTTCTCGTTGTACCGCCAGCCCCCTCTGGCGTCCATGCCATTACCCAACTGCGCCAAGCCCTCCAAGAGTGGCAATGATTACAACGAGTCCGCTTGATGAGCTACTTAAGACATCCTCGGTGGTTGTCATCGTTGGTCCTGGAGGAGTGGGAAAGACGACGCTGGCCGCCGCTCTAGCGGCCAGAGCGGCGGTCAATCATGGGCGTCGAGCCCTGGTCGTCACCGTCGATCCGGCCAGACGGTTGGCGGAAACTATGGGGGTGGTCGAGCTTCGTGAAGAACCAATCGTGGTCCCGCTCGCCCGAAGTGACGCTAAGAATGGGCCCGGAGAGGGCCGTTTGTTTGCCCTCATGGTTGACATGGCTCAAAGTTGGGACACACTCGTTCGTCGACATTCGCCAGACGCCGAAACTCGGGATGCCTTGCTCTCCAATCGGCTGTACCAAACCTTGACTCGACGCTTCGCCCAGAGTCATGACTACATTGCGCTTGATCATCTCGTGGATCTTGTCGAGGACGAAAACTATGACCTTGTGGTCGTCGACACCCCTCCGTCGATCCATGCACTCGATGTCCTGGACGCTCCTGACCGCATGATTGAGTTTTTTGGTAGCCGGCTACTTCGCTGGTTAACCGCGCCATACCGGACTCGGTTGGTCAAGGTAACCGCTAAACCATTTCTGGTGGTGGCCGAACAGCTTCTCGGCGGAGAGTTCTTGGCCGAGGTCACGGAGTTCTTCTGGCGATTCTCTGGTTTGCAGCCCGACTTTGTCCGCCGGGCAAACCTGGTTAAGGAGCGGATGAGTCGTCCAAGTACTCGCTATGTCATTGTCCGAACGCTGGAAGAGGGGCCAGCCGAGCAGTCCGCCATGTTGGGTCTGGAACTGGAACACCGGGGTCACCGGCCGTCGCTTTGGCTGACAAACCGAGTTCTCCCATCTGGGAGAAAGAACGACTCGTCGGTCGCGGTCAAAGCGAAACCCAACGTGGATCACAGCCTACGCCGAGCCTTGTCCGAGTTGGAGAACCAGGCTGAGGCCCAGGCAGGTGTTGCTCGGTTGTTCCCGGTTGGTAGTGCACCGGAGCAACGCGTTGGCTGGCAGGCTGGGACGGTGGCCGACATCAAGGCTCTTCAGCGACTGCTTGACTAGGCTTATCGCCTGCAGCCCGGCGTGTGGGTCCGTGGACCCAGTGGGGGAGTACATCTGCGGATGACTTCTGGTCATCAATAGGGTGATCTAGAGAAATGGCAGAGTACTTCTCCGAGGTTCGAAAAAGCGATCTGGTTGGCGGTGTGAATTGCCCGGCTTGTTCGCTTCGAGGCACGGTCGATTTCGTCGACCTCGTCCGGGGGGTTTCATCCCTGCATTGCAACTCCTGTGAGGTGTCTTGGAAGATGCAAACCGAGGCTTCTATGGGACATCTGTCCAACTGATTGTTCAGCGACGGGTCGTCGGGCACCTAGAGTGACCCGGTGAGTAGCTTGCGCGACTTGGCTCGCCTCCACACTGAATTGGCCTCAGCCGACCGGGATCATCTTCGTCGACTCATCGGCTCGTGGGCCTTACTGGCTGATTTGAGCTTTGCCGACCTTCTCCTGCTGGTGCCGGTTGTCGCTCCGTTGCCAGGGACCTCACCCCGGGAGACACGGGGTCCGGAGCCTCGACGGGATGGTCTAGATGGGGATGGTCTAGGTCGGAATCGCGTTGAGCGATTTGTCATTGTTGGTCAGGTTCGACCGGCAACGGCCCAGACCCTTTATGTCAATGATCAGGTCGGACGTTTTTCTTCAGCGGCGGAACGGCCCCTCGTGGTCCAGGCTTTAAGAAGTGGGAAAATTTGCCAAGGAAACGTCGACATCGGTTCGACTGGTCGACTGGCGGCGGTACAAGCAGTTCCGGTTCGCATCGGAAATCGAGTGATTGCGGTGTTGTCAGCCGAGACTCCCGATCTGGGGTCGCGGCTACCGGGCGAACTAGAACGTACCTATGTCGGTGTCTTTGATCGGATCGCCCAGATGATCGCCGACGGAAGCTTTCCCTTTGCCACTGACGAGTCCGATTCTGAGGACGCCCCACGAGTCGGCGACGGGGTCGTCGTTCTTGATCAGTCCGGGGGAGTAACCTACACCTCACCCAATGCAGTGTCTGCTTTACACCGAATCGGGTTTCACGCCAACGCCCTTGGCCGTGACCTCGACGATCTCGGCTTTCAACCAGGCGTCTTGCGTACGGCTTTTCGCCTACGAGTGCCAGTCACCGAGGAGTTGGAGCGGGGTCTCAATGTGTCGATCCTTGCCAGGGTCATACCGCTCATCAAAGATAACCAGATTGACGGAGCCTTGGTGTTGCTACGCGACGTTTCCGACCTCCGCAGGCAAGAAAGACTTCTGGTTTCTATGGATGCCACCATTCGGGAGATTCACCATCGGGTGAAGAACAACCTGCAAACGGTTTCTTCTCTCCTGCGGCTTCAGGGTCGTAGGGTTGGGCATCCAGAGGCTCGTGCCGCCATTGATGAGTCGGTTCGACGGATCCGTTCGATTGCCCTTGTACATGAGGTTTTGGCTCGCGAGGGTGGTGATGAGGTCGCCTTTGGCGAGATCATGCGGCCGATCGTCCAGATGGTGGATGAGGCACTGGTTGCTACTGATCGTCCGATCTCGTTCAAGGTTGTTGGGGAAGGTCCAACATTGCCAGCGACTACGGCCAGTTCGTTGGCAGTGGTTTTGACCGAACTCTTACAGAATGCTGTTGAGCACGGTTATCCGGATGGCTCGACCGGTGGGGAGATCGTCATCGAGTTGGAGTCCTCGGGGTCAGATCTAATTGTACGAATTCATGATGACGGGGCGGGGCTTCCGGATGGGTTTGATCTGGCCACTTAACCTGGACTTGGGTTGACGATTGCCCGGACGATGGCGGCCGGAGAGCTCGGAGGCGAAATCACGATGCGCCGGGTTGACCCCGAACGACCATCGGCAGGGACGATTGCTGAACTCACCGCATCCTTCGAGCCTCGTTAGGTACCGGAGTTGGTAGCAGGGGCCTGGTTGGCTCTAGGCTGTCATCTTGAGATCGAGCATAGAGCCTCCAGTTGGCCAGCCCTTAGCTAGAAAACCATCGGCTGGCATGGGGAGGACCCGCACCGACATTGGGTTGCGTGAACTCATAGGATTCTTGTCGGCATCGACGGCCTTGACGGCCTTGGCCATTGACACGATGCTCCCTGCCTTCTCCGACATGCGCCAGGCTTTCGATTTTGCCCCTGGATCCTCGCGCGTAGCCCTCGTGGTTACCGCCTTCTTGCTGGGAATGGCCTCGGGGCAGATGTTGTTCGGACCTCTTTCGGACCGGTTTGGAAGAAAGCCTGCGCTGACCCTGGGGTTCATGATTTACATCCTCGGGGCCCTGGGGTCAACGTTCGCCCCAACCTTTGGCGTGCTGCTTGTGAGCCGTGGCGTGTGGGGGATTGGATCAGCGGGTCCTCGTGTTGTAACCCTGGCCATTCTCCGCGACCGATTTCGCGGCGACCAGATGGCCAGGGTGATGGTCTTTGTACAGGCCTTCTTCCTGATCGTTCCGATCCTTGCCCCGCTTTGGGGTCAACTCTGGTTGAGTCTTGGAACCTGGCGTTGGACGTTCGGGCAAGCCGTTGTGCTGGCAACTCTTGTCTCTTTGTGGTCGCTTCGGTTACCAGAGACCCTGGCGGTGGAGAATCGACGGTCGCTACATCTCAGCGAATTGGCACGGTCGCTACGCGAGATACTCAGAACGAGGCAAACAGTGGGAATGGCCCTTGCCCAGACACTTATGCTTGGCTCGTTTTTCCCTTGGCTTGGTAGTTCCGAGCTCATTGTGAGTGAGATCTATGGTCGGGGTTCTATTTACATTCTGGTATTTGCTGGGAGTGGTCTTGCCATGGCGGCGGCCACGTTACTAAGCGCGAGAGTGGTACGGGCACAGGGGTCCAGGACCATGGTGCGTCGGTTTGTGTTGATTTTCGTTTCGGCCACCTTGGTTGCATCGATCGTTTCCTGGGCCACCAATGGAGTACCACCATTTGGGCTTTTCTTGATACTCGTCGCCTTGGCAATAAGTCTTGAGACAGCGATGACGCCAAGCACGGCATCGCTGGCACTTGAGCCAATGGGACATATTGCCGGGATCGCGTCGTCCGTGGTAGGCACCCTAAATTTTGCCGTCGGAGCCATCCTCGGCTATCTCATTGATCGACAAATACAGGGCACAGTGACACCGCTTTTTGTCGGGATGCTGATATATGGATTGATGGCAACGGCCTGCGTTTATTGGGCCACCGGTGGTCCGACCCAGAGACTTGGGGCTTCTCGTGCTCGCCCCTAGGCGGGTCCGCGTTGGAAGGAACCGCGCGGCTTAGAGCCTGCTACGGCGACGACTTAGGTACTTGCGGCGAAGGTGGCGTCGCTCTTCTTCAGAACTGCCGCCCCACACGCCGGTATCCTGGTTGGCGATTAGGGCGAATTCGAGGCAAGGGATTTGGGCAGAACACCCCATACAGACGGCCTTGGCTTCGTCGATCTGGGTGATTGCTAAGCCCGTGGTTCCAACGGGGAAGAAGAGATCGGGATCGGTGTCACGACAACTGGCGTGAGCCCTCCAGGAGACGTCTGGATCTTGATCGAGACGCTCTGAGACTCGCTTGGCAACCCGATCAAACATCGACGGCTCTAAAACACTTCCAGTCGGTGCAGGATTTCCCGATGGCACAGAATTTCCCGATGGCACAGAATCTCCAGACGGTCCAACGACGTTCGACAGCGAATCGACTCCTAGATAGGGGTCGGCAGAGGTCATACCGGTACTCCTTCAAAACATCCAGCAATGGCGGCGGGTCCATTCTGGGAGCGGTGGCCCATCACCCCGCTCCTCAGTCAAGTTAGTATTTACTTCGACTCTCGTAAAGAGTTTGAGTGGTGTTCGTGGCAGATTTTCTGGCAGACTTGACCGTCATGGTTGATGAATCCCTATCCGATGACGCCAAAAGGCCACGGATTATCGGCCATCGAGGGGCATCGGCAACTCATAAGGAAAACACCATCGAGGCGTTCCTGGCGGCCAAAGAGCAGGGAGCGACCGGGGTAGAACTCGACGTTCGGCGCTCGGCTGACGATGTTTTGGTCGTTCATCACGATGCCCACCTCTCCGATGGGCGAATGATCCGCGAGGTAGCCACCGATGATCTTCCCGAGTGGGTACCAACCTTGGCTGAGAGCTTGGAGGCGTTAGCCGGCCTCTGGGTGAATATTGAGGTGAAGAATCATCCGAGTGATCCAGACTTCGACGCCGAGCATGGGATATCGGTCGCCGTAGCAGGCCTGGTCGTTGCCTTTGACCTGGTTGACCGGGTACTGGTTTCATCCTTTGATATGGACAGCATTCAGCGAATTCGTCTGACTGATCCCACGATTCCTATCGGCTGGTTGGTTTGGGGTCAGGCCAACCCGGTACAGCTCATCAATCGGGCTCAGGCCCAGGGTTGTGTCTCGATCAATGCTCATGACAATTTGGTCGATGCTGGGTTTGTGCGTCGGGCAAAGGAGGCCGGTCTTGAGGTAGTCTGCTGGACGGTCGATGATCCCGGTCGCATTCGAGAACTGGCTCGATTCGACGTAGATGGCATTATCACGAACGTTCCGTAAGTCGCCGTGGCGGCTCTGGCCTAGGTCGCTGGAACCAGCACCCGGAGAGCCCTCGGGTAGTGCTCCAATCGCAGATCGGTAACCGGGGGCAGTGGCTCACCGTCGAGCTGGTACGGAAAGGGTGAGTCTGAGGTAATGTCGGCAGCCTCAACTTCTCGCAGATGGTACAGACCGTCTGAATCGGGTAGTCCCCCAGCATCGAAAAGGGCCGCCCGCGTAGCTTGCAGTAAGCGTTTGAGTGCCATGTCTTCCAGTGCCACGATCGAGAGCAGGGTGGTGAGGCCGACCTCGGGGGCCAGCTTGATGGGTAGATTCCCCAAGTAGGTATACGGGCTGGTATTCAGCGCTACTGCCATCTGTGCGAGTCCAATTTCGCGACCATCGGTGGTACGGATTCGAAAGCGAAGCTGTTGACGATCGGTCGAGCGCCAGGAACGAATAGCGCTGGCAATGAACCACGGGTGACCCAGGTACTTCTTGAGAGCACCCTGCTTTTCCACTCGGTGGACCACCGAAGCATCAAAACCGATACCGACGTGGAAGAGAAAGGCGCGACCATCGGCGAGACCAACCCCGGCTTCGACGATGGTCCGCCGGTCTAGGGCATGCAAAAGAACTGTGGTGGCCTTGTTGGTCTCGTTGGGATAGCCAATTGAGCGGGCAAAAACATTGGTTGAACCTCCGGGAAGGGGAGCAAGCGCACATGTGGTTCCCAAGAGTCCGTTCGCCGCCTCATTGACCGTTCCGTCACCACCAACGGCAATGACCACATCCGCTTTTTCCTTCATTGCTCGATGAGCGAGCCGGGTGGCATGCCCTTGACGAGAGGTGCGGTGAACAATGAGTTCATGGCGCAAGCTAAGGCGTTTTTCGATCACCACAAGATCGCGCCGCGTGAGCGAAGCGGCAGTCGGATTGACAATCATCACCAGGCGCACGTGGACAACCTAGCTTTGTTTCAGGCACCAATTGCGACGCTGCGATACCGCAAGTACGAACGCACAAGACCCTTGCTGGAACAAGGAAATTCGTCGTGTGTCGAAGGGCACATGTCCTAGGCCTTGACCAAGTGGTCAAGTTGTCATCTACGATGCACGCCATGAAGGTCGTCGTATGTGTCAAACAAATCCCGGACCCGGCTGATCCCGGAGCCCTAGATCCCGAAACGAGAACGCTCAAGCGTGACGTCAAACTCATCTTGGATGAGTCGGACAGCTACGGCGTGGAAATGGCCCTGCAGTTGGTGGAGGCTGCTGGTGAAGGTGAGGTCACCCTTGTCTCGATGGCCCCGAACAATGAACGCTCGGGCCTTGCTACGGCCCTGGCCATGGGTGCGGCTTCAGCCACCTTGGTTAGCGACCCAGCCCTGGTTGGTACCGATGCCTTAACTACCGCCAAGATCCTGGCAGCCACGATCAAGGATCAAGGAGCCGACTTGGTCATTGCCGGATCGGAGAGCTCCGACGGCTATACGGGAACGGTGCCCGAGCAAATTGCCGCAGTTCTCGATCTTCCATCGGTGACCGCAGCCAAGTCGGTTGAGGTCGACGGCTCCAATATTCTTGTGAAACGTCAGACTGATGCTGGTTACGACAGCATCATCTGCCCAATGCCTGCAGTGATTAGCGTGACCGCTGGGGTGGTCGAGCCCCGCTACCCCTCCTTCAAGGGCATCATGGCCGCCAAGTCAAAGCCGGTCGAGGAAAAGCTGGCTGCGGACTTGGGCTTCGAGGAGGATCAGGTTGGGTGGTCCGGGTCAGGTCAGGAAATTGTTGAAGTTGCCGAGGCCCCCACGAGAGAAGCTGGCGACATTATCGAAGACGACGGTGAGGCCCACGTGAAGATCGTGGAGTTCCTCGAGAGTTTGAAGGTGATCTGATCATGAGTCTTGACACAATCTGGGTTTATGCCGAGGCGGCTGAGGGAGAGGTCAGCTCGACCACTCTCGAACTTCTAACCAAGGCCAGGGAACTGGCAGACACGGTGGCCTGCGTGTATGCCGGTGATGCCGATGATATTGCCGAGACAGTTGGGGCCTATGGGGCCGAGACCGTTTATGGAGTCGACATTGACGATGCACTGGCTGGCGTACCCGTTGCTGCTGCGATTGCGGAGGCCGTTGAGGCTGGCGATGGCCCCGATGCAGTCCTTCTTGGTACGACCTATGACGGGCGCGATGTCGCTTCCCGGCTGTCGGTAAAGCTTGACAAGACGGTCATCTCCAACTGTGTCGATCTTGAGGTCGCTGACGATGCGCTGGTCTGCACGGCAGCCATTTTTGGCGGTGCCACAGACATCAAAACGAAGTTCGCTAGTGAGGGGCCATACATCGCAATCGTGCGGCCAAAGTCCTTTGCCGCCGAAGCGGCCGACGGGGATGAGGCCGATACTGAAGACCTGGATATTCCCGATCTTGGGGCCGCGGCCGGGGCGAAGGTAACCGATCGGTTTGTGGAGGAGTCCGATGGTCCCAAGCTTGATGAAGCGGCCGTTGTCGTTGCCGGTGGCCGCGGTCTCGGCGAGTCCGAGAAGTTCACCATGGTTGTCGATTTGGCCAAGGCGCTTGGTGGAGCTGCTGGCGCCTCCCGGGCCATCGTAGACGCCGGATGGGTACCGTATTCCCAACAAGTTGGGCAGACCGGCAAGGTGGTGAAGCCCGACGTCTATATTGCCTGTGGAATCTCGGGAGCGACCCAGCATTTGGTTGGCATGAAGGGGTCGAAGAATATCATCGCCATCAACAAAGATCCGGAGGCACCGATCTTCGGTATTGCCGATCTTGGTGTCATCGGAGATGTCCACAAGGTCATGCCTTTGCTGTTGGAGGCACTGGCTAATCGTTGACCCTGTAGGGTCGGATCATGATGGATGACTTGACCCTTGGACGGCTGACGAACGAGACGGTTGAGCTTCTCCAGGCTTTGATTCGGAACCAATGTGTGAACGATGGGACCCCAGAGTCTGGTCAAGAAGAGCGGTCGGCCAAGCTGCTTCGAGATGAGTTGGAAGGTACGGGAGTCGATGTAGAAACCTATGAGCCAACTCCGGGTCGAACGTCCCTGGTTGCTCGGTGGGAGGGCACAGACCCCGATGCCCCCTCCCTGTGCCTGATGGGTCATACCGATGTGGTACCCGTTTCGGCTGGCGGTTGGGAGCGCGACCCATTCGGTGGTGAGTTGGTGCCAGGGGACTCGCCGGGTGAAGCGGAGGTTTGGGGTCGGGGCGCGGTTGACATGCTCAATCTAACCGCTTCGATGGCGGTGGCCTTCCGGCACATGGTCACATCGGGCAAGCGATATGCGGGCGACATCATCTACTTTGCTGTGGCCGACGAGGAAGCGGGGGGAGCCCATGGGGCCGAGCTTCTCGTTCGTGACCATTGGGATGCCTTGCAGTGCGAGTTCGTCCTCACCGAGTTTGGCGGCATCCCTTACCAGAGCGCGAAAGGGACGACCTTGCTCATCACCACGGCCGAGAAGGGGGTAGCTTGGCGCCGATTGCGAGTGAAGGGAACCCCAGGACATGGGTCTCGGCCATTCAAAACCGACAATGCCCTGATCAAGGCGGCCGACATTGTCCGGAGGCTGGCCCGCTACCAGCCCGCCGCCAAGTTGGACGACCTCTGGGGCTCCCGGATCGAGGCGATGGGGCTATCAGAGGACCTCAGCCGCAAGCTGCTAGATCCGACACGGCTCGACGAAGCGTTGGACGAACTGCCGGCCGAGGTGGCTAGGAACGCCCATGCGTGCTGCCACACCACGTTTAGTCCCAACGTGATTGCTGGGGGCAACAAGACCAACATGATTCCGGATGAGGTGATGATTGAAGTAGACATCCGCACCTTGCCGGGTGAGACTGCTGAGGATGTAAATGTCCACCTTGAGGCAGCCCTCGGCGATGCCCTTGAGTGGGTAGAAGTCGAAGTTCTCCAGGACGGTGTCGCCACCGCCTCGCCAACCAACAATGCACTGTGGGAAGCCATTGTGGGGGCCACCAAGTCGGCGTACCCACAAGCAGCTGTTATCCCAAGCATCGTCACTGGTGGCACCGACAGCCGCTTCTTCCGAGAGGCTGGAGCAGTGGCCTACGGCGCCGGACTGCTCAGTAGTAGCTTGGATGTGGGAGAGTTCAACCGGAGGTTCCACGGGCACAATGAACGAATCGATGTCGAATCGCTCCGGCTCACCACACAACTGTGGTTCGACATTGTTGATCGGCTGTGGGAGTAGTTGTCCGCTCCCTCATCGGGCCGAACGGGCCAGTCCTGCGGTTGACCTAGACTAGGGAGGCGACCCGTCTGCCAATGGTAGATAGCTTCATTTCGGAGGCCGGTGTCCCTGGGCAGGGCCAACTGAGATGAACTGTTAGTGGCCGCACGCCCTGCGGTCCACGAATGCTTAGCCGGCCGTCCGGTTGGATTCGCAGGAGTGGAAGAGGTCCGATTGCGGGAGGAATTTCCAATGACGACGCGACCATCGACCCGGAACGAAGTCGCAAGGGCCTTCCCGGTGTGCCAAAGACCAACTTTGCCCCGGGCCTGACTATGACAGCATCCTCGATTCGGGGCAGCGCCTGACCCCGCTCGACTATGACCGCCGCCTTGTCCCATTCGATCTCATCGGTCGAGCACTCTGGATCCACAATTCGGATGTCTGTGGTTGGCCAACAGGCGCGCCAGCCAGCCAACTGATCAAGATGCTGTAACCCCAACACGACGCAGTGGGCTGGGTTCGAAATCAGGGGGTCTGGCATGACATCTGCCGCAGGGAGCAGTCGGTGGATCAGGGCGGTGACCTCAGGGTGAGCCTGCCCCGAACCGGTTACCACGACCTGGGGAAGGGTTGCTGATACGCTCGGCCAGTCAGTCTCTTGAATAATTCCTTCCCGATGCAGCATGGTCGCCGAGGCAGATATCAACGCTCGTAGCCGGTCGACGACAAGCGTTGGATTGTCATCGGGACCTGTACTGAGTGGCATACAGGCCAGAAGCCGCCGGGTCAGAGGGTCAGCCACCACGGCGGAGAGCTCGCCGCCATCATTGTCAATCACAAGCACGGGCTCGCGAGGTGGGTGTCCCGATATCAGATTCCGGTGAGCGATCCATCCGGCCAGGGCCGCGATTGGTCGCTCAACGAGGTTTCCCGCTTCGAGGTACACTCCGGCCCGCTCGAACCCGTCGAGGACGGCTCGACGGCATTGAGGTCCAAAGGAGGAAGGTATGGCCACTGCCTGAACGAGGGAAGGTTCCGAATTCTCACCATGAATCGAACTTGGAACGCCCCGGAGGATTTGATCAGCAACCAGCCCAACAAAACTGATTGCAGCCGGTTGGTTCTGGCCAGCAAGGCCCACAATTCGTTCCGTAACTCGCTGGGGTCCGCCGTCACCGACCCATCGAATGAGAAGGCCGTCGGCCTGACGGGACAGGGCAATCGGCTGACTGGTGCTGTGAGTCGACGCTGCGGCATAGGAGCGATGTCGACCGAGATCGATGCCGAGACCTAGTGAGGTCCCAATAACCGCGGTTGGGTCCGCTTCTGATACCTGAGCAACCATCTGAGTCAACCTACTGGCTAGCCTCGCCAGTTTCGATAGGTAGAACGGCTGGTCTTCGAACCGCTTTGTGGTTGTCCGAAGGCAGAGCGTGAAGACAGCCGGGCCAAACTAGTAGTGGCTGCAGTGCTCACATGGTGTTGGACCGCTGTGGGTCACGTGCTCAGTCCAACTAACGCCGTTGAAGTAACGCAGCTGGTGAAGCCCGGAGGGGTCATTGAACCAGCCCGGTTCCTGGAAAGCCGCGTCGTCGGCTAGAGCCCCCCGGCTGTAAACTGTCCCCGTCTTTTCGTCGATTGTTGTCATGAACATCCCCGCTGATGTTGGAGCCCGCCATTCGACCAATTGGTCGAAGATCCCTCATGAATTGTCGGTCATGCTTGTCGAACCTTGAGTTCCCCTCAATAGGTCGGTCGACCCTTTGGGTAAGCTGAGTTGCCCCACCCACTCGAGCTAGGCGACCAGGATCGCGGCTGGAGCGTTAGAGGGGAGGTTGCCACACTCTTGCCGACGGGTAAGTTCGGCAAGACCCTCAGGGCAGTCGGTAGCGAACGGGCACCAGCCGCACAATACTCCGGGCTTTGCTGCGAACTCCTCGGAGTCACATGAGGACTGGAGTTCGGACCAGGTATGAGCTAATTGCTCGGAGGCTTCCTCAATTCGTCGGTCGGTTACGGCAAAGTCGAGTACCTCCTGTCCAAGGTACAGAAGGCGGGCCCGTTCGGGCTGTTCTTGTTCGGTTTGGGCCACCGCCGCGGCATACAACATGATTTGCTGAACCTTGTCGTCCCGCCAGCGGATCGCCGGTACTTTTCCCGACTTGTAATCGCTAACAATGAGCTTGCCGTTGTCCCGCTCGAGTCGGTCGATGATTCCTAGAAATGGCACGTCATGCAAGGTTGCGTTTACCTTTTGCTCGGTGGCCACGACGTCGACTGAGGTTGGGTCTTCCAAATCCCAAAGGCCAGAAATTGCCAGCCACGCCTGCCAGCGAAATGCCCGGCTGTCATCGTCGGAGAGTTCGAGTGCGAGGTAGTCCTCTGAGGCCTCGAGCTCTGGCCAAAGCGCTCTAGCGAGTGCCTTGGCCTGCTCCTGGGTCCGTTGCTTGGGCGGCAACCCACACAGGCCTTCCAGAACAGAATGGGCAAACGTGCCAACAACAGCGGGCTGGCCGGATGGCTCGGGGAGCCGGTCGACATATTTGAATTTCCAACGCCGGGGGCATCCATCGAAGGTCGCCGCTGAGGAAGGGGAAAGGTGTGGGGGTGCTTCAGCCATGAAAACCATATTGACGACAACCACTGACAGTGGGTGATGCGGAGTACTTGGGGATGAAGCTCACCCTTGCAATCTAGAGCAACCCGAGGGGCTCGGGGTGGCTTGGAAGAACCGAGCTCGCATCGATCCCCAACCATTCTTGAGCCAAACTGGCAAAGTACCGATCAAAGCTCGTGGTGATGACAGGGTTGCCATTCTCATCCAGTTGTCCAAGGTCCACTGGCTCCCCGAGAATCCTTGGCTCGATGGCTCCGGTGACGAGCATGACTGAAGCCGTGCCATGGTCGAGCCCCCCGTTGTTTTCTCGGATTCGCCGACCAAATTCTGAAACGGTCGCAACGACGACGCGGTCAGCAAATCCGAGAGTTTCGGCCCGGTCTAAGAAGCCACCAAGGGCGGCATCCAATTCGGACATGAGGTAGTCGTGTTGCCAACGGTGGTCGTCATGGGTGTCGAATCCGCCGTGGTGGGTATAGAGGATCCTGGTTCCGATATCGGCCTCGATCACATCGCTGGCCAAGAAGAGTTGTTGGCCGATTGACCCCCCTTCGCTCAGCATGGGGTCGTCCCAGTCGATGTCGGTCCCTTCGACCGAGGCGAGCTTTTCCCCCAAGGAGAGCAACTGCCCATAGGCTCGGCTCACGAGACCGGAGTTGAAGGAGCCGATGGCCTCCTGGAATGCACTCAGCTCGGACCACTCAGTTGGTTGAAGCGTCCATAGGTCATCAAGCCCTTCAAAGGAGAGTGGCATGGTCTGTCGGCCAAGAAGAAAGGGAGCGGGGCCACCAAGAGAGACCCCAGTTGCTGGCGAACCCCGATACAGGGCATCGCTCAGCCTGCCACCAAAACCGGTTCGGAGCCCAGAATTACCATCCAGATCCCCCTGTTGCCAGCGGGCTGACATTTCGAAGTGAGAGAGGTCTCCCTCAGGCGCGCCGACACCCTCCACGATGGTGACACCGCGTTGCTTGAGTCGCTGAAGTCGAGGGTTAAGGCCTACACGGTCATTGAGGGCGATAACGTCGTTGGGGTCAATGGCGAGTTGCGGCCGCAGGTCGTAGTAGGTCTTGGAGTCGGCGGGGATGACGGTCGAGAGCCCGTCATTACCGCCTTCAAGTTCGATGATGACCAGAATTCGACCCTCAACATGATCTGCTGTCAGCGTGCCGCGCGGCCCTTCAGTGGGGGTGGGGTTTTGTTGGCCGGTCGACGGAGCGTCGGCGGAAGAGGTGGAGGAGCATGCGGCCAATAGCTGGCTGCCAGCGGTGGCGGCTCCGAGAAGAGCAAGTCGTTGGAGGAAAAGGCGACGAGTCTGCTGGGTCAGTATTGGCTTTGAGTGAGGTTGCAGCTGGCGACTCATAGCTGGTTGAACTCCGGGCAGGTCAATACCACTCTCCATCGGAGGAGGCGGCGATCTTGGGGTTGGAGGTCCTGATTTTGACCGACCCCCTCCAAGACAGCTTTGGTGTTGGCCGAAACATCGAATAGTCCGCACCGCTCAAGGACAGCTTCGGTTGGCCAAGGGCCAGAGCCAACTTGTTCAAGGCCAAAGGCGGCCGAGAGCCTGCCCAGCATGGAACCGGGGCCGAGCCAGCGGTCCCCGCCGGGCCAGCCACCCACATTCGGTGGCAGGTACGGTGCCTGGCCAAGGTATCGAAGTGACCAGAGGTTGTCCCATTCGGTGTTGGTTGCGGTGATCATGCTCGCCCACCACTCAAAGCCGGACTTGGGGCGGCTGAACTGGGCATTGGCAAAGTTCTCGCTGCGTAGAATCCGTTCAAGCAATGGAATGATCTCCAGATCTTGTTGGTACCACCAGTTTCCAAGTTCTTCGATCTCTGACTGCTCTCGGGGGGTCCCGACGATATGGTCCCAAAGCTTCCCGGAAATATTGATGGCCGTGAGAGGGTCATCACACAGTGCGTCGACCACACCTTCGGTGTTCCAGTCGGCCTGTTCTCCTCGAAAGAGCGCTGGCGCATTGAAGGATGACTCGGGATTGAAGACAACCTCCCCGCTTTCATCGTCGACGGACCAGCCAGCTAACGCTCTGGCCGCCACCCTGACATCATCTTGGGAGTAGTGACCTCGACCGAGGGTGAAGAGTTCCATGAGTTCGCGGCCCAGGTTCTCGTTTGGGTTGAACGCTTCGGATCCGGCGCCATCCAGGTACTGCAAGAGAGCCCCATCGGTCACAAAGCCATGGAGAAGGTGGCGAAAGTTGCTGAGTCCCCTGGCTTGAAAGAGCCGAACCTGAGGTCCGATCAGTCGGGCGTCGACCTTGTCGATACTGGTCGTTAGAACCGTATGCCAGAACCAACTCATGCGGTCAAGCAGGCCATTGCTGTCCCCGAGGAGCTGACGCACCCACCAGATGACTGGTGCGTCGTCGCTCTCAAATTCGGGAACCGGCTCCAGCTCATCCCGACGAGCCTGGGCCTCGGCCAGTACATCAGAAATGGCGTCATCCCATGACAGGTTCGCCAGGCGAGAGATTCGCTCAGGATGCACCCCGACCGATGTGCGGCGAAGGAGGTGGGCGGCTCGAGCCATTGCTGCCTGGTCTAGAAGTTCATTGGTTGACACTTGCCTTGTTGATGCCACCTCGTGAACATAGAAAACCAATCGTGAAGCAATCATGAAGACCAGGAGTCTCGGTCTGCTTCATCGCATCTTCATCTGCCGCGTGCGATCATGTTGGGGTGCGATTATTGCTGGTCGAGGATGACCAATCCCTGTCTCGAGTGTTGGTTCGTGGCCTCGTTGAGGAAGGCCACGCCGTGGACGCCTCGGGCACGGTTGCGAGTGCTGAGGAGTCTTTGATGATCAACCAATACGATCTGATCGTGCTCGATCTTGGCCTTCCCGATGGTGACGGCATGGAGCTTTGCCGCAAGATTCGGGCTGAAGGATCCGAGGTACCCGTGCTTATGCTGACCGCTCGAGACGATGTCGCGGACCGAGTTGGTGGACTCGATGCCGGGGCTGACGACTACCTGACAAAACCTTTCGCTTATCCCGAACTTGCGGCCCGAGTGCGTGCCTTGCTGCGTCGCCCTGCAAATTCCGCCAGCCCTATTCTTCAAAGTGGTCAGATTCGGCTTGATCCCGCTGCTCACACCGTCCACCATGATGACATTCTGGTACCCCTAACCCCGAGAGAATTCAGCTTGTTGGAGTATCTCATGCGTCGCGCCGGTCAAGTGTGTCAACGTGAGGCCTTGTTGGAGCATGTTTGGGATGCCCACTACGACGGCCTGTCGAACGTTGTTGATGTGCACATTGCCAACCTTCGCCGTAAGTTAGAACGCCCCGGTTCGTCAAATTCGATCGAAACCGTGCGCGGTGTCGGCTACCGGCTCCGTCGTGATCCCAGTGACGAGTCCGGGGATAACGGCTGAGGTGGCGATGTGAACAAGAAGACGGCGAGAATTCGCCGAGCATTGATGATCTGGTCTCTTTTGCTCGCTATCACCTTGGTGTGGCCTCTGGCCTGGTTGGGTTACCAGCGAACCGCTGAAAGAGCCAGACTTGAGACCCAAATTGAAGCCGAGCTCATGCTGACCGATGCCCTTCTCTTCGCCGTTAGTGACGATTTTGATCCTCCGAACAACGTTTGGCGGGTCAATGTGGTCGACGGTTGGTTTGATCCGATCGGTGACGCCTGGCTGGACCCGCCGATTATGAGCCTCGCTCAGGGTGTACTTGAGGGCGAAGAGGTCGTGCGCTTCTCCTTTGACGGTGAGTGGCTGGCTGCGGGGCAGTGGGTAGGCGGAAATGACGTACTGCTGAGCGTTATCGAACGAGATTCTGAAGTTTCCAGCTTGCGCAGGGCCAAATTTGTCTGGTCGCTAGTTGCCTTGCTTTTGCCGCTTGGGGCGGCCGTCTTGGCCTGGCGCGGGCTGGCGAAGCTTAGCGGCCCAGAGCAGGCAGCCCACGCCGTGAATCGTGAGTTCATCGCTGACGCCGCCCATGAACTGCGGACCCCACTTTCCATTATCCAGGCATCGGCCGGCCACGCCTTGGCCCGTGACCGAGACCCCGTTGAGTACCGGGAATAGCTGGCAGAGATTCTGGATGCCACCGAACGAGCTGGCGCCAGCGTTGGAGAACTATTGGAGTTTGCTCGACTGGAGGCTGGCCAAGCCAGTCCGCGGCTTGCCCCATTGCGACTGGACCTGCTGGTGGAGGAGGTCGCTAGCTCCATTCGAGTCGATGGAGTCAAGGTTCTGGCGGAACCCGGAGACCCGGTTGTGATTGAAGCCGACTACAACCTTATCCGACAAGTCGTGGACAACATTACCCGGAACGCGGCGGCCCGGGCCACCGAGGTCGGCCTCAAAACCAAGCTCGATGCCAGCGGTGTTCGAATCGAAATATCAGACAACGGGCCGGGCTTTGATCCTGCGGTGATCGAACATGTCTTTGAGCGATTCCGACGAGGGGATCGCTCCGGGGGAGTCGGTCTTGGCATGGCCATTGCCCGAACAATCGTTGAGCTCCATGGCGGAACCTGTGAGGCCACAAATCGGACAAGGGGAGATGCCGAGGAGGTGGCCGGGACCAGGGGCCAGACGCCATCCGAAATGGATTCGGATGGAGGCGCAGTGGTGACGGTGCGGCTTCCCTTACCAAAAACCTAGCTGACCTGGGCCTGCTCGTTCGGGCTGGGTCTAGCCGGGTGGGCTTAGAGGCACCGTTGGCACCACGATGTTGCTTTTGTCCGGGCCTCAACCTCAGCAGCGATTCCTCGATAGGCCTTGTTCCAGGAACGATATTCGCGCAGCCCCCTGGCGAAGTGACCTACATAGTCCAGAACAAAGCGGGCTTTGCCCACCTCTTGCCATTGACCGACATGAACCAGTTCATGGGCCAACAACTCACTCGTACCATCGTCGGGAATATCGCGAGCGATGCAGACGAATCTTCCCAATGTGATGGCCACGTAGCTGCCGGGAAGAAACGGTATCGAGACCACGTGGACGCGCCGGGCGAGATCGCCGGGAATCAGGTCATAGGCATCAATTTCTCTGGCGTTAAGCCGTCGCCAACTCGGCCTCCATGCTCGGGATTCCCGTCGGCCGTTCACCCCCGGTCCCGATCCCTGTCGTGGTTCTACTTTGTGACCCATGAGGTAGTCTCCACGGTGTAGATCCCGACCGAAAAACGTTGTTTGTTCCCAAGCACCCTAGCGTGTGGACAGATCATGCCAGTGTGGGTGGCGGGTCAGATTCTATTGCGGCAAGTCCGTCTAGGCTGGGGCCAGTGAAGCCCCGCCTCGTTCGATCTATTGCCGCATCCTTGGGCACCGTCCTCGCCGCGGTCGTGGTCTTGGCCTATCGGTCAAGCTCCGCTCGCTCAACCTCCTCACCGCGCAAGCCATTGGCTCCGACAATGCCGGTGAATAGCTTTGGGAGAGTCCAGCGAAACCTCCGCTTAGCCAGACTCGGAGCGCTAGGTGGACAACGGTATGCCCTCCTTAAAGCCAAACAGACATTCGCCTCAGCCGAACGCAAGGACGAATTGAACACCGAGTTCCAACTACGCACGGCCGCCGATGTCACCGCTGAGCTGGGGAACATGAAGGGGGCCATGATGAAGTTGGGTCAGATGGCAAGCTATCTCGATACGGGTCTGCCCGATCATGTGCGCCAAACACTGGCCTCTCTCCAGCATGATGCTCCTCCCATGAGTGAAGAATTGGTGATTGAACGAGTGATCGACGAACTTGGAGAGCATCCTGAAAGTCTCTTCTTCGAGTGGGACCCAGTGCCAATTGCGGCGGCCTCCATTGGCCAAGTCCATCGTGCTATCACGCGGGACGATCGGGCAGTCGCAGTCAAGATCCAATATCCAGGTGTGGCCGAGGCAATGGCCGCCGATTTGAACAATGTAGATTTCGTTTTCGGGGCCCTGGGTTCAGTATTTCCTGGACTCGATTCCAAACCTGTCATCGAGGAGTTGAAGACCCGACTCATCGAAGAACTCGATTATGAGGCGGAGGCTCGAAACCAACGCTATTTCGCCGAGTTTTTCGACCGGCACCCCTTTATTCGGGTTCCTCACGTCCTCGATCATCTTTCAACGAGAACCATCCTCACCACCGAACTGGCCAATGGTGTCCGCTTCGACGAGATGCTCACGTGGCAAGACGAGGAGCGAAACTTGGCGGCGGAAACAATCTTCAGGTTCACCTTTGGTTCCATCTATCGGCTACACGCCTTTAACGGCGATCCTCACCCGGGGAACTACCTGTTCGAGAAGGGTGGGAGAGTGGCGTTCTTAGACTTTGGGCTGGTCAAACGGTTTGTTCCAGCGGAGTCTCAACTGTTTGAGGAGCTCATCGTGTCCATGGTGGTGGAGCGAGATCTTGAGAAGTTCCGGGTCATCGTCGAGGAGGCTGGTCTGCTCGCCCCGGATCCTTCAGTCGGTCTTGAGCAGGTGGCCGACTACTTCCAGTACTTTTATCGCTATCTACTAATCGATGACGAGGTCACGATCGACGCCGAGTACGCGGCCGCTGGCGTGAATCAGATCTTTGACGCCAATGGCCCGAACAAGGAGTTGATGAAACTTCTAAATGTTCCACCGGCCTTTGTTGTGCTGCAACGAATTAATCTCGGTCTGATGGGCCTATTGGCTCAAATGGGCGCGACCCGAAACTGGCGCCGAATCGGCGACGAACTCTGGCCCTTCGTGGCTGGTCCGCCGTCGACTCCGACCGGTCAGGCCATCGAGGCATGGCGACAAACCAAGAAGCAGTCTCGTGTCGGGATCTAAGTGAGGCACGTTTCTGCCGGCCTGGTTGTATTGGTTGCTGGGGCGATCTTCGGCCTGTCATGCACGGGAGCCCCCCTGGAGGGGCCCAGTTTCGCCAAAGTTGACGGTGGGTTTGGGCCAACGGCTCCCCTCGGTCAGGTGGTGGATAAAGCGACAACGGCGGTCATGGTGGACCCGGTGATTGTTACGGACCTCCAGTCGGATTCGGCCGCTGCGGTTCTCGGTTATGCGTTGGCCGCGGCCACCCAGGGGATTGGTTTGGACCCCAGGTGGGAGCTCGACCTGACGGGCCGATCTCCGGCCGCTGATCGAGCCGCCTTTGGGCTCACTGAGTTGGGTATTTTCTTCGAACGAGAGGGCGAGAATGGAAACGTGTTGGTTGGTGGAGGCGATCTCCTCCAGCTTCTTCGGCGAGCATTCCAATCTGCTGAGACTCAACCCGAAGTACCGGTCGCACTTGGCGCGTTAGTCGAGATTGGAGGTTCGCCTGCTGGCATGTTGGTGGCCACCGATCGACAAGACGCCCGTGAGTGGATCGCCGAACTCAGCAACCTCGGTGGCCTTGGCACCGTGTGGCGGCCATCGGGAGAAATCTGGTTGTCAAGCGTCGAGGATGTCCTCCAAGTGGCCAGTTTCCCGGTGACGTGTTCGGACCGAGTTCCCGGCAGCGGTGGGAGAGGTTGTCGTCGCCCTGAGCCAGCCGAGATGGCCCTCGGTGTCGATTCCTGGCTTATTGCCACAACCGGCCCACTTACTCCCAACCTTGGCCCTCCTCTGTCCACTCAAGATGGCGGGGTGAGCTGGAACAACAACGAGGCACAGCAATACGGACCCGAGGGGGTGCGTCTGAGCGAATCGATCGATCTGATTGCGTCGCCGAACTCTCAGCCACGCACTGATCGACTGCCATTCCGTTCGGGAATGATCATCAGTCGCAGCACCTTTGGCTATGGGACATATACGGCGGAGTTTGTTCTCCCCCGAGGCGCTGGCTTGTGGCCCGCAATTTGGCTTTTGGACAGCGAGGCATGTGATGGGCCTGGTCGCTGCCCCGGATACCAGTCTGCTCAGTACCACGAGATAGATCTTCTGGAGGTCCGAGGACAGGCCCCTCAGGAGTTGGTCACCTCGGTCCATTGGTGGGATGGCTCGATCCAGACGGCCAGCTCGGCTGTCACCGTTTCGGATCTGGGGTCCGGCTCCCACACCCTTAGTCTGGAGCGACGCCCCGGATTCTTGCGATGGAGCCTTGATGGGCAGGAGGTGATGAGGGTCACGGGAGTGATTGAAGGTTCCGAGGCGCTACGACAAGGACCGCATCGGGCCAACCCGGTTCGCATTGTCGTCAATCTTGCCGTAGGTGGAACGTTCGCAGGAGATCGCCTGGTTGGGCGGGAAGGCCGTTGGTGGGGCGATGCTCGTGTCCCGCAGGGTTTTCCTAACCTCGACTGGGATGAGGCAATCTTTCAACTTCGCAACTTCGCTTTCGAGCCTCTTGAGGACGGGAGTTGACTACGAGAGTTAGCCACGAGAGTTAAGCCGCTCGGCAGTGCTGGTCCCCTTGATGGGCGGGAAGTGGTCCCATGGTTCCCAGCGCAAGACGTTTGGCCCCGAGAACTTCCTCTTCGATGAGTTCTCGAATCAGTTTGATAAAGAGTCGATGGGAGCCGACGGTGCGAGCCCGTGTGAGCGGGATTGCCAGTTCTTTTGCCCTATTCGCTGCCCGAATATCTAGATCGTAGACAACCTCCATATGGTCGGAGGTAAACCCAATAGGTACCAGGGTCATTGGTGTGACTCTTGGTTCTGAGCGGGCAAGCGAGTCGGAGGCGATGAGATCGAGATGGTCCAAGATGTCCGGTTCGAGCCACGGCGAGCCAGGAGCTCCACTTCGGGACTGAAAGACAATATCGACCTGAGTTGGGCGGTGAGGGCCGAGTCGATCGACAACAAGGTTGACGGCCTCCTGCAGTTGGATTTCATAGTCGCACGCATCCGCCATCGGTCTCGGCAGGGAGTGAGCGGTGAAGACGAGCCGAACCTGTTCGGGGGCCAGAGCCCCCGTGCGCACCAATGTGTGTTCGGATACGGCGGCCATCGTGGCCTGGGCCATTGGCTCGACGAAGCCGGGGTGGTTGAAGTAGGGGCGATGAAACCCGAATCGGGGCCAGGCCCATATGGCATGGTTCCGATTGTCGAGCGAACTCTTCAGGTCGGTGACCGCCCGTTCTAGATCCTCGTGGTATTGCCTACAACCCGAGTAGCTGCTGAAGGCCGAGTTGGTAAACACGAAGGCCTTCCGGATGCCATCGTCTCGCATTTGTTGGATGGTTTCTACCAGTCTTGGTTGCCAGTTTCTCGTACCCCAGTAGACCGGGAGTTCCAGCTTGTTGTCGGCTAGTTCTTGGCGGAGCGAGGCGACCAAGTCTCTGCTTTGGTCATTGATGGGGGAGCGACCTCCAAATAGGGCGTACTGGTCGGCCACTATCGCAAGTCTGGACTCGGGCACCCCCCGCCCGGCGGTGACGTTTCGGAGGAAGGGCATGACATCGTCTGGACCTTCCGGTCCGCCAAAGGTCAGGACGAGGATTCCATCGGGTTTGTCGGCCACCACTCGACCTTAGGGCCAGTGGGAGGCCTAAGGTGCAAATTGTGCGTGTTCTTACCTGGAATTTGTGGTGGAAGTTTGGTCCCTGGCAGGAGCGACAACAGGCAATCGAGGCGGAGATTCTAGCGATCAATCCCGACCTGTTGCTTCTTCAGGAGGTCTATGCCGATGAGAATGAGGATCAAGCCGAACGACTAGCCGCACTGGTCGGCTTCTCGGTGGCTCGGACCGTCGACGAGAGAGGCCGCCAACCATTCGGAAATGCCATCCTCAGCCGCTGGCCGGTTGGACATTCCCGTACGATCTCCCTACCAAACCCCAGTGGAACCTCTGCACATCGAACGGCACTATTCGCTGAAATTCTTCGGCCCGAAGGGTCACAGCTTGTGGTTTGCACTCACCTTGAGTGGCGCTATGACCAATCAGAAACTCGCAGTCAACAACTTGAGGCCATCTGCTTGGAAGTACAGGTCTGGCTTGAGCGGACGTCTCTTGGTGAATCGGGTGTTCTTCCTGTCCTGCTGGGAGGAGATCTGAACGCGGTCCCCGATTCCGACGAAATTCGTCGTCTGAGAGGACTTTCGCGACCGTACGCACCGGGTCTCGTGTTCACCGATAGCTGGGCATCGACTAGTTCAGCTAGCGGGCACACGTGGGTCCGGGCGAATACTCATTCCCGCGATGCCCAGTGGCCGAATCGACGACTGGACTACTTGTTTGTGAGTTGGCCACGTTCAAAACCCCAGATGAATCCACTCAGGAGTGAGCTTCGTGGTCTGGTCCCTCATCAGCACGTCTTGCCATCGGACCACTACGCTGTGGTGGTGGACTTTGACGACCGGCCCCCGTTCAACGGGCGAGCAACTTGATAGCGCAAGCCGTAGATCCCGAGGTGCCTCGATGATCAAAACTCCCGAGCCAGGCTGGTATCCCAACCCAGAAGTACCAAGTCAGATTCGCTGGTGGGACGGCAACCAGTGGACCGACCACACCGCCCCTAATCCAATGGCTACTCCCGATGTGTTGCCACCGAGTCATGGTGCTGGCGGAACCCCGATGGGTTCCGGCTTGGGTCCCATTGGTCCATGGATTTCTGAGACGATGTCTCTGCTGAGCGCGAGGATCGGTCATGTGTTCACCTTGGCCGTCGTATTGACGCTCGTCCCCAACCTGGTGGCCTTCGTCATCGCGTACGGGGTGCTTCGTGACGCAGAGTTCATCATGACCGTCAGCGGAGACACGAGCTTTCGGGGTTTTGACGTGGTCTCGGTGAGCTTGGTTGCCGTCGCCTTCTTCATTGCTCAACTGTTGAGCATTGCCCAGTGGGTAGGAACGGGTCGCCAGGTTCAACGAGAGCGGATTGGCCACCCGGAGCCGTGGTCGGCCTCGGTCGCGCCCTCGTTGCTGAGGATGGTGCGGGTACTCGGGGTCCAGTTCCTTATCCAGGGTTCCTTTCTCATTCTCCTTTTTGTGGTTGCTTTCCTTGCGGTCCTGATTCATCCCGCAACCCTGCTCCTGTCAATCCCGCTAGCCCTGGCAGGGATGCTATATCTGGCGGCGCGAACGGCTCTTGGTATGGCGGCGGCCTCGGTCGCCCCTAGCGGACTTTGGAGCATTCCGAACTCCTTCAACCTCACCAGCCAACGTGTCGGACCGATTCTGGGCCGGCTGATAGTTCTGGTGATGTTGTATTTCGGTGGTTCGACTCTGGTTTCTTTCCTGTCTCAGGTGGTGGGTGCCAGCGAACCTATTGTGTTTGACTCTTCCGGACCGTTGATTATCAATCTTGACACCTTCATTGGTGGCAACCCGGCCCTGTTCCTGCTGGCGATCTTGCTCTCCGCTTTGGCCAACTCCATGCTTTTGAGTGGCGTCTTTGCCGCCCTCGTCGTGCTGTACGGAGACCTTGGTGGAAAGTTCACCGACGATCTTGTGTCTCCTGTTGAGGGAGCAGAGTCGCTCAGCCAAAGTCATGGATTCTGATCTAGAGGCCGAGCAACGCTGGCTCGACATCGTCAATCAAAATCTGGTTGACATGCAGAATCGAACGGCCTCTGCGCTGGCCTCCAGCGATCGCGCGGTGCGCGCGGAGAACACAGTTGATGCCAGGGTCGCCCACTGGCACATGCAAAGAAGGAAACAGAGTTTAGCGTTGGCCAGTGGCCCGATTGCGTTCGGAAAGATCCAGGAAGAGGACGAATCCATTTGGTATGTGGGCGGTTGAGTCGTGGCAGGACGCGGTGAATGCCCTCACCAGTGGCGAACCAAACAACGGTTCGGGTGGCCGAACTCACGGTTGGATATCGGGTTCCAGCGTCCATTCTCGATGTGGCAAATCGCCTCCTGGTCGAGGTTGCACCGGGAGTAACACCGGCTCGCTCAGTCCGACCAGAGGGAGCGCCCCCTCTGGTTGTGAAGAGTGCCCCCAATCTTCTTGGCCAGTCGGTCTTGGCCGAGGTGAGAGCGCTAGGCCGAACAGACCAACCCTCCGATGGTGTAGTCGTTGCCTCGATATCGACAACGAGTCGCAGAGAGTCGATCCACAGCATTGCCGTTGTAGGGGTCGAGACCGATCTTGACCAGGCGGAAGAGGCCCTGGGGGGAGCAGGCATCGAAGTTGATCGCGTCGCTGGAGTGGGTCTTCCCGGTCAGGAAGCAATTGCCCTGGTCAACCCCGAACGAGTCAAGGGCCTAGAGTTCGACGCAGTCATTGTCATGGAACCGGCTGCCATCGTGGGTCAGGCCCCAAGTGTCGCTGCTGGCGGGCGGATGCTTTACGTCTGCCTAACTCGAGCGGTCCAGTATCTCGGAGTAGTGCATAGTCAGCCTATTCCGTTTCAGTTGGGTCTCGAGTAGGTGCGTCAGAAGCCAGTGACTGTTTGGTTTCGACTTGGTCAACCGAATCGGGGATGTCCGGCCAGCAATCGGTGATCTCGTAGTCAGGCGGGGTCTCCTCCCGCCAGAACATCAGCTTGCCAATACTGTCTTTGAGCCAGTTCATGTTAGATGTCCAGAAGGTCGGGGTTGACGAGGCTGGAGTTGTCGACAATGTATTCCTTACGAGTGGCGACGTCGTTGCCCATCAAAACGCTGAACAGATTGGCTGCCTCGACTGCCTGTTCTCCGTGCCCCATTGTCATGCGCTTCAATACTCTACTCGAACGGTTGAGCGTGGTCTCGGCTAGTTCCTCAACGTTCATCTCACCCAGGCCCTTGAACCGCTTCCACTTGGCTAGGTCAACACTGTATTCCTCGGAGAGCCTGGCCCGTTCATCGTCGCTGAAGGCATAGAGTTGTTTGCCCCGGATCTTTGTGGCGAACAAGGGTGGCTGGGCGGCGAACACTCGTCCGGCCTCCAAGAGCGGTCTCATGTAGTGGTAGATCAGTGTCAGAAGCAAGCAGCGGATGTGGGAGCCGTCGACATCGGCATCGCAAAGGATAATTACTCGACCATAACGAGCATCCTCCAGCTTAAAGTCTCGACCCGACCCGGCCCCGATAGCAGTGATAAGCGCCTGAGCCTCCGCATTGTCAATGACCTGTCTAAGTGAAGCCTTTCCCGCGTTCACCACCTTGCCGCGCAGGGGAAGCACGGCCATCATTTCTGAGTCGCGACCCTGCTTAG
This sequence comes from Actinomycetes bacterium, assembly GCA_024276425.1. Taxonomy (GTDB): domain Bacteria; phylum Actinomycetota; class Acidimicrobiia; order Acidimicrobiales; family SZUA-35; genus JAJRQY01. The sequence continues at coordinate 247 of JAJRXF010000032.1, read as the reverse complement.
CCGGCCCCGCAGCCGAGTTTCCCTCGACGATTAGCAGTTCGGAATCCATGCCGTGGAGGCGGCAGTCGGCCAGTTTGTCTGGCATGCCGTTAGAGGCAAGGTTGGAGGCTTTTCGTCTGGCATCGAGCTGCTGTTTGGCCAGCACTCGGTTGAGAACGGCTTGTGTCATTTTCTCTCGCAGACCGTTAATGTCGACTCTCCGGCCCCCGCCGGTGACCCAGTCGCTGAATCCCTTCTCTGTGGCTTC
>JAJRXF010000031.1 GCA_024276425.1 Actinomycetes bacterium | reverse complement strand
TCAGCAAGTGAGCAGACCCAGAGAGACCCTCGCCGACGGTGAAGAAATCGTTGGTGACCTGATCGCCGTTATGGATGAGACCACACCCCACCTCGGGGCCGGTGTCTACTAGGGGGACAGCCGGAATACGCTCGAAACCCGCCATTCAAGTTGAGGGTGCCATTTCGGCGGCGGCTTCTCGATCGCCGGATTCAAGCGCCTCGGGCTATCTCGTCTGCTGCGATGGCCAACACAGCACAGAAACGGGCAGCCGCGGGTTTTCAACACATTAAGTATCCGACACCGTTTGTTGAACAGCGATTCGGCGCTCGATTGGTGGTGCTGCCAGGTGTTCAGAAAACGTTCGTTTCTTGGACAGTTCCGGGTCTGACGGCTCCTGGCTCAAGCGGGCAACTTCGCTCAATGGCGGGTTTGGGCCGTATTCCGGTCATCCCCCAGGCAGGATTGGTTTCCGCGCTTGGGATTCCAGAGCCTGATCCAAGCGGGGCCCAGGCAAACCCGAAACTCTGATCACGAGGCACGTGTTGCCAGACGACCACCTACCGAAGTTGAACGGTACAATTGGATCCGGACACGTCGCGCAACTAGGAGAATTGGGATGGCTGGTCGCCCATCAAGAATCCAGATCTATCAACGCTTGGATGAAGCCTTCACCGAAGTCCGAGACCGTCTCGGTGGCCTCCCCGACCCCGTCGAAGCCGAAGGGATCTGGAACTCGATCTGGTATGAGGAAGCGCATCACTCCACTGCCCTTGAAGGCAACACCCTGGTCATGAAAGAAGTCGAAGCCCTCCTAGAGGAGGGCCGGGCTGTTGGTGACAAGGAACTCAAGGACTATATGGAAGTCCGTGGCTATGCCACCGCAGCAAAGTGGGTGTACAGCCAGGGCCTGGATCCGGGGAATTGGTCTGATGGCTCGCTACTCACAATGGCTGAGGTTCGCTACGTGCATTCCATGGCCATGGATCCGGTTTGGGGCGTCGCCCCCCATCCATCAGCCACCGACCGCGAAACACCGGGGAGTTTTAGGGAGCATGATATTCATCCGTTCTCTGGTGGGATGACTCCCCCACCGTGGCCTGACGTGCACGCCCAGGTTGATACCTGGCTGAATGGGCTTGGTGCGGTGCCTGAAGCTGAGTATCCGGTTCAGGCTTTGGCGGCTTCGCATTCGCGGTTTGAGCAGATCCATCCGTTTCTGGATGGCAACGGTCGTACTGGTCGGCTCTTACTGAATCTTGTTCTGGTTCGGTTGGGGTATGCGCCCGCAATTATCTACAAGCGTGACCGGGCCAAGTATCTGAAAGGTCTGAAGGCTTCGGACAATGGGGATCATGGTCCGTTGGGTGAGTTGTTGGCGCGGGCAGCCTTAGACAATCTGTATCGTTTTGTGGTTCCGGCGATTGCTGGGCCGCACCGGTTAGTGCCCTTGGCTGCGTTGGCTGGTGAGGGGTTGTCGGAGACGGCGTTGCGGGTTGCTGCGAGTCGTGGTCGGTTGCGGGCTCAGAAGGGTGCGAACGGGCAGTGGCGTTCCAGTGGTGTCTGGGTCGAGGAATATCGGGCTAGTCGCCACCAACGACGCTGATACGGGCTTCGATAGCCGAGTCGGTCATAACGACAACTATGTCGAACCAAGAAGCCGCCGTCACTCCCCTGGTCTGAATCTTGGACTTAGAAGGTCCCTGAGTCTCGCTCTTCTTTGACGCTCATTCGGTGTGCGCACGTGCTATAAGGTGCACGTGCGCTTTCCTTCAAGTGCTCAGAGTATCAAGTGCTGCATTGGGCACTGTTGCAGTAACCGGTCAGGCCGCACACAGGCCAGACTCCTCTGATGCCAAATCAAGCCCCGCCAATCGGCCGATCCGACTTCACCCGATACCGATTCCCACCCGAGATCATCATGCTCGCCGTTCGTTGGTATCTCAGGTACGGGCTTTCCTACCGGGATGTTGAAGAGCTCCTGTATGAACGAGGAATTGAGGTCGACCATGTCACCATCTACCGCTGGGTACAAAGATTCACTCCCCTCCTCATCGATGCGGCCAGGCCGCGCCGCCACGCTGTAAGCAACCGTTGGTTTGTTGATGAAACCTACTTCAAAATCGCAGGCACCTGGAGATACGTCTACCGGGCAGTCGATCAACACGGACAAGTCATCGACGTGTTCGTCTCCAAACGCCGCAACATCCCAGCCGCAAGGGCGTTTTTCAAGACCACGCTGCTCGCTAACGATGAACCCGTCGAAGTCGTGACCGATCTCGCCCAGGCGCTCGAAACGGTGATCGAAGAGCAGCTCCCGAAGGCATTTCACAACACCGGGCAATACGCCAACAACCGCGTCGAATGCGACCACGGACGACTCAAATCCCGGTTGAGACCAATGCGAGGACTAAAGACAGATCGCACCGCGTCAATCGTGATCAGCGGGCATGCGTTCATCCAGAATCTACGACGAGGCCACTACGAACTCGGAACCGACGCCACCAACCAGCATCTCAAAATCACTGCCGCATTTGCCGAACTAGTAGACCTAATCTGACCGTCGACACCATCGTTGCCGGGTTCGTCGCGTTCAGTTTGTGGTCAACGCAACAGCGCCATCGGATCAGCACTCACCTGCTTGGCCCGACCCGTCTGATCCCGAATCGTCAGGTCGGCCCAGCGCGGCGTCTTGATATCAATCCACTCGTCCAGCAGCTGACTGAGCTTGCGCCCACCGGCATTGCGAGCAGGCTTCACCGTCAACTCAGCCGCCGCCAGCTGAGCATCCTTCTTCGTCCCGTGAACGGTCCGAGACACCTGGGTTGGCTTACCTTTTGTGTCCAAGCCCGTATAGCCGCGCACTTCCCAGACACCGGGACGTCGCTCTCGAATCGTGGCCATGAACCACAACCTTAGACGCGTTCATCCCTCAATTACTAGGGATATGACTAGGGATGGCCGACATTTTCGACCAACTCGACCGCTGCTAGCCGTTAGTGACCGCTGCCACCCAACAGGCAGCAATCCCTCTATTCAGTTACTCAATACGCAATCCGGAAATGGCCCGGGAGATGACGAGCTGTTGGATTTGCTCGGTGCCTTCGAAGATGTCGAAGATCTTGGCGTCGCGATGCCAGCGCTCAACCGGGTACTCCCGGGTGTAGCCGTAGCCACCAAGAATCTGGATTGCCCGCTCGGTCGAATGCACCGCCACCCGACCGGCCTTGAGCTTGGCCATCGACCCCTCGGCGTACTTGAAACCCTTCTGCTTGCCCAGCCAAGCCGCCCGCCACACCATCAACCGGGCAGCATCAATCTCCACCGCCATGTCAGCCAGCATGAAGGCAATACTCTGATTCATGATGATCGGCCGGCCAAAGGCCTCACGCTCCTTGGCGTACTCCAACGCATACTCATAGGCCGCCCGGGCAACACCAATGGCCTGGGCACCAACCGCAGGTCGCGTGGCCTCGAAGGTCTGCATCGCCGCCTGGCTGTTGCCCTTCTTGCCCTCGCGCACCCGCGCCAGACGCTCGTCTAACTTCTCCTTGCCCCCCAGCAAACAACGTCCAGGAATGCGACAATCGTCCAACACCACCTCAGCGGTGTGCGATGCCTTTATCCCGTGCTTCTTGTACTTCTGTCCCATGCTCAACCCGGGCGTATTGGGCGGAACAATGAAGCTGGCATGGCCCTTCGATTTGAGTTCCGGATCGACAACCGCAACAACCACGTGGATGTCGGCGATACCACCATTGGTGATCCACGCCTTGGTTCCGTTTAGGACCCACTCGTCCTTGGCCTCGTCATAAACCGCTCGAGTCCGGTAGGCGGCGACGTCAGAGCCCGCATCTGGTTCGGAAGCAACGAAGGCACCGAGTGCCAACTTGTCCGCAGACCCATAACACTGGGGCACCCATTCCATCACCTGCTCGCTGGTACCAGACGCCGCTATTCCGGCCGCGGCCAGACCCGAACCCATGATGGCCATGCCCAGCCCGGCATCACCCCAGAACAACTCCTCCAGGGCGACCATCATCGACAATCCAGTCGGATCATTCATCATCATCTCGGCCATGAACTCCCAGCCGTACAGACCGATGGCCGCGGCCTCCTCAAGGAAGGACCAGGGGAACTCCTCCTTGTCATCCCATTCCTGGGCCACGGGTCGCATCTTCTCGACGGCAAAGCCGTTTATCCACTTCTTCAGATGGACCTGGTCTTCGTTGAGCTTCATAGAGAAGTCGGTCATGGAACTCTCCTGACAACACGGGCGATTGGGAGGCAGACGAACGCTAAGTTACCCGGCAGTAACTAAGACTATCTGGACCTCCCCGGGACGACAAGGGGCGTAGGTACCAATCTTCAATAGATCGGACCGACCCGTCCCTATCGGCCAACAGCAGCTTTACTCCATAGTTTTGAGCAAGGTCGCGATGACATCCATGACCTGAGCGGTGTTGGCCTCGTGGTCGTCGGTGGCGAAATCGATCGGCTTACCCAACCGCAACTTGACTGTTGGCCTCGGCCACTGCAGCCGAGGGGAACCACCGCGGGGCCAAACCTTTTCGGACCCGGCATAGGCGACCGGGATGACTACCGCTCCAGATGCACAAGCAATACGCGACACCCCCGGCCTGGCCGACCCAACCCCGTTGGGGCGATCCTCGGGTTTCACGAGCCGCCCTTCTGGCATCAAACAAACAAGCTCCCCTCGGCCAAGTGCCTCGATCGCCATGGCCTCAGATTCGGCCCGCAACTCCCGCGATGCCGGAATGCACCCGATACTCCAGAAGAACTTCGAAGCGGGGCCCTGCTGCATCAGATCCCCTCGGATGAGAATCCGAGCCGATAAACCAAACTTCGAGAACACGATCATGGCCGGGAGCAAATCAAAGAATGAGCGGTGGTTTCCGGCCAACAAGATCGGGCGGTTTGTCGGGAACGTTAGCTTGTCGGGAAGATCCAAAACAGCGACAACCTTGGCCAACTGGGCGAATCCTCGACCGACCTGAATGAACCGCTTATGTTCTTTGGTCGGCTGCACAACTGCACCCTAGAGCGACCCCCACTCGGTGCCATACTCTCTGGCCACAAGTTACAGAACGATGAGCCGATCGTGAACTATCTCGATCAGTACCCGTCCCCCGAGTTGCGGTTGGCTCCCCATGTCGAAGACAACGGTTACCGGGCCAACCTCCAAGCTACAAAGTACCGATGTTGTTGACCGAGCCGTCACCCGAAACCGGCCCTCCCGAAACTCGATCCGTTCGACAATTACCGAACATTCCCTCAGCCAACCAATACCCTCCTCCACGTCCTCAACAATGCGAAGCGGGCGTATGGCGGGAATCGGCACCAGCACCACCTTGTCGTCCAGATTCCACAGATTGGGGTGCCCTAAGAACCGAGCCACGAACTCCGATTTGGGCTCCCGCCAGATCTCAGCCGGAGGGCCGCTTTGCACTACTTCGCCCTCGCGCAACACCACCACTCGATCAGCCAACGCAAATGCCTCGGCCTGATCGTGGGTGACGTGCAAAGCGGTCACCCCAAGTCCAACAAACACCGTCCGAAGCTCGGCCACAAGCTGTTGCCGGAGAAGACGGTCCAAAGAACCGAGCGGTTCGTCCAGCATCAACAAACGCGGCGAGGGAGCCAAGGCCCGTGCCAGAGCCACGCGCTGGGCCTCTCCCCCACTCAGGGCATCGACCCCTCGATCACCAAATCCCCCCAGGCCGACCAGATCCAACAGTTCTTCGGCCCGCTTCGACTGACTGGCCCGATCAAGCCGTTGCATCCGTAGCCCGAAGGCAACGTTGGCCCCAACCGACAGATGAGGGAAGAGGGCGTGTTCCTGAAACATCAGGCCAAGGTCACGCTCATGTGTCGGTACCCCGGCCAGGTCCTTCCCCCCCAACACGACGGAGCCAGCGGACAAAGGCTCCAGCCCAGCGATGGCCCGCAGCAGGCTGCTCTTGCCACAACCACTCGGACCAATCACCGCAACCACTTCACCCGATTCGACTTCCAGTGAAACCCGATCCAGTGCCCGAGCCGAGCCATAGTCAACCGAGACGTCCTTCACCGACAGGTTCGACATAGGTAACCCTTCATAGCAACGTCACCCCATCGCGTTGGCGCTCAAGGGTGGCGGCAATACCAGCAACAATAACGCCGACCACTACACTCAGAGCAATGGCTTGGCCTCGAAGGAGATCGCCTGGCTGCGAAAGCAAGCGGAAGATGGCCAGAGGTGCGGTGAAGGAGTCCTTCCCCCGGGAGACAAACGAAGTTGCCCCAAACTCACCCATGCTGATGGCCGCGGCGAACCCCGCTCCGGTCATTAGTGGCTTGCGAATCAGCGGCCACTCAACGGTAGCAACGATCCTGGTAGGTGAGGCTCCGAGGGCCGAGGCCGCGTCTCGCAATCGGCTATCCACGGACCGCAACGCAGGAACTACCGCGGCCAAGACGAAGGGCAGACCCATCACCTCATGGGCCAACGGCACCAGCCAAATCGAGCGGCGAAAGTCCATGACCGTGAACGCCAGGAGGTAGCCGAGCCCCAACGTAACCGCAGAGACCCCAAGGGGTACCAAAGATGCCGCCTCAACCACGCGCCCAAGACGACCCCCTCGCACGATCCCAACCGCGGCAGCCAGGCCAACAAGTCCGGCAATGCAGGCGGCGACAAAGGCGAACTCCAAGGAGATACCAAGAGCCCGAATCGCCGAAGTTGGTAGTAACCCAACCGGCTCGGTCAGGTTGGAGTAGTTATCAAGGCCATACCCGTCACCGACCTGCAGGGATCGGTCGATCAAGGAACCAAGGGGCAGGCCAATGACAACCAGGGTCAGACCAAGGACGAGGCCCAGATGTAGCCGTCGGCGCAGTCCCGTGACTGCCAACAAGCGCGGCTTGGCCCGCGAACCTTCGCCTCGGGCATAGGACCGCTGGAATCGAGCCGAGACCATGGCCAGCACCACAACAATGACCAGCTGGATCAGGGCCAGCACCGCCGCCACATCGAACTCCAAACGAGAGATGGCATAGCGATAGATCTCGGTCTCCAACGTTGCCCGCCTCGGACCACCGAGAATGAGGATGACCCCAAAGCTGGTAAAGGAGAAGAGGAACACCAACAGCCCTGAACCAAGGATCACGCCGACCAAACGAGGCAAGGTAATCCGAAGGAACGCCTGAGTCGGTCTGGCCCCGAGAACGCTGGCGGCGTCCTCGAGTGAGCGGTCCAAGCCCTGCCAATACCCGCCAACAATACGGACAACGACGGCAACGTTGAAGAATACGTGGGCGCCCAAAATGGCCCACACCGTGCGTTGTCCGGCCACACCGGTTCGTTCGAATAGCGAACCGAAAGCCGCGGCGACGACCACCGTCGGCAAGACGAAGGGCACGACTGCTATCGAGCGGATCATCGACCGTCCGACAAAACGATAGCGAGCAAGAATATGGGCGATCGGAAGACCGATGAGCAGAGTCAACAGGGTCGAAAGTGCCGCCTGCCAGAAGGTGAACCAGAGGATCCCCCTGGTTGAAGAACGTGTGGCTATCTCGACAACCCGCTGGACTCCAACCCCAGAAAGGCTGCGTTGCAGAACCGCACCGAGCGGCCACAGAACCATGACCCCGAGAAACACGATTGGCACCACGATGCTGAAGTTGGAGACGAGGTATTTGCGACCACTCATGATCAGCGCAGGACGATCTCGGTCCACTCCTCGGTCCACCGGCTCCGGTTTGCCTCAATCTCGGCCGGGTCAAGGAAGAGTGGAGAGTCGACCTGCACCGCATGGTCGGTGAACTCGGTTGGCAACTCGACCTCGGAGTTGGCAGGAAAAACGAACATGTTGAGCGGAATGTCGGCCTGGAAGGTCTCATCCAACATGAAATCCAAGAGCTTCTCGGCCTCGAAGGGGTGCTCGGTTCCCTTCAAGATTCCCGCAAACTCAATCTGTCGAAAGCAGCCCTCGGTGAGAACACCGGTTGGGGATGTGGCAACGGCAGGATCGGCGAACAACACTTCGGCCACTGGGCTGGTGGCATAAGACGTCACGATTGTCTTGTCGCCTCCACCCTGGACGAACTCACCGAAGTACGCCTCGCTCCAACCCGCGGTAATGGTTACCCCACCATTGGTCAACTTGCGCCAATAGTCCTGCCACCCGTCTTCGCCATAGGTGGCAATCGTGGCCAACAGGAAGGCGAAACCCGGCGAGGAAGACTCCGGGTTCATGGTGACGAACTGGGAGGCAAAGTCCGGTGTGGCCAACTGATCGAGCGATGTCGGCGCCAACCCACCTTCCAGAATGTAGTTGACACACACATCCCCATAGTCGATGGGAAGGGCTCGCCATTCCTGATCGAGTTCCAACTCATCGGGGATCGAAGCAAGAAACTCCGACCGGTACACCTCGAAGATGTCGGCATCCAGGGCACGCTGCAGGAAGGTGTTGTCGACGCCAAAGAGCACGTCTCCCTCAGGCTTGCCCGCGCTCAGGATCGCCCGGGCCACAACCTCACCGGCGTCACCGGCGCTGACCACCTCGACGCCGATCCCGGTCTCCCTGGTGAAGGCTTCGAATACGCCGTCACTGACTGCGAAGGAGTCGTGGGTGACCAGTGTGAGGGTGACTCCCTCACCGGAGTTGTCCGGGCCGGGAGATACTGCCGTTGTGCCGCTGCTCTCTTGTGTTGTTTCGGTTGCTGGTTGCTCGACTCCAGCCGAGTCGGCAGACCCGCAGGCCCCAAGCAGTAGGACGGATGCCCCAAGCAGTGATGAAAGTCTCACCTGTGCGCTCCCTTTCGCTGGCATTACCCAGATCAGGTTCACGGGTCGACAGCGGATTGCTGCCCTCTCAGCCCGATTCCTCGAGCTCCCCGGTCAAATGTGTTTGTTGGCTTGAGTCTAGCTGCCATCAACACATAACCAGACGGACCTCAGAGCAGCTCGATCTCGCAGATTGGACCACTGGCGTTCGCCAGTCGAGCATCAGCAGTAAGCAACACACATCCGAGGGACTCAGCCATCGCGACATAGCAGGCGTCATAGGCCGTGACATTGTGGCGGAGTTCCCAGATCCTCCCGATAAGCGATTCGGTTGAAAGAACCTCAACGGCCAACGACATGAGGTCATCGACCGCCGCATCGCCCTGGCTGTCCGTCAGTTTCTTCAGATGAATCCGACGCCGTAGAACCGAGAGAACCTCGATCCGCAGAAGATGAGGAGCAAAGAGCTGATTCCCGCTCAGTCTCTTCCGATAGCGAACCCCGTCTGTTCCTCCATCGGCTACCGCGGTTGCGATGATCGATGCATCAACGACGAGCGCGCTCATGACCAAGAGCATCAACCGCATCCGCACCACTCAAGCGGCCCAGCTCTCGGCTCTCAATTCTGGCAAGGCTGTCTTCGAGGCTTGGCGTGAAGGCAATCTTCTCCAGCTGTTCAGCAAGGTATTGCTGGAGCGACTGCCCCGCTCTGTCCGCTCGTCGAACGAGTTCGGCGTGAACCTCATCGGAGACGTCTCTAACCTGAACATTTGGCATGCATGCAGTTTACATGCATGCATCTACCCTGTAAACCAAGATTGGCGACATGATCGGTTATGGCGACTCCTTGAACCTGAGGACTATTTTCGCCGCAACACCGGGCCATCGGCCAGATCCTCGACCACCCAGCCAGCCGCAGCCAACTGGTCACGAATCTCATCCGCTCGAGCGAAGTCCTTGTTCGCTCGAGCCTCGGTTCGCTGCGCGGCCAGCGCCTGCATCTCCGCCGGCGCTCCCTGGTCCTGGACCAGTCGCAACCGGAACGCCTTGGCTAACTCTCGCACGTTGGCCGCGTGTACTGCCGCAGCCTCAACCTCGCCAGCATCCAACGCGCTATTGCCCTCACGTACTTGGCGAAACAACAGGTCGGTGCCACCGGACGTGTCAAAGTCGTTGTCGACAATGGTCGTGAACTCGTCCAATACCACCGGATCGGGCTGACCCACCGAACTTGCGGTGCGGCGGGCGAAGGCATCGAGCCGGGTGAGCGCCGCCTCGGCGTTCGTCATGCTCACATCACTAATCTCGATCGGTGATCGGTAGTGCGACTGCAGGATCAGAAGGCGGTAGGCCCGAGGGTCGTATTGGGTGGCCAACCCAACCAGGTCTTGCACGTTGCCCAACGATTTCGACATCTTCTGGCCGTCGGTCTCCACAAACCCGTTGTGCATCCAATGGGTGGCGAACTGGTGCCCCAGCGCCACGGCCTGGGCCCGCTCATTCTCATGATGGGGGAACGTCAGATCCAATCCACCGGTATGAAGATCAAACCCCTCGCCCAACAGGTCGAGACTCATGACAACACATTCGGTATGCCAACCCGGACGCCCCTCTCCCCAAGGGGCAGGCCACGACGGTTCACCGGGCTTGGGGAACTTCCACAGGGCGAAATCGGCGGTGAACTCCTTCTCGGTGCCGACAATGTCTCGATCTCCGCCACCCTCCAAAAGCTGATCCAAGGACTGGTGGGCCAACAGCCCATAACCATCGACCTTGTCAACCGAGAGGTACACCCCGTCACTGGTCACATAGGCCGCCTCGGCCTCGATCAGCCGTTGGATAAGTTCGACCATCTTGTCGACATAGTCGGTGGCGTGAGGTGAATGATCGGGTCGCGCCACATCAATCAGATCCATGGCCTGCCACCAGATGTCCTCGCTAGTGGCAGTCACTTCCTCGCAGCTGACGCCAAGCTCATCCGCTCGTTTGATGATGTTGTCATCAATGTCGGTGATGTTGGAAACAAAGTTCACCTCAAGCCCGCTCCACTCCAAGTAGCTGCGGAACGTATCGAACACCAGCACCATGCGACCATGCCCAATGTGGGGTGGGGCGTACACGGTCGGCCCACACACATAGATGGACACCTTGCCCTCGTCCCGAAGTTTGAACGGGACAACCTCTTGTTTGGCGGTGTCGTAGAGCCTGATCATGGGCTAGAAGGTATCGCTCTCACCGACGAAAGTGAATGGAATAAGACGGGCCATCCCCAACGATCGGCCCTAGCCTGGTGGGCCATGAGCAACACCCCGGCCTTCGCCCAATCGGGTGCCCCCGACAAACCATCCCTCGACGGCCTCGAAAACAAGTGGGCACAGCGCTGGGAAGACGACGGCACCTACATCTTTGACCGCTCCGCTGACCGGGCCGAAGTGTTCTCCATCGACACCCCTCCCCCAACGGTTTCGGGGACGCTGCATATGGGTCACATCTTTAGCTACACCCACACCGACACCCTGGCCCGCTATCACCGAATGAACGGTAAGGCGGTGTTCTACCCCATGGGTTGGGACGATAATGGGCTGCCGACCGAACGTCGGGTTCAGAACTATTTCGGTGTCCGCTGCGATCCCTCCTTCCCCTTTGTCGAGGGGTATGTGCCCCCGGGAATCGAAGGTAAGGGTGCCCCAGGCACCGAGAACGCTGGCAAGAAGCTCAAGCGGCCTGAACCAATCAGCCGACCCAACTTCATCGAACTGTGCGAACGCCTAGTCGAACAAGATGAGCAGGTGTTCGAAGATCTTTTCCGTACCCTCGGCCTCAGTGTTGACTGGAGCTTGCTGTACTCGACCATCGACGCCCGCAGCCGCCGGATCTCCCAAAAGCCTTCCTTAAGAACCTCGAACGAGGCGAGGCCTACCAACAAGAAGCCCCCAGCCTTTGGGACGTCACGTTCCAAACCGCGGTGGCCCAAGCCGAACTGGAAGACCGCGAGCAGCCCAGCGCCTATCACACCCTCAAGTTCACAAGGCCAAACGGTTCCGAACTCTTAATCGACACCACCCGGCCCGAGCTGCTGCCAGCTTGTGTTGCCGTGGTTGCTCATCCTGAGGACGAGCGTTACCTCTCGCTAAAGGGCCAGAAGATCACTACCCCAGTCTTTGGGGTTGAGGTTCCGATGGTGTTCCACGAATTGGCCGATCCAGAAAAAGGAACCGGGGTGGCCATGATTTGTACGTTCGGTGACCTGACCGATGTCACCTGGTGGCGAGAACTCGACCTGCCCGCCCGGGCGGTCATTGGCCGCAACGGCCGCTTTGTCACCGAGGCCCCGGAGATCATGGACGAAGCCGGTGCGGCCCGTTACGCCGAAATGGCGACCAAGACCATCCATTCGGGTCACCAGGCGATAGTCGAGATGCTGATCGAAACCGAGACTCTGGTGGGCGAGCCCCGTGCCATCACCCACCCGGTCAAGTTCTTTGAAAAGGGAGACAAGCCCCTCGAGATTGTCGCCAGCCGCCAGTGGTACATCCGCAACGGAGGTCGCGGGGACGATCTCAAAGAGGCCCTCATCAGCCGCGGCAAAGACATCGACTTCCACCCAAACCACATGCGGTCCCGCTACATCAACTGGGTTGATGGACTCAATGGCGACTGGCTGATCAGCCGCCAGCGCTTCTTCGGCGTTCCGATCCCCCTCTGGTACCCACTTGATTCTGAGGGTGAGCCAATCTATGACCAACCACTGGTGCCAGACGAGGCCGATCTTCCCATGGATCCGAGCGTCGACGTCCCGCCTGGTTTCTCGGAGCATCAACGAGGAAAACCCAACGGTTTCATAGGTGAACCTGATGTGCTCGACACCTGGGCCACCTCCTCGCTCAGCCCCAAGATTGCAGCAGAGTGGGGCGAAGATTCCTCTCTGTATGACAGGGTCTCACCCTTTGATATGCGACCCCAAAGCCATGACATCATTCGCACCTGGCTCTTCTCGACCGTTGTCCGCTCCCACTACGAAGACGACTCCTACCCCTGGGCCAATGCCTGCATCTCTGGCTGGATCCTGGACCCGGACCGCAAGAAAATGTCCAAGTCCGTTGGCAATGTCGTCACCCCAACCGAACCCCTGGAGAAATACGGGGCCGATGCCGTTCGCTATTGGGCCGCTTCGGGACGACCCGGCACCGACACCGCCTATGACGCTGGCCAGATGAAGATCGGCCGCCGCCTCGCCATCAAGTTGCTGAACGCCTCGAAGTTTGCCCTGGGCATGGGAGACCTGGTGGCGGCGCTGCAACAGCCCGTCACCGAAGCTCTCGACCAGGCCATGCTGGCTCGACTGGCCGACCTAGTGGATGAATGCACCAAGGCCTTTGATGGCTATGACTACGCCCGAGCATTGGAACGAACCGAACAGTTTTTCTGGTCCTTCACCGACGACTACATCGAACTGGTGAAGAACCGGGCCTACGGAAGCCAGGGTGAGGAGGCGGCGGCTTCGGCCCATGCCGCGCTGGCCCGTGCCCTCGACACCCTGCTGCGCCTCTTGGCCCCGTTTCTACCCTTCGCCACCGAAGAGGTCTGGTCCTGGTGGAGGGAGGGTTCCCTCCACCGCAGCTCGTGGCCAGACTCGGCCAGACTTCGCTCAGACGCCGCGGACACCCCGGCCGAAATTCTTCCGTTGGCCGGCATGGCCCTTGGTGATCTGCGTCGGGTTAAGACCGAGGCTAAGCGTTCGCTACGTACCACCCTTCTGAGGGCAACCCTTGGCCGACCCGAGGCCGACCTGGCCTTGCTAGAGCGGGCCATCGCCGATGTTGGCGAAGCCGGAGCCGTCTGCGAACTCTCACTGGTGGTATCGGATGAGCCGTCCATCGAGGCAGAACTGGAGCCGGAGGCCGAGTGATCACCGGAGGCCGAGCGGCGGCTGGCGTTGCCGCTTCCCTGGCCTTTGTCCTCCTCTCGGGCGCCTGTGCACAGGATCGAACCGAGATCGACGTGTTTGCCGCGTCGTCCCTGACCGACGCGTTCACACAATTCGAGGAGCAATTCGAAGCCGCAAATCCGGACATCGACATTCGCCTCAACCTGGCTGGGTCCAACGTGCTACTTCGCCAGATCAGTGACGGAGCCGAGGCCGAAGTCTTTGCCCCTGCCGACTCGACCATGTTGGAAGATCCCAGCCTGACACTCAGCCACCCCGACGCAACCTCAACCTCCTTCGCCCGAAACACTTTGGTTGCCATCATCCCAACTGACTCTGACCTCTCACTGCTCCAACTCTTGGAACCCGGCCGTACCATCGCCCGTTGCACGTCCGGGGTTCCCTGCGGGGACCTCACCGACCAGTGGCTTGCCGCCAGCGGCACCAGATTGCAGCGAACCTCGATGGAGGCCAACGTTCGCAGTGTCCTAACCAAGGTTCGCCTGGGCGAGGTCGACGCCGGATTTGTTTATCGCACCGACGCCCTAGCGGCCAAGGATGAGGTCCGCCTGATTGAGCTAGAGGATGCCCCAAGAACCACAATTTCCATTGCCAGTCTGAGCAACGCAAGCAACCCAAGCTCAGGGGCTGACCTCTTCGTGCAATTCGTACTCTCTGAGGAGGGAGCCCTCGTGTTGGCCGAACTGGGTTTCGATCGGCCATGATGCTCCCGTGAGTAGGCGACGAACGAGTTCGATTCCACCAGCTATTGGAGTCATCGCCGCGCTCGGGCTTGCCCTCCTTGTCGTGCCACTTATCGCTCTGCTCGTCGCCGCCCCTTGGAGCGGACTTATTGACCTGTTTACCGACCGCGACACCGTCGACGCCGTCCGAGTGTCCCTGATTGTCAGCATCAGCGCTGCCATCTTGTCCACCCTGTTCGGCGTTCCCATCGCCTTCGTTCTTGCTCGGCTAAACTTCCGGGGCAAATCGCTGCTGCGCACGGTGGTCACCGTCCCATTGGTCCTGCCTCCCGTGGTCACCGGCGTTGCCATGTTGTACGGCTTCGGTCGACGCGGCCTCATCGGCCGCACCCTCGGATTGCAGCTGCCCTTCACCACCGTCGGGGCTGTCTTGGCCGCCACCATCGTGGCCATGCCCTTTTTGGTTCTCAGCGTCGAGGGTGCCTTACGCAACACCGACCCCCGGTTCGAACAGATGGCAGCCAGCCTCGGAGCTCGCCCATTGGCCCGCTGGGCCAAGGTCACGTTGCCCATGATCCGACCCAGCATCTTGTCTGGCATGGTGTTGGCCTGGGCCCGAGCCCTGGGCGAATTTGGGGCCACGATCACCTTTGCTGGAAACCTTCCTGGAGTCACCCAAACCTTGCCGCTCAAGATCAGCGTCGCCTTCGAACAAGATCCCGATCAGGCGTTGGCATTGAGTTTGCTGATGTTGGTTGTTGCCTTGGCCGTTCTGGTTGCCCTGCGAGATCGGTGGGTACCACGCCGATGAGTCTGGTTGCCGCATTCTCCCTGACCCATAACGGCTTCGGTCTTGGCGTCGACCTGGAGGTTCCCGCTGGGCAAACACTAGCGGTAATCGGACCCAACGGATCGGGAAAATCGACCCTGCTGGCCACCCTGGCTGGACACAACGCGATCAAGACTGGGTCGATTGAGATGCCAGGCCCATCTGGGCAGCGAGTAGTCGACAACCCAGCTAAGCAAACTTGGGTCGGTCCAGAGGATCGACCGGTAGCGCTGGTTCCCCAAGATGGTTTGCTGTTCCCCCACCTCAGCGTCCTGGACAACCTCCGGTTTGGGCTACGCCATGGCAAGGGTGGAGTACAACCCAAAGATGAACAACTGGCCCGTTGCCACCAGGCTTTAGCCTCGGTTGGTCTTACCGGCTTGGATAAGAAACGACCGGGGCAACTGTCTGGCGGCCAGGCCCAACGGGTTGCGATCGCCCGGGTTCTAGCCCTGCATCAGCCAATCTTGTTGCTCGACGAGCCGTTATCCAGGATTGATGTTTCCAACCGACGCCTAGTACGCCAGGCCCTGCTCGATCATCGTCCCGAAGATCAGATCCAGGTCATTGTGACTCACGGCCGAGATCACACCATGACTGCCGACCTTGTTCTGGCCATCGAGCGCGGAAAGGTCACCGGGTTTGGGCCGCCATCAGAAATGAGCGCAAACCCACCAACGGAGTGGATCCACGAACTTCTCGGCGGATGACCGACCAGAACCGTTGTGGTCCGCTCAACGAAAAGTTAGGACCGCTGTCAAGGCAGGCCAGCTAGCGTCATCAATGTGGGAGAGCAACAGCCCGGTACTGACAGATTCGATGCTGACCGATCCGAAACAGCACCACCCGAAACGATTCTGGTACGGCTTTCGGGGCCCGATCAGCCGGGAATCACCGCCGGCCTCATGACAGTTTTGGCCGACGCCGGAGCTGGTATGCACGATGTCGAGCAGGTCCTTATCCGAGGCCAGCTTTTCTTGAGCATCGTGATCTCGGTTCCCCCGGATCACAATGTTATGAAAGATCTCCTCCTCTACGGCTGGGAAAACAACGTCGAAGTGGATTTCGAAATTGTCTCGGACCCGGCTGCGGATCGTGTCCCCGGCCTTGTGGTCACCCTGATCGGACGACAAGTATCACCAGCCGAATTCGGAGCGGTAGCCACTGTTCTAGCCGAGCACGGCGGGAACATCGATCGCATCGTTCGCCTGGCCCGCTACCCGGTGATGGCCTATGAATTGTTGACCTCGGGCCCGAATCTGGCCGGAATGCGGCGTGGTCTCATCAAAGTTGCCGACACCTTGCCCTGCGATATCGCCGTTAACCGTGAGGGGCTAGGCCGTCGGGCGGCTCGCTTGATCGTTCTCGATGTCGACTCGACCCTGATCCGTGATGAGGTCATCGAATTGATGGCCGATGAAGCCGGTTGCCGAGAAGATGTTGAACGCATCACCGAACGCGCCATGGCAGGAGAACTGGACTTCACACAATCGCTGCTTGCCAGGGTGGAACTTTTGGCTGGTCTTGACGCGGCTGTGCTGGATCGAACCTATGATCGAATTCAACTCACTCCAGGGGCCCGCACCTTTGTCCGCACCCTGCAGCGACTGGGTTTCCGCACTGCCATTGTCTCCGGAGGCTTCACCCACTTGGTCCAACGGTTGGCTACCGATCTTGGCATCGATCACGCCCACGCCAACACACTTGAAATCCTCGATGGCGAGCTGACGGGCAGGATTATTGGAGATGTTGTCGATCGCGAAGGGAAGGAGGCCTTGCTGAGAAAGATCGCCGCCACCGAAGGCATCCCGCTTGATCAGACGGTAGCTGTTGGTGATGGAGCCAATGACCTCGACATGCTCAATACCGCTGGCTTCGGCATTGCCTTTAACGCCAAGTCGATTGTTCAGGACTCGGTGGAGACCACGCTCAATGTGCCGTTTCTGGATGCCATCTTGTTTGTGCTCGGTGTCCGTAGGGGCGACATCGAGGCCGCCGACCAAGAAGACGAGACCTTTGACACCACCGGCCCCCTCCCCGATCCCTCCGGCGCGTAACAAACTCGAGCGGCGTCTGCCGCTAGACCACGAGCGACCAAGTGGTGATCAGGCTTGGTTCGTGGGCGTCGCAAGACACACGACCTTCCCGGTGCAGGGCAACCAGATGAGAGAATACCGAGCTCGCAGCCGCCCGCCAGAGCCGCTTGTCGGTTTCGGCGTACATAGTGGGCACAAGGTCCTTGATGGTGCTGGAGTTGATGGCGAGGGCGGCGACGATCTGATTCTCGCGACTCCTGCGATGCTCAATGAAGCTTCGGACGTAGGCGTGAGGCTCCTGAATGGCGGGACCATGAGTTGGCCAGTAGACGGTGTCGTCCCGATCGAGCAGCAGCCTAAGTGAAGCCATGTAATCAAACAGGTCACCGTCGGGGATCGCAATAACTGAGGTAGCCCAGCCCATCACGTGGTCACCAGTGAACAGGATCCGCTGGGCACTCTGGGTCAGGGCCTCACCGCTCCGCAAGGCAAAACAGATGTGGTTGGAGGTATGCCCCGGTGTATGCACCACCTCCACTGACCAGTTGGCACCAGCAATCACATCCCCGTGACTCACGGCCACATCTGGAACAAAATTTGTGTCTGGACCCTCCCTCTTCAACTCATCAGGAATGTCCGCCCACTGTTTCTCGATGGTGGCCTTTTCCTCGGCGGTGAAGTATTCGTCAAAGGTGACCTGTTCCATCGGGTCTGAGTCGGGCACCGGGCCGTGGGGGCCAAAGCCATAGGTCCTTGCTCCCGTTCGTTCGACCAGTTTTGGAACGCCTGCGGTGTGATCGCTATGAGTGTGAGTTACCAGTACATGACTCACCACTTCATCGGTAGCGAGCCCACCAAGCAGAGCATCGAGGTGATCATCCATCGAGGGCCCCGGGTCGATAATGGCAACCTCACCTCGACCAAGGATGTACACCCCGGTTCCCTTGAAGGTAAATGGGTTGGGGTTGTTGGCCACGAGGCGGCGCACCCCAGGGGCGATGTCCAGGACCTCTCCGTAGTTTGGCTCGAAATCGGTGTTGAAGGTGATAGCCAACTGGGCTCTCCTCGTAAATGATTGGCTAATCCGGCGCCACTGTCACCGGTCCCGAACTCAAGGCATCCAAGATGAACTGAGGTGGCCGGGTGGGTCGACCCTTGCTGTTGGCCATGCCAACACGCAAATCCTGGGTGGTGAGGATGGCCCCATCCCTAGTAATTCGTTGACCCCAGCGGGTGCTCGCTCGACCAACCTCGCGAAGCCACGTCTCCACCAGAACCGTGTCACCGGCCAGCGCCGGAAGCCGGAACCGGGTGGCCAGTTCGACGACGACAAATTGGAATCCGGCTGCCGCCACTCTCTCCAAGGAAATTCCAGCATCAACCAACGCCTCGCTTCGAGCTACTTCGAAGTAGGTGACGTATACGGCGTGGTTCACATGGTTGTAGGGATCGAGCTCGGAGAACCGAACCTTAATCTCGGTGGTGTGCGGCATGAATGAACGCTACCTCTGGACCAGGGCTGTCAAAAGGCCACCATCGACTAACACTCCAATTGCTCAGCGGCCCGGATGTCTTCGGCCAGGCGAGGCAACAGTTCGGCCAGGAATCGCACCTCTTGCCTGCTCAGACGATCGATCAGGACCTGGCGGACGGCCTCCACATGACCTGGGGCAGCATTGACCAGAACCTCCATACCCTTGTCGGTGAGTACGGCATAGAACACCCGGCCGTCCTCGGTCGATCGCTGCCGCTTCACCAGGCCATCTCGTTCCATACGGTCAATCCGTTGGGATAGGCGACTTGGCGACTGGATAACGACCGAAGCGAGTTCGGACAGCCGCATCCTCGTCTCCTCGGACTCCGAAAGATTGGTTAGTACTTCGTAGTCATCCATCGTCAACCCGGTCGATGCCCGCAGGGAACGCTCCAAACTAGCGTGGACCCGACCACAGGACTTTACCCATCCCCGCCAGGCCCGTTGCTGTTCTTCGTCGAGCCATCCCACATCCGACATGTGTCACACCATATCCTGCTATTTTCATTAAACATTTAATTAGTTTACTTACGAATAGTAATTGCCTGCATGTGGCTAAACCCCGTTCAGGCCACCCACAAAGGAACCCACCCATGACCGAAATCGCTCCTCTGAGCCTCGTCGCCATCATCGGCAGCCTGCGACGGGATTCTTTCCATCGCAGTATTTTCCAAGCCGCAACCGGACTTCTTCCCGAGGGTGTCCAACTAAACGAAGTCCCCATTGCTGAGGTCCCCCTATACAACGGCGACGTCGAGGCGGCTGGTGACCCAGACTCCGTGACGATCTTGAAAGAGTCGGTCGATAACGCAGACGGATTGATCTTGTTTACCCCGGAGTACAACCGGAGCATCCCCGCCGTAACCAAGAATGCCATTGATTGGCTTTCTCGGATGCCAGGCGAAAGCCCACTATCACGGGCCACCGTTGGAATTGTTGCCTCAAGCCCTGGCGGCCATGAAGTTACCGGTGTGCGTCAGCATCTCGCTGACTCGGTTGGTGCGAACACCGCCAAGCTCTACTCCACGTCACTAGGAATCGCCTCCATCGTTGAGAAGTTGACCGACGGAACGATGACCGATGAGGAGACTCGCGAGAATCTACGCGGCTGGCTGGCCGGCTTTGTTGACCATGCTCGCAACGTCGACTGAGTCCCTAACGCAACTTTGTAAGGGACGATAACCCAG
>JAJRXF010000030.1 GCA_024276425.1 Actinomycetes bacterium | reverse complement strand
TGCTGACGCAATACAACGATTCGGCAATGACGGCGACATTGGGTGGCCACCCGGTCGGGTCAGCCAAGTCAGCGAGGACCCCGGCGTGGCCATGCTCAGCCCACAGTTCCAAGAGTTCACTCCGGAACAAGACACCATCAGAACCATTCACGCCTATTCCGGCACTCAGGACCGGAACACGGTGACTTGTTGATGGTGCGGATTGTTGGTCCATACCTATACCAAGCGCGTCGGGTACCCCAAAATCTCGTCAAGAATCTTGAACAATTCCCATGTCCTGGGCAGGATCGGCGTTCTAAGCTGGGAGTCATGAGTCCGGTACCCAAACCGAAACAGCTCGGCGGGCAGATGCTACGTACCCCTGCCCGGTGGCGTAGCGCCCCGATCCCTGATGGCTTCGGCGATATTCCCTATGCCGGTCCTGACGGCAAGATCGTGTTGCCCCTTCGGTTGGACTGGTCCCCTAGCGGCGGTGTCACCAGGGACCTCCAAGATCCCGGAGATCGACGGTTCGTCTATGAGATCGTCCTGACCGAAGGAACCACCGAAGACGTCGAAACCTACATCAACCCTGTCCTACTCCTTCAAGCATGGGACGACCTTGTGCTCCCGGACGCAGTCATAGTCATGTGGCAACCATGGATCACCAGCCAGTACACCAAGTAGACGGGCTGAGGCCTGTGACGTGTGCCCTGAGTGTCGAACATCCTGGGTCCAACCGGATGCCGTTGGCTAGGGCAAGGCTGTCGCCTGACTCGATTCGGGGCCTAGTCGGTTAGCGAACTAATCCTGCCAGGGATGCCGCGTCCGTTGTTCCACCAGCGATTAGGATTGTCGTTATTGGGGTCATAGGCAGAGCGGCTCACCCAGTCTTCGCGCACGAAGATCACTGGCTCCTCATAGTGGTGCACATACAAGATGGCATCCATCACAAGACTAAGAGTCTCAAGGTCTCGTTCGATCGTGATTTTGACCTCTACGACGGGGTAAGTCTCGATCGATCCCGGCGCAAAACCCTCCACGTGGGTTGCAGTGGTTGAACCCGCAGGAGGCCGAGCTGTTTCCATTCCTACACCAGAGACGCTCGCGTTGCGCTCATAGGTCCCGTACCGAAGCGGATAGACCTCAGTGACGGCATCAAGAATCCTGTCAACGTCCTCAGGCACCGTTTGAATCTCCAGGGTCAAGACCGGTTCGAAACGTCCAGAAGACGACCGGTATCGCGAGAGCGGGTGGTCTTCAGGCATTCTGTGGACTCCTGCAACTCTTGACTTTGGCTTCACCGTGCTGTGTCCGGAGACCTTACTTTGAGCAGCTCCCGCTTGCTTTGTCATAAACCCCAAGGCTGGGAAGGCGTCCCGGTTCCTCACGAATTCGGGCACTCCCCCACTACCAGTCCTAGGAATCGTCGGATCGTTCTTCCAGGTAACCAACGATGCTGGCTTGACGCAGAGCCTCAAACCCTTCTGCAATCACCCCGACAGCACGGTCGAAGGTGTCTGCGTGTTCCTCAACCAGCGCATACAACCGCTGCCGGATAACCCGCCGCCAACGTTTCACCTCTTCCAAATCACCGCCAGTGTGTAGGGCAATTAGTTCGTCATCTGGTCTGGGGTCCGCTTCACCGATCTGGCGTAGGCGTTCATGAAGCATGTCTTGTTGATGCTCGGTGCCCATCACCAACGTCGCCAACTCATCCACCCGATACGGGACACCCGCTATGCGACGCTGATCTCCTGGGGGTGGGAGAAAGAATAACACGATTGGTACCCCGAACACTTTTGAGAACGCCCCCAGGTCTTGGGCGTCGAATTGGCGGCGGCGACCGGCTGGTGGCCCGTCATAGGTGCGTTCCATCGCCGACATGGTTGCCTGGCTCATCCTGCGACCCAGCACAGTTTCGAGGCGGGCCGCGGTTTGGGTTTGGGTCCAACCCCGCCGTCTGCGGGCCTCGGCAAGGTTGTAGGCAACGATCTGGTTGATATCAACCCCCTCCGCCACCAAACCCTCAGAGTCCCTAGCCGTGGCGGGAGCCGACGGAGCGTGTATGTCGGGTTCAGTGTTCACCGTCGCCTCCCTTGCCCCATAGTTTTCCTTCGTTTGGCTGACCGGTCCTGCAGGGCCTGGTACTGCCCATCAGCGCGTACCCCCGCACGATGACCGGCAATCTCGAAATCAACGACCCCGTCCCGACACGACAGATCAGGCCCTCAGAAATCAGATTCTCACAACACTGGGTCACCTGCGTCTCAGAGCGGTTCAATCGGTAACCCAAGACCCCAACCTCAGACGGACCAACATCAATCGCCATTGCCGCCAGCAGCCATTCTTCGGGTTCGCTCAGCATGTCACTGACATAACGCAGCGATGAACCCCACAACTCTTCACGCGCCCCAACCAAGCTGCCAACAACAGTGGTGTCGGTAATGAGTTGACTGTCTGCCGCACTGGCTTCCTCACAGGCATGCCAGCCCACTAGTTGCATCATGTAGGCATACCCGCCACTGGCTTCCACCGCCATAGCTAAGGCCTTGTCGGTGAAAGAGAATCCAGTGACAGCAGCCGTCTGGATGAGACCCAATTCGATCTCTGAATCAGTCAAGATTGACACGTCGAAGTGTTCATATGAGCCGAACGCGCCTGCCTCGAGTCGCGCCGGGATGCCAGCCACCACCACACAGATCGGGAAACCATTCCCTTGCAGTCGCTGCACCGGAGCCTCGAACACTTTGAGGTCATCGGGTGATGCTGCATGAATCTCATCAACAGTTATCAATATCCCTGCGGGCGCGTCTCGTTGTCCCAAGACGGCCTCTACTGCCCGACCGAGACGACATGGCTGGTCGCCAAGCTGATTTATGGGGCCAGCCGAGGCTGGCCAAAACTCCTCGATACCTGCCCCTATCCGCTCAGCGAAAGGCTCTCTGAAACCAGCAGAGTCATCAATGACCAGCCACCCAGCTTGCCTAGCGAGATCTCCCATCTCGCATAGCATCACCGTCTTGCCGGTACCGGGCCAGGCGATGAGCGCAATATTGGGGAACAAACCCCAATCAGGATTAGCGAAGGATTCCTTGGTGGCGGCGAGGAGTTCCTTGCGACCAGCCACAACATCCAGTCGCGCACCAAAACCCGGACGGAACGGATTCGCCCTAGGCCGCACAGATTCCTTTGAGGTTGTCACCGTGTCGCTCATGGTTCAGCGTTCCAAGCCACGGCCGGGGCTGGGTCGGTTCCTGATCCGGGCGGCCCGTTCCGCTTCGATGTCCTGGAATATTTGATACTCCTCACTGCCGCGCATCTCGGCCCGATGCCCGGGAATCACGAAATCGTAGACCCCACGCTCCACCTGGCAAATCAAACCAGAATCCAACAAACGCACCCTATATTCATTCACAAGTTGAGGGGACTTGCCCAAGCGTTGCTGCAACATCTTGGTCTTGGTTGGTCCTTCATCCAGAGCCATGGCGGCCAAGAAGACCCGCTCGACATCAGTCAACGCGTAGCCAATACGCGACAACACCGTCGTCTTGAGTCGCTTGCGAGCCGCATTCAGGGTCGAGGAGACATCTTGGTGAGTGACAACATCAGCTGCACGCCTCATTGCGGACCGGCAAGAATGCCACCCAACCAGCTGCATCATGTATGGATACCCCGCCGCAGCCTCAACAGCTAACTCCAACGCTTCGTCAATAAAGGTGACCCCCGCTACTAGTGCGGTGCGAACCAACCCCAGTTCAATGTCAGCATCAGACAGCATGGACATTTCAATTGGTGTGGAGCGGGCCAGGAACGTTGGCTGATTGCTTTCCAAAACCGGAAGGCCAGCCAAGGCGGTAGCCACGGGTTGCGCGTCCCGGTGGAGATGCTGCACCGCGTTGCCCAGGGTGGCGATCTCTTCTTTGGTGGCTGCGTGCACCTCATCAACACTCAACAGGATTCCCGCAGGCGCGTCATTTCCCATTCGAAAGATTGTTTCCATGGTTCGACGCAGGTTGGGTGGCGGCTGTGGCGCGACTGGAGCCGTTGTGCTGATCCCGACACCAACGCCAAGGATCGATGCTGAGCCGCCCGTAATCCGACGGGTGGAATGCTCAGTGCGTGAATCAATGAAGTCTTGAAGTCTGAGCACAAGTCGCTCCTGGAGCAGACCTGTGTCGTCGCCTGCGTCTTCTTGGATGACAAGCCAGCCCGCATCGTTGGCCAGGTCCTGGATCTCATTCAGCAGAACGGTCTTGCCCGCACCCCGGTGAGCGATGAGGGAGACGCTGGAATACCCATTCCCTACCGGGGAGGCGTAGGCCTCCTTGATTTCGTTAAGGATGCTCTTGCGTCCAACCACCACAGGTGGAACAGCCCCGAACGTCGGAGTGAACGGATTCTGTGTTTCGCTCATCAAAACTGCCTCCACATTCCTGTATCCGATACATATTTAAAGCCATCTTAAATAGGCCTCAATGACTGTATCCTAGCCACTTACTGGCCCTTTGACTTCGACAGTGGCGGCTATCTTTAAAGACGTTTTAAAGAAGGGTTCGGACCCGGTGAGAACGGTTCGACTACTCATCGTGAGTACGGAGCCTCAGATCACTGGCTGACACCGCGTGTTCGTCATTACTTCGATTGCTCAGGCTGGTGCCAACAATGATCGGGGTGCGTCATCAGGATCGCCAACACCAAGCTGAGAAATCGACATCTCCCAGGCCCGAACCACCCGTTCAGCCATCCCAATATTGCCCATCTCCTTATGTGCCCTGACGAGGGCCATGACCATGGCCTTGTTCAACGGACTGGCATGATTACCAACCCCCGCAGCCTTGAGTACTCCGGGCCAATCTTGTAACT
>JAJRXF010000029.1 GCA_024276425.1 Actinomycetes bacterium | reverse complement strand
ATCAAGCGGGCCGAGTGGGAGCGGTTCAACAATGCCGTCACCGATTGGGAAATGAACGAGTATCTCGATTACTTGTAGGTATCTGTTTGGGTCCTCATTTTGACAGGATTGTGGCGTCACCCCGGCCAACCGAATCCTGGACAGGGTTGAAGGCGACACTCCGGCCTTCTCGGCGAATTTCCTAACCGACAGCCCGGTGGCGTCTCGTCGTTCTCTATTGACGACAAGACCGGGATGCGCAGTCCGCGCTCATCGACAGGATGCACGCGCTGTTCGGCGCTAGCTCACGCTTCGGGAGGCCTTGGGTTGAGGAGTAGGTTCTGCACTGCTCGACCAACGGGACCTTGGGTGTCGAAAAGCTCGGAATCTGCCATGCCGGTGCCATCGTTTTGCCAGTGCGAAATTGACTTGGACGCAAACCATTCGCCAACGGGTTCACGATGCAGAGACAGTTGCAGGTCTGGGTTAACGAACAGAACCGTGTGGAAGGTCTCGTTGTAGCTGAGACCATTTCCGCAGTCGGCAAGGGGGCAGATTCGTTGGAAAGGCGAAGGTTCTTCATCGGCCAGAATCGGGACTCGGGTTCGAAGCCAGACTGTGGCTGGGCCGAGTTTCTCTTGTGAGCTGCCCGGGGCATAGCGGGTCTCGACCGATTCGGGAAAGGCAGGAAAGCCATGGGGAGGTTTGCCAATAGCAAATGGCCCGGGGGTTGCTTCGTCCAGATCGGGTCCTGCTATGTCAGGAGTTGGAACATCCCACGGCCCGCGGGCATGGTCGGTGGGCTGGAACCAGCGACCGTCGTTGCTGGTGAAGTAGGAATTGGGCATTGCGAGACTCTTGGTGCCGACTCCTGCCTTGTCGTAACTGGAGCCGCCCATCACTTGGAGTCGCCGACCCGCTCAATGCCGAATCGAGGAGCAGGACTTGGACTGTTTCTGGCCGAAGAAGGTGTTGGGAGTTTGTTCTGTCTGTTCGGAGGAGTGTCTGGGTTAGGGTGAGGTGTGCCTATTGCCGAGGA
The DNA here is from genome assembly GCA_024276425.1 of Actinomycetes bacterium. GTDB lineage: Bacteria > Actinomycetota > Acidimicrobiia > Acidimicrobiales > SZUA-35 > JAJRQY01. The sequence continues at coordinate 8,867 of JAJRXF010000029.1, read as the reverse complement.
GTTGTCGTCCTGGTTCGATCAGGCGAACCCGAGCGCAGTCCTGGGGTTGGGGTTGGCCCTCAACCTTGTCATTAACGCAACGTCACTCTTGTTGTGGCGCACGGTGTACGGCTCATGGGGGTCGCGCCGCCTGAGTGGTCGAGATGGGATGTTGTTCGCCTCGACGACATTGGTCAACGTTGCCGTCATTCTTCCGGCGTGGTGGCTTTGGAAGCAAGAAATCGTGGTTCTGCGTCCAGCCAGTCTTGGTCACGGGCTGGTCGAGGTTCTGTACTTGCTGGGCTTCATCGACCTCGTGATGTATTGCGCCCATCGTCTCTTCCACCAAGGGGCGTTGTACCGATGGTTTCATAGCTGGCATCACCAAGATGATTCGCCGACCTCGGCTCAGTTATTCGTGATGCATCCTGGGGAAGCACTGGGATTCGGACTCGCCATCTTGGCCGCCATCTCCCTTTGGTCCATCTCGCTACCAGCTCTTAGCATGTTCCTGTTCTTGAACGTCCTATTCGGAACCTTTGGGCATCTTCCCGAGTCTGAACTTGGAGTCGTGGCCTCCCGGCTGACCCCGTTGGTGTGGATCTCCCGATTTCATCAGGATCATCACCGTTTTCCGAACACCAACTATGGATTCTTCAGCCCGAGCTGGGACAGGCTGGCCCGGACCGCTAAGAACCCAGCGACTACCGTTACCAACTCATAAGCGGTACGGCGATCAGAGCCAGTATCAACGCCCACGCTGATCTGGCCCCTGCTCATGCCGACGACCATGGCTCAGGAAGGGGACGAGGTCGGGCCGGCTCTTTCGACTGGAAATACTGGCAAGGAAATCTGACGCCCCAACGGTAGGGGCCGACAGTAAAGCGAGTGCTGCGGTCACCTAGAGGTTGACTGCTTGACCTTGTGGAGCGCTTGCTTGACCAGCCAGCTGAAGATTGGGTCGGCGACACTCATCATTTCGGGATGCCATTGAACCGCGATCACATCGTGGCCGGCTAACTCCAGACCCTCAACGGTTCCGTCGGTAGAACGTGCGGTGACAGCCAAATCTTGGCCGACTCGGTCAACCGTCTGGTGGTGGAGGGTGTTGACGCCCAACTCGGTCCCGTAGATTTCGGCCAATCTAGTGCCGGGTTCGAAGGCGACGCGGTGGACCTCGGCATCGACGGGAACGTCATATCGTGAGTGCTCCGGGACATCCTGATGCAGCGAGCCACCGGTGACGACGTTGAGTAGTTGGAGGCCCCTGCATACGCCGAGCACGGGGAGTTGTTGGTCAAGGGCGGCCTCCAACAGAGAAATCTCCAGTTGATCACGCTCCGGTTCCCACGATGATCCGGCGGCTTCTTGCCCATAGAGCGAGGGCGCCATGTCGGCTCCACCGGTGAATAGCAATCCGTGCAGATGTGGGAGGAGGGCAACAGGGTCGACATCCATGGGGATGTGCACCGGGATGCCGCCAGCCTCGATTATTCCGCGGGCGTAGTCGGCCAAGTAGATGTCAATGTCGAGCCCCGACAGGGGGCCAGCAAACCCGTCGACCTGGCTGCCACGCTTTCGTCTTCCGGGTAGCCCGATGAGGGGCGCGAGCGTCATGCCGCTTCCCCAGTCGGCCGGTCCGGCGCGAAGATTGAGAACTCTCCGACCTCGGCCAGGAACCAGTCAACGAAGCGGTTGGTATTGTCGCGAACCTCGGGGATAAGAGTCTCGGTCTGAGCCAGGAGTTCCTCAACGACAATCCCGCTGGCTTCGGCCTCGGCCTTGCCATCTCCCTCAAGCCAGAGCTTCAGGTGGTCGTAGGTGACCTCGGGGTGAAATTGGGTTCCGAGGTTCTTTCGAAGTCGGAAGGCTTGGACGCAGCTTTGATCCTTGGCCACAATTTCTGACCCCGGGGGAGGCTGGATCTGATCGTAGTGCCATTCAAGCCATGGGCCGTTGGCCAACTCGGGCACGGTGCTTTCGAAGTTGTACCAGCCGACCTGGTTCTCGGTTGCCGGTACCGAAGCTCCGCCGAGAGCCACCGCCAATGCCTGGCCACCAAAACAGATGCCGAGTACGGGTACGCCAGCCTTGTCGGCTTGAACCAGCATTTCCAGCTCCCGGCGGATCCAGGAGCCGATGACGTGGTCGTCATAGACCGACCACACCGCTCCCATGGGCAGAATAAGGTCGTAGTCGGTTGGGTCCGGGAATTGGACGTCGCTGTGGGGTTTGGTGAGGGACTCCGTTAGCGGCAACAGATCCAGTTCGAATCCGTGCTCCTGTAGACGATCTCCGACCATGGTAGGTAGCGATCCCGGGTCATGAACGATCACTAATGCACGCATTAGGAAAGGTTAGGCCGAGTGCGGCCCTTGTCGTTTGGATTCAAACGAGAAATTCTCGAAGGATCCGGTTGAATGCCACCGGGTCCTCGGAGGGGGTGAGGTGTGCGATGTTGGAAAGAACCCGAAGGGACGCTCCGGCGATTTCGTGGCGAAGGACTTCTGAGTAGGCCACGGGTGTTTCATCGTCGAGCTCTCCGACCACAACCATTGTTGGGGCCTTGATCTCCCCCAGCCTGCCCCTCGCTTGGTTGCTGGGCAGGCAGTGGACGGCGGCCCGAAGACCAGAGCTGGAGATTCGTTTGAAGGCGGCGATGGCTTGTAGGCGCTGGGGGCCACCAAACCCCGGGCCAGTGATGGAATCGATGATGTCTTCGGCCAGGTCGGCCGGGCTCCTTCCGGCATCGAGAGGGGCAAGTCGAAGCTGCTTCCATTCCTCAACGTCGGTTCCATCGCCACCAAATTCTGCACTGGTGTCTGCCAGGACCAGACGGTTGAGGCGTTCGGGGTGGTTCAGGGCGAAGTACAGGGCTTGTTGGCCTCCGAAGGAAAGACCAACCACGTGGGCGCGCTCGATTTCGAGAATGTCAAGAAGACGTGTCGCCTGCTGAGCAATGCCGGCGAAGGTAAGCGGAACGAGTGGATCTGACTGGCCGTAGCCGGGCATGTCCCAGGCAATACAGCGGGTGTCTCGACCGAGGTCCAGTAGTTGGGCGTCCCAAGCTATTCGGGAGCCACCGAGGCCATGAAGAAAGAGGATCGGCGTTGCCGGCTGGTCTGGCGTTGGCGAGGTTGGGCCTGCCTCTCGCCAGGCCAAGCCCTCCCGTTGGAGATCATGAAGAGGGGGAGGCAATGCTATCTGCTGCACACCTTCAGTCTATTGCCGGGGTCAGGCGCCACAGCCGGTGATCAAGACCTCGCTTGGCCCGAGGTCATCATTGGTGTACTCCCATGCTGTGACCGAGGAACCTTCGTAATACTCCTCCTGAGTCAGTATCTCGAGTTTTCCATCACCATTAAGATCGGCGAAGCCAGCCAACCGCATTCGGAGAAAGAAGAAGGACTCCTCGCCGGGGTCCGCAACTTCAAAATGGAGGATGGCACTTCGGACGTCACCATCAACGACCTTGCGAAGGATCACCACGGAGTATGTGTCCTCACTGGGGACGACGGCGAAGTCCCAGTTGTCGTTGGCGGAGATCAGAATCTCATCGATGCCGTCGCCTTCAAGATCAACCCGAATGACTTGGTCGAGTACAGCACCGGCAGGATCGATTCCCCGGCCTTGGATGAGGGCACCAACCTCATCTAAGTATATGTCGGGAGGCGCTTCCAGCATGTCCCATTGGCGAGGTACTGGATCCCAGTGGGCAACGATGCCGATTTCGGGGTAACCGTTGGAGTACTCAAGGGCTGGTTGGGTTGGCAGGCCATTAAGGCCGATCGGTTCACAAATTTCGCCCGGTTCACCGATGGAGGCTACTCCCTGAACGCCATCGATGGTTAGGACGGTGGCCTCGCGTCCAGTCCACTCAGCAAGGGTGCCGAGGTCCTCATCCCAGTCTCCGCTGGTCCAATCGTCACCCGACCAGCCTCCCGCGGTGCCATAGGCGAAAAGAAGCAGGCTCTGGCCATCGCTGGTCTCGGGTGTTGGTGGCGGAGCCTCGGTGGTGGTTGTGCGGGTCGTTGTCGTTGTGATGCTGTCTTGACCCTTATCCCCACTGTCACCGCTGGCACTGTCACCGCTGGCACTGTCACCGCTGGCACTGTCACCGCTGGCACTGTCACCGGCTGCCGATTCGATTCGTTCGCTGCCCAGTGAGACGAGGGACGTTGTTGACTCGGCCACCAGAGAGGCCGCCGAGGGGTCGACATCTTCACCCGTACCGCAGGCGGCCACCAAGCCTGCTCCAAGAAAAACCGGGACACCAATGCCTAACCAAATTCGATTTCCTCGCATACCGACCAGGTTTGCAGATTGTCAGCGCTCCGTGAAGTCCTTGCGGTCGATTGATTGATTCAGGCCACTACGCGATGTGATGAGCGGTGCGATCACAGACAGTGCGGAGTCCAAAACTGGAGCGGATTCGGGCGATCCCGGGTAATCGAGAAAAGTGAGTCCGGTGAAGGTTTTCATAGTCGTCAACATCTCGACATGCCACTCGAACCAAGTAATCGGCGTTTCCCGCCATGAGGTGGCAGCTCATGACTGCTGGGTGTTTGGCCACCTCGGTCTCAAATGACTGGAGCAGGCTTTCCTCCTGAGTTGAGAGTGAGATTTCGACGAATACTGATGTGGACTTGTCGATCATGGCCGGATTCACCAGGGCGACGTAGCGATCGATGATGCCACGTTCTTCGAGGGCCCGGACGCGGCGAAGGCAAGCCGAGGGAGAAAGGCCAACATGATCGGCAAGTTCAGTATTGGTGATCCGGCCATCGCGTTGGAGCAACCGAAGAATGGTTCGATCGGTGGTATCAAGATCCATGAGAACAATAATTAGCTACAAATCGATCAAAAGGCAAAACATATATGCGACTACACCCCAAAATGCGCTGGTTTTCGCAATCGACAGCTTTAGAGCCTTGCCTAAGCTGGCTGGAGCAGTCCAACGACCCGAAGTCGAGGCAGTCAAACGAGGTGAACCATGCAGGTCGGAGTTCCTAAAGAAATCAAGACACTTGAGCAACGAGTTGGCCTCAGTGTTGGAAGCGTGCGAGAACTGGTAGCCCACGGGCACTCCGTTGTGGTTGAGGCCACGGCCGGAGCTGGCATCGGGGCCAGCGACCGAGATTATGAGGCCGCGGGGGCCAGCATCGTGGATACGGCGGCCGAGGTTTTTGGCACCTGCGACATGATCGTCAAGGTCAAGGAACCCCAGGCGGTTGAACGGGCGATGCTGAGCGAGGGCCAAGTGCTCTTCACCTATCTCCATCTTGCCCCCGATCCGGAACAGACCGCAGACCTCTTGGCCAGCGGCGCGACCTGCATCGCCTATGAGACCGTTACCGACGCTTCGGGTGGGTTGCCATTGCTGGCACCAATGTCCAAGGTTGCCGGCCGGATGTCCATTCAGGCGGCTGCTCATTCCCTCGAAGCACCCCAGGGGGGCGCTGGACTTCTGATGGGTGGTGTGCCAGGCGTAGCCCCGGCCAAGGTTGTCGTCATCGGCGGTGGTGTCGTTGGGGAGCACGCGGTAGAGATGGCCGTTGGCCTCGGAGCCGACGTCACCGTGCTAGATCGCAATCACATGGTTCTCGACCATATGGCCGCCCGGTTCGGGCCATCGATCAAGACGATCTACTCCACCACCGCGGCCCTCGAAGATCTGGTACTCGATGCCGATGTTGTGGTCGGTGCCGTCCTGGTCAGGGGCGCCCGTGCCCCTCGATTGGTAACCGCTGACATGGTCAAGGCCATGCACGATGGGGCCGTCTTGGTTGATGTCGCCATCGATCAGGGTGGGGCATTCGAAACATCTCATGCCACCACTCACTCTGAGCCGACCTATATGGTAGATGGCGTTGTTCACTATTGCGTGGCCAACATGCCCGGAGCGGTACCGCGCACTTCAACCTTTGCCCTGAACAATGCCACCCTTCCGTTCGTTCTGGCCATAGCCGACAAAGGAGTGGGCAAGGCGCTGGCCGATGATTCTCACCTGATGAATGGCCTCAATGTGGTTGCTGGCAAGCTCACAGAAGAAGCGGTTGCTGAGGCCCTAGATCTTGAATTCCATGACCCGGTGGCAGTGGCGGCCACCCTGTAGCCTCATCGGTTCGCTTGAGCCGCTGGCTGGGGGAACTCCGAGGTTACAGTCATTCTCACTATGGTCCGGCTTGTCCTTATGCTGAGCGAGTGGATGTCCTGACCGATCCCGTTGCTTGGTGGGTAGACCCCTTTGCCTTCCCATCCATGCAGCGAGCCCTCGTGGCCGGTCTTCTTGTTGTGATCTCCACCTCCCTTGTTGGTACCTGGGTGGTGCTGCGTGGGATGACATTCTTTGGCGATGCCCTGGCTCACGGCGTGTTGCCAGGAGTGGCACTGGCCTTCGTCCTCGGGCTCAACACCACGCTTGGAGCGGTTGTGGCTGCGGGGGCAATGATGCTAGGAGTGAGCGTGTTGAAGGCACGATCCCCGCTGCCAGAAGAGACCTCTATTGGTGTGCTCTTCGTTGGCTTTCTTGCCGTCGCGGTGGTTGTGATGTCTAGCGATCGACCGGACTATGTCGGAGATCTTAACCGCTTCTTGTTTGGATCGGTCACTGGGCTGCGCAACGAAGACCTGGTGCGCCAAGGGCTTGCTGGGTTGGTCACGGTGGTGGGGAGCATTGTCTTCTATCGAGCATTCCTGGTGATGACGTTTAGTGAAACGAAGGCCCAACTCCTTGGTCTACGCCCACGACTGGCTCATGGTGCCCTGCTGGCTCTGTTGGGCCTCTCGATTGTTTCGTCCTTTCAGACCGTTGGCAATCTGCTAGTTTTTGCCTTCCTCGTTGCCCCTCCGGCTGCAGCGGCCCTCATCGTGCGCCGGGTACCCCTCATCATGGCCACCTCCATCTTGATTGGGGCGCTGTCGGTGGTGATTGGACTACTGGTGAGTTTCCACTATGAGAGTGCGGCCGGTGCCACAATGGCCTTGGTCGCGGTTGGGTTCTTCGTGGTCCTGTTGGGTTTGCGTCCCGCTGTCCGTCCAAGGACGCACTAGCTAGTGGTTAGCATTGGCTCCCTAGTCGAGGAGCCACCGTCATGACAGGGACCGTTGTTATCACCGGAGCGAGTCGAGGTATCGGAGCTTCAACTGCCCGAATGGCCGCGGCAGGCGGGTACGACGTTCTGGTCAATTATGTTGGTAACCGTGAGGCGGCCAAGGATGTGGCTAGGCAGGTTCAATCGTTCGGCCGCAAGGCCCTGATTCATCAGGCTGACGTATCCGATGAGATGGCAGTTATAGAAATGTTTGATGAGGCAGAGTCGGAGTTGGGTCCGGTCACCGCGGTCGTGAACAATGCCGGAGTCCTGTTCGAACTGGGACGATTCGAGTCATTTGAAGGCGATCGCCTGCGTCGGGTGGTCGAGGTCAATGTGTTGGGAGCGATGTATTGCGCTCGGGAGGCCGTTCGGCGGATGTCCAAGGCCAGCGGAGGGCCGGGAGGGGTGCTTGTCAATGTTTCCTCGGCCGCTTCTTATCTGGGCAGTGCCAATGAGTTTGTCGACTATGCGGCGACGAAGGGGGCGATGGACACCCTGACCATTGGGCTGGGACGAGAGTTGGCCCCCGATGGGGTCCGGGTTAACGCTGTGCGGCCCGGACTAATCCGGACCGATATTCATTCCAGTTCCGGTGATCCTGAGCGGGTCAGCCGGTTGGAGGGCAACGTCCCGATGGGGCGTGGGGGAGAGGCGGACGAGGTGGCGTCGGTCATCATGTGGCTCCTGTCCGACGCGGCATCCTATGTGACGGGAGAGTTGATCAACGTCACTGGCGGCCGGTAACGGCCCCGCGGCTCTTTCGCTCCCTGCCCTCGTGCGCCCCACCCACTAGTTGGGCGAATCTAAACAATGAGCTGTCGGGGCACCAAGTGGTTCCGATTCTTTGACTACGCGATGCCCAGGGCAGGGAGCCCCAAAAAGGCAAACACCCTCGGCCGGGCGAGCGGTCGAGGGTGTTATAGGCGACTCATGATCCACCACAGTCGACTTGATCGGCAGTACCGTTCTCCTCGAACTGTTTCCACTGCCCGTCGGATGAAATCCGGCGGGCAGTTTGCTTTTCGGTGCGGTGGGGTTGCCCCTCCTACTCCGAGAACTGGTCCCAGTGGTGCCGAAGCAACCAGTGTTTCCAGGGTCCGCATTCCTTCACGTTTGACGGTGTTGGTTTGTGAACCAATGGTGTCTCTTTGTCTAACCAGTCGTTCACTTTGGTTCAGCCGAAGCTAGACGGTACCGACTTCCCTTGCCTCCCGAGCGGAGTCCCGCTACAACGTTTCCGCTGTGTTGATCCTGCACTCTGGCGGTTTGGTCGGCCAGTGTCTTTGCGACTTTTGAGCCTCGTTCCCGATTGGCTAACAGCATCATAGCCCCCCGTTTTCCCTGGTCAAGAGGTTTTTCGGAATCCCCAGGGTTGTCCCCAGCATTTCTTAGTTGTACCCAGAAACTTGCTAGTCATCCACCGGTTGTCCACCGGTTAACCACAGGAGGCGACCCGCGGCTAGTGGTTGTGGCCGTGGTCGTCGAGGACCAACAGGTCGGTCGGATGATCATGCCCCTCATGATCGCCAAGAACTCGGGAGCCGAAGGCCTGGCGAAGCCGGTCGGCCGAGAGCACCTCATCAGGGGTCCCGAAGGCAACCAGGCTGTTCGACAACAACATGACTTGGTCACAGTGGCGAGCCTCATTGAGGTGATGGGTGGACATGACGATGGTTCGCTTTGATGCGGTTGCCCCATCGATGAGATCAAGAATTTTCTGTTGGCTCGGTAAGTCCAAACCGGTGATTGGCTCATCCATCAACAAGACATCTGGCTGTTGCACCAGGGCCT
>JAJRXF010000028.1 GCA_024276425.1 Actinomycetes bacterium | reverse complement strand
GGGGATGCGGGCATCCGCGCTGATGATGCCGTAGATCTCCTCGACGTCATAGAGGGGCGGCTCGGCGGCGATGGTGTCCAACCAACCCTGATTGTCACTGATCTTTCTCTGGGCGGTTGTGGCACAGATCTCGCGCAGCTTGATGTAGGCCTCGGCCTCGGTCTGGACGATGTAGTCCGACACTCCAGACACTCTGGTGTGCATGGCCGCGCCGCCAAGGTCGTCTGGTTCGATGACCTCACCCAGGGCCGCCTTCACAATGGGTGGACCCCCGAGGAAGATTCGGCCGATCCCCTCGACCATGATGACCTCATCGGACAGGGCGGGGACGTAGGCCCCACCGGCGGTGCAGCCCCCGAGTACAACAGACAGTTGCGGAAGCCCCATGGCTGACATGCGCGCCTGGCGATAGAAGGAACCACCAAAATGATCCTTGTCGGGGAAGATCTCGTCCTGTAAGGGGAGGAAGGCACCGCCGGAGTCGGCCAGATAGATACAGCCGATCTGTTGTTCTTCGGCGATGTGTTGAGCCCGAACGTGTTTCTTAATCGACGCCGGGAGGAGGGAGCCGCCCTTCACGGTGGCGTCGTTAGCGATGAACATGAAGGGGATGCCCCCAACCACGCCGACGCCTGTAACAATGCCGGCCCCTGGGGCGACGTCGTCGTACTGGCCGAAGCCAGCCAGGGTTGAGAGTTCCAGGAATGGTGTGCCCGGATCGATGATCATGTCGATCCGGTCCCGGACCATGATCTTGCCTCGACCGAGATGGCGTTTGATCGAACGTGCTCGTCCGCCGTCAATCACATGTTTCATCCGGTCGGCCAACTCGGTGGCCAAGGCCCGGGAGGCGGGATCGTTGGCCTTGAACTGCTCGGAGTTGGAGTCGATCTTGGTCGACCAGATTCGGCCGACGGTTTTGGGCGACGATCCGGTGACTGTGCTCATGCGCCGATCCCCTTCCAGACAAGGTCGGTCATTACTTTGGCCAGGTCGGTCACGCTTTGGGCATCCTTCTGGGAGTCGGTGGGGTTGAACCATTCGATGGTGGAGTTGATCGAGCCAAGCACGATGCGTCGAGCCATGCGCACATCGAGATCGGGATCGAGTTGGCCGGATGTGGCCAATTCACGCAGCAAGGTGTCCCAGCGTTGCTCATAGGCATCACGAATGGGGACAACTGCAGCCTTGACGGCGTCGGGGGCAACGGGGAAGACCACGATGTTGGCGGCCGTGTACGGGCCGTGGTCAAACAAGGCGGTGAGGTGGGCTTCGACATGGGCCAGCAGGGCAATGCCGGGGGGAGCATCGGCATTGAGGTCGGCGTTGGTTCGATCGAAGGCCTCGGTGGTGTGTTCGATACCAATCCGGAGGATCTCGGTGAACAGTACTTCCTTGGAGCTGAAGTGGTGGTATATGGAAGCGGGTTGGATGCCAACGGCGGAGGCGATGTCGCGCAACGAGGTGTCGCCATAGCCCTTGGTCAAAAACAACTCGGCTGCCTCCTGGAGGATCCGGTCACGACCGGTTAGCTCGGCCAAAGAGGCCGACGACGTGGTGACTGAGACAATGGGCACACCGTCACCCTAACGAACGTTCGGTAGGACGTCCAGTGTTGGGCTAAGGTTTGGTTCATGAATGAGCCTGCGAACCCCGATTATGTGCCTGCCGATTCCGGATCTGCCTCACCGGCGGGCGCCAGAGTCGACGTCGATGGTCGTGCGGTCAGTGGTCTGTGGTTTGAAGAGCTCACGGTGGGCTTGGTGATTCAACACCCGATTCGTAGGACCATCACTGAGACCGACAATGTGATGTTTACCACCATGACCATGAATCCGGCTTGGCTTCATCTAGACGCTGACTACGCCGAGAATCACACCGAGTTTGGCAAGCCATTGGTCAACTCAATGTTCACCCTGGCCCTGGTAATTGGGATTAGCGTGCATCAGACAACTTTGGGAACCACCGTCGCGAACCTTGGCTTTGACGAGATTTCTTTCCCAGCCCCACTGTTTCATGGAGACACGGTTCGGGTAGAGACCGAGGTCTTGGCCGCCCGCCGTTCCAAGTCACGACCAACCCAGGGCATCGTGACCTTCGAGCATCGGGCCTTCAACCAAAACGACGTCCTGGTTTGTGTGGCAAAACGTAACGCCCTGATGCTGGTGAACCCAAGCTGCTAGCCGGGACTGCAAAGCCTTGCTCAGGTTCTAACCATGTAGCCTTGGCGTCCCATTAAAGGGACGCCAAGTCGACACGGTAAGTCGGTACTGCGACTTTAATACGCTGAGGGCGGCGACTACCGGGCGGGATGCCTAGCCGGGCTGGATCTCATCGGGGAGGTCGAAGCGCATGACCGGGGGGCCATCGCCACCCGGGTTGGCTTGACGTTGAACCACAAGACCGACCCCGGCCTCGGTTGAAACGACCTGACCGGTGGCGTAGGTAGTCTCGGGATTGTCCGTGAGCTCCTCGATCGTTTGGAAGATGAAGTTGAGGGCGCCGTCCCCCTGGTTCGGGGAGGTGACGAAGAGCTCCTCGTCTCGTCCGGTCAGAGCGAGGCCATGAGTTAAAAACGACATCCGATCCTCGCCTTCGGGGGCGACGGTGATCTCGACCAACAACAGGGGTGGTGGAGTACCAGTGGCGATGCCAGCCTCGGCCATGGCCACGAACACCTCGGCCCGGTGAAACACGACACCATCACCAATCATGACCGCGACGGCATCGGTGGCTGACGCGACGGCGGCGGTGATCCCAGCCATGGTCACCCGGGCGGACATCTCGTCCTGATGAAGCTCGGCGATATGGAGGATCAAGTGGCTTGGTGCCTCCAGCAGTTTCTCGGGAGCGGCCGAAGTCGGACCGGTTGGAACTTCGGACAGGTCCGGCAATGCAGAGTCCATAAGCCGGACACCCAGCTGTTCGCCACTCCCCAAGGAGAACTCAAGGGTGAACAGGTCCAGGCTGGGCAGGGCAGTGAGATGAACGCCAAGCTCGCCCGCTCGCTCGATGATCTTCGTTGCCTCGGGCAGCGTGGTGCTCTTGGTCACGATGAAGGCAAGCTCCGGCACGGTGTCTCCTTGGCTGAGTGGTTCGATTGGTCGAGTGATGATCTGATCGGCCTTGCGGATCACCAACCAGCCCGGTCACTCTAGGTCGAAACCTTCATACCCATTCGAGGCGACCTGGTTGCATTTGGCTTTGTAGTCCGGATAACCCGGTAGCGGCATGAACACCCTGGGTTTGCCCGGTACGTTGGCTCCCAAATACCATGAGTTGCAGCTCGGAAAAAGAGTAAAGTCGGCGATCCCGTTCACGTGGGCAACCCATTGGCGCTGGGCCTCGGCTTGTGGCTCAATAACGGTGAGACCATGCTGACGGAGGTGGTTCATGGCGTCGGCGATCCACTCGACGTGTTGCTGAATTGCAGTGATCATGTTGGTCAGGACCGAAGGACTGCCTGGCCCAGTAATCATGAACAGATTGGGGAAGCCGTGAACCCCGAGTCCCAAATAGTTAACCGGCCCGGCCTCCCAAGTCTTGGTAAGGGGCTGGGTCCCGCGACCAACAATGCCAGCCGAGGTTAAGGCACCCGTCATGGCATCAAATCCGGTGGCAAAGACAACGGTGTCCAGTTCGCGAACCACATCACCAACCTTGATCCCGGCCGAAGTGAACGTGATCGGTTCGGAGGAGATATCTACAAGGGTGACGTTCTCACGGTTAAACGTCTCCCAGTAACCGGAGTCGACACAGAGTCGTTTACAGCCGATGACCTGGGTTGGACTCAAGAGCTCAGCGACGGTGGGGTCCCTCACGATAGAGCGAAGTTTGCGGCGGACGAAGTCGGCAGCCACGACGTTGGCCTCTTCGGAGAGCATCAAATCGTTGAAGGCTCCAAGGAAGCTCAAACCTCCATCGGCCCAACGCTGTTCTAAAATCGTCTCGGCTTCCTCGGCCGAAACCGAAAGCGAACTGATCTCATTTCGTGGGTACCGGGAACCGAACCCAGATGTCATTGCCTCGTTCGCTTCTCGGAGTTGGTGGTAGTTGGCCTTGATCTCGGCTTGCTCTGTCGGGTCAAGTGGCCGATTGTGGGCCGGGATGGTGAAGTTTGGGGTGCGCTGAAAGACGGTGAGGTGACGGCATTGCTCAGCAATCACGGGGATGGATTGGACTCCCGAGGATCCGGTGCCAACAACCCCAACGGTCTTGTCGGCGAAGTCGACCCGGTCATGGGGCCAGTCCCCCGTGTGATAGGTCGCGCCCTGGAACTCATCGAGGCCGTCAAAGGCGGGCTCGTTGGTTGAGGAGAGGCATCCAGTCGCCATGATCAGAAACTGGGCATGGACTTCCTTGGCCACACCAATAGGGCCCATCGTCTGAACGGACCAGGAGAGCGTCTGGTCGTCAAAGACCGCAGAGGTAACGGTGGTATCAAAGGAGATCCCAGAACGGAGATCAAAACGTTCGGCCACGTGCTCGGCGTAGGACAGTATCTCGGGCTGGGTGGCATAGCGTTCGGTCCACTCCCAATCTTGTTGAAGTTCCTCGGAGAACTTGAAGGAGTACTCCATGCTTTCTACGTCGCAGCGGGCCCCGGGATAGCGATTCCAGTACCAGGTTCCTCCCACATCGGAGCCTCGTTCGAACACGCAAACGGAGAAACCATCCTGGCGGAGGCGGTAGAGCATGTACATCCCGGCAAACCCGGCCCCAACAACCACAGCATCGACCTGGTCAGAACTGGTCCTATTGTCCATGGACCTACGCTAGGCCACTGGCCTCAAGTGCTCACAATGCAACCGCGGGTTGGCGCCGGGCGACTAGCGTCGTGGCCTTATGAGTTCTGTAACTGACGATTCGACCCGTAGTGGCCTGTCCAGCGCCGAGGTGGCTGAGCGGGTGAGAGATGGTCGAACGAATCAGCACCAGCAGCCTGTCAATCGAACCGTCCCCCAGATCATTCGAGCCAACGTCCTGACTCCGGTGAACGCCATCATGCTTGTGCTGTTTGCACTCATTGTGATTGCTGGGTTTCCCAAAGATGGTCTCTTTGTTGGTGTGGTCATTTCTAACAGCGTGATCGGAGTAATTCAAGAGATCAGGTCCCGTCGCGCCCTGGCCAGGCTCGAGGTTCTCAACGCCCATTCGGCCAGCGTTTTGCGCGACGGGAATCTACTGGACATCCCTGTTCAAGAGGTTGTTCTCGATGATGTCCTGGCCCTGAGGTCTGGTGAGGAAGTGGTGGTTGATGGAACGGTGCTCGACGCCGTTGGCCTAGAGGTTGATGAGTCGCTTCTCACTGGGGAGGCCGATCCGGTCGACAAGGAGACGGGGGACGAAGTGCTTTCTGGGAGCTTTGCCTCAGCGGGGTCGGGTTATTATCTCGCCACCCGTGTCGGCGCGGACTCCTATGGCAACAAACTGGCGGAGGAGGCCCGCAGGTTTGTCATCGTCAACTCCGAACTTCGCCAGGGAATCAACCGGATCTTGCGTTGGTTGAGTTTCACCATTCCACCGGCCGCCTTGCTGCTATTTCTCTCACTGAATAAGGTCGAGCCATCCTGGCAAAGAGCCCTTCAGGGTTCGGTTGCGGCGGCGGTGGCTATGGTTCCCGATGGTCTCGTGTTGCTTACCAGTCTTGCCTTTGTGGCTGGGATTATTTCGTTGGCCCGCAAGAATGCCCTGGCCAAGGAACTCGCAACTGTCGAGTTGCTCGCTCGGGTCGACACCCTTTGTCTGGACAAAACTGGAACCATTACTACGGGTGAAATTTCCTTTGGGCGGGTCCACCCTCTGGCTGACACCACCGAAGAGTCGGTTGGAGAGATGTTGGCTGCGATCGCCGCTGCCGATACGGACCCGAATCCAACGATGTTGGCGGTTGCGGCGGCGTTTCCCGACAGTCCGGGCTGGAAGGTGACTGCCCTGCAGCCGTTCTCGTCGGCCAAGAAGTGGTCGGGCGTGCAGTTTGCCGATCAGGGGACCTTCTACTTCGGAGCGCCAGACATTTTGTTGGGTGAAGGGGAGACCGAGACGAGGGAGTTCGTTCTTGAGCATTCGCGGGAGGGCTGTCGGGTTCTGCTTTTGGCCCAATCGAACCAGGATTTGACTGAGGACCTCCCGGGGACGACAGTGCCTTTGGCCGTGGTCCTCTTTGAGGACACGCTACGAGATGACGTAGCGGAGATCCTGGCCTTCTTCACTGACCAGGGAGTACAGATCAAGGTTATTTCTGGCGACAGCATTCACACTGTCGCCTCAGTTGCCGGGCGGGCCGGAGTCCCCAACGCTCACCGCGCAACCGATGCCAGGGGATTGCCTGAGCACCAGGAAGATTTGGCCCAAGTGCTTGAGGAGGGGACAGTGTTTGGGCGTGTAACCCCTCATCAGAAGCGGGCCATGGTCGGAGCGTTGCAGTCGAAGGGTCGGGTCGTAGCGATGACCGGTGATGGAGTCAATGATGTACTAGCACTCAAGGATGCCGACATGGGAATTGCTATGGGTAGTGGGAGTGCCGCAAGCCGCGGGGCGGCCGAGTTGGTTCTGATGGATGATCGCTTAGCCACTCTTCCCGAGGTAGTCGCACAGGGTCGGCGAGTCATCAACAATATTGAGCGTGTGGGAAACCTGTTCGTGACCAAGGCCACCTATGCCGTCTTGCTCACCGCCATTATTGGTATCCAACAGATCGAGTTCCCTTTTCTGCCCCGCCATCTCACACTAATCGGGACCTTCAGTATCGGCCTGCCGGGCGTCTTTCTGGCTCTGGCCCCGGATGAGAGTCTGGTCAGAAGGGGGTTCCTGCGGCGAGTTCTTGGGTTCTCCCTACCCGCAGGGTTCATCGCGGCTGCCGGAACCTGGTCCGCCTATTTGTTCGCTCGGTCTGGCATTGACTCGGTCCTTCCTTCGACCTCGGAGCGAGTCTTGGCAGAGGCTCGCACGACAGCGACGATGACCCTGCTCGGAATCGGGCTGGTGATTCTCATTGTTGTCAGCCGACCGCTCAAACCATGGAAGGTGCTTCTCGCTGGCTGCATGGCTGGGCTCTACGCGGCGGTCATGTTCGTCGAGCCATTGAGGATGTACTTCCTCCTCGATTTGCCGCCCATTGAGCAGTGGCTGGTCACCGGAATCGTTGTGGTTGTTGCTGGATCGTTGATCGTGGCCTTGGGTCGATTTACCGAATCGGAGATGGCACGGCGGTTTCGCTAACAGCATTGGGCAAAGGGTCCGACGGGCCGAAGTTGCTTGCCTATCCCTTAACCGATCCGGCCAGAAGTCCTCGGACGAAGAAGCGCTGGAGTGCGAAGAATACGGCAATCGGAACAAAGCTCTGAAGGAAAGCGCCCGCAGTTAGGAGATGCTCGTTACGACCGAACTCACCGGTGAGGGCGGCGATCTTGATCGTAGCGGGCTCATTTGAGCCGTTCGCCCCAATCATGGTGGTTGCGATCAGAAAGTCGTTCCATGTCCAGAGGAACTGGAAGATGGCGAAGGCCGCAAGCGCCGGGATACTGAGGGGAAGGACAAGGCGCCAAAAGATCGTGAAGTGATCGGCTCCGTCGATGCGGGCCGATTCGAAGATGTCCTTCGGCAGACCAACGATGTAGTTGTGAAGTAGGAAGACGGCGAAGGGCATGGCAAAGGCGGCGTGGGAAAGCCACACCGCTGTTGTAGTTCCTTGCAGGCCCAAATCGGGAATCAGCGTCATGGTTTTCTCGGTGAAGGGGAGTGTCCAATGGGCACCATTGGCGAACGCCTGAAGCAGTGGGATGAGGGCAACCTGGTTGGGGATCGCTAGAAGGGAAACCACCAGCATGAACATCGTCTGACGGCCCTTGAAGTCGATCCAGGCAAAGGCGTAGGCAGCAAAGGCCGCCATGGAGATAGGAATAACGGTGGCCGGAATGGCGATGGCGAAGCTGTTGACCAGACCTTCCTTCAGTCCGCCGGTGGC
This sequence comes from Actinomycetes bacterium, assembly GCA_024276425.1. Classification (GTDB taxonomy): domain Bacteria; phylum Actinomycetota; class Acidimicrobiia; order Acidimicrobiales; family SZUA-35; genus JAJRQY01. Next base: position 19,757 of record JAJRXF010000028.1, on the reverse strand, counting down.
CTGGGCGTTGAGGATGTCGCTGTAGTTTCTCGACGTCAACTGATCTGGGTCGGTGAAGACCCCCCAGAAACCGGCTGCTCGTTGGTCATCGCGAGACCGCCACGAGTTTACAAAGAGGCTGAAGGTCGGAAGAGTCCAGACACACACAAGGATCCACAAGATTGTGGTGGGGATCCGCGAGAGGAACCGGTACGCGCTGTCGGTTATCGAGCCTCCTGGTGTTTTAGCTGCCGAGGAGGAGGTGAGGGTGGTCATTTGCTAGGCCCCTTCCTGGATGCGCTTGACATTGAAGTACACGACCGGAACCACCGAGATGAACAAGACAACGGCGAGGGCAGATCCCAAGCCCTGGTTGCCTGCGGTGAAGGCCTGGAACCACATTTCGTTTGCGATCACCTGAGAGCCGAAGTTGCCATTGGTCATAACCTTCACGATGTCAAAAACCTTGAGAACCGTCACGATCAGGGTGGTTACCACCACACCGATGGTCGGTACGATCTGGGGTACGACGATGCGCCAAAAGATGGAAGACTCATTGGCCCCATCGACACTTGCGGCCTCCAAGAACTCTGTCGGGACGGCCTTGATGGCGGCCGAGAAGATAACCATGGCAAACCCGGTTTGAATCCAGATGAGAACAACCATCAGCCAGAGGTTGTTGTACGGCAGGCCTTGAGACAAGAACTGAATGGTTCTACCTTCGAGGATCTGTTCGGTTACCTGAACTCCAGTGCCGCCAAGACGGTGATCAAGCAGTCTCCAGAGAAGCCAGCCAACGAAGAAGGCGACGACAATGGAGCCATAGGCCAAGGAACCAGCATCATGCTGGTAGGAGCTAAACGCCAGCCAGACAAGGCTGGCCAAGAGCCCGACCAGAATGATGATGGTCAGTAAGCGGCCGACTCCGTCACCCTGGGAGAAGTCGGCCAGCTTGAGCCACACATAGTTCATGACCCCGGTTTGGGTATCGCCATCGGGCCGCGCGATAAACATGAACCGCCAGATGATGCCAGCCCCAACAAAGGAGATGGCCATTGGCATAAAGATGATGGACTTAGCTAGATTCTCGAACTTGGCTCGGTCGGCCAGTGCCGCGATCGCCAGGCCCATGCTCGTCGAGATGGTGGTGACAGCGAAGACCCACCAGAGGCTATTGAGCAGAGTCCCGCGAAGTGAGGCAAACATGGCCATGCCCACAAGGAAAGTCCCGAAGATGATAGCTCCGAGGTGTCCTCCTCCCAAGTCGAGGTTGAGGCCATCCTGGCCGGCAACTCTTCCACCGCTGAATGTAAGAACGAGTAGAGCGAGGCCGCCAACGAGAAATGCGAAAAGGTAGAGGTAACGCCAACTGGGCGCCCCTGCGGCGGCGGCAACGTCCTGGGCCAAGGCGGCCTCGTCCACTGATGTCGAGCCCCGGAGCAGCCTAAATTCGTAGAACGCGCCAGCCAGCAGTACAAGAGAGGTAATGGGAAGGATAATGGATGACCCCCGGAAGCCGTTTCCAGACCTGCGACCAAGCAGGAAGGCGGCCACCAGCCCCATCATAATCAGCGAGGAACCAATCTCGAACGGGGCGCTCGTGAAGATGTTGCGCCAGTTCCCGACGTTGAAACTGTTGGGATTGGTGAAGATGTCCTTGTAGTTGTCGAGAAGGACAAACTCGGTTACTCGTTGCTTGGTTTCCGGATCGCGCCCGGTGCGAAGCATGCTCAGGTAGATGGTCCGAATTAGGGGGACCGTTAGCCCGAGGGTGATGAAACTCATGGCTGGCATGAGGAAAATCCAGGCCCGCGATTTTAGATCGATCTTGGCTTTCTCCACAATGCCTGGATGATCCCGGACGCTAAATCGTGCTCCAACCAGGGCCAAAGGGATCGCCGTATTGATCATGGCCTCAAATCTTGGGCCACCAACTTTCGTGGCGACGAAGGCGCCGATCAACCATCCGATTGCACCACCAAGTAGGGCGCCACCAATCGGGGGACGTTTTCTCAACCGGGAGAGGACTGCACCAACAATGGCGAGTCCGATCCCCCATGTGAGTAGGGGGATGATGCTGATCCGAGGGAGATAGACAGTTTTGAGTAAACCACCGATCATTAGTCCAATCCCGGCTCCCGCAGCCGTCCCGGCAATCAGGCGACTCGGCTGGTCAAGCTGGGAAAGAACGTAGCCAACGACCCCAACAACGATCGCCCCGACCAGTGGAGTCCACAGGAGGGTGATGGTGGTATCGACCGGGATTCGTTCGGCGTAAAACAGACCCCAGATGAAACCGAGAAACAGGGAAATCGGTATGAAGACTAACAGGGTCGACTGGACTCGTTCCCGGAACGTCCCAACGATGATGCCAGCAAGCGCACCGACACCACCGGCGATAATCAAGGAGAAGATCAGCAGCGTCCATGGGCCATGGTTAACCCAAGAGTGAGCGTTGTTCGCGAGGCTGTCGCGCGGTCCGACCCATTGGATGAGACGATTGCCATCCAGCAGACCGAACACAACAAACCCGATAGTGGCGCCAAGTAGTGCACTGAAACGAGCCAGGGATTTCGTGACCTGATTGAACATCATGTTAAATGAAATGAACAACAACGCGCTCGCCCCGAGGGCGATCGTTACTCCCCAGACCGTGTCGGCGACCTTGCTTCCCTCATCAGAGGCGATGATCGCGTCAGTGTCCGAACCTACGAGCCAAATGAAGGTGGGGACTGCGACAACACCAGCCAGGACCAGCATAGATCGCTGGCGCACCTTGTCCTGGAGAAAGGTCATTGGCTGGGTTATGAGCGTTCCGACCAACGATCCGAGCACGATGGCGATGAGTACGGTCACGCAAACCGAACCCACCGATTCCAATAGTTCCATATCTCCCCCGAAGAGTGCCGACCAAGAGTCTTGTCAAAATGTAGAGAGGATGCCGACGCAGCGCGCCAGCATCCTCATAGCGCGTCAGTCAGTTGACGCTGGAGTATCCATCACTCTGACCTAGGAAGGCCAGCTCGCTTCGATGGCATCCAATGCCTCGGCGACCGATTTGTCGCCGTTGACGGCCGCGGTTCCTTCGCTCCAGAACGTGCCAGCACCAACCGCGGCGGGCATCAGGTCGGAGGCGTCGAAGCGAACAACCTCTGCCGTGGTAAGGATCTCGATGAAGCTCTGCTCCAACGGGGTGTACAGGCTCATGTCCTGACCCTTTGCTGCAGACAAGAAGCCGGAGATGCCACCCTGAATCGAGGCTTGTGCGGCCTGTCGAGCCTCGGCATAGGCCGGGGTAGTCATGTGCTCCATGACAGCCCAAACCTCGGGCCGATCGTTGAAGGCGGCAGCCAGGGTGCCTGCACCGAGAACCGGCTTGTCACCCTTGACGGACGGGAAGAAGAAGACGTCGACAGCGTTGTCCGAACCATCGGCGAAGGCCGTTCCGTCGGCAAACATTCCGGTGTAGAACGATGCCTGGCGGTGCATCATGCACTTGTCATCGAGTAGGGGCTGAGCGTTTTCAGCGAAGGGGGTTGCGGCGATCGAGCCGCCGGAGGCGTACACCATGCCCGGTGCATTCCACAGATCGATGACCTCGTTCCAGACTGCTGCAACCTTGGGATCGTTGAAGGGAATCTCGTGAGCTACCCAGGCGTCGTAGGTCTCGGGGCCTTCCATACGAAGCATCAGATCTTCTACCCAGTCGGTGAAGGTCCAGCCGGTCGCTCCTCCAGACTCGATGCCAACGCAGAACGGAGTGTTTCCGTCTGCAATCATGGTGTCGGCGAGAGCCTTGAGACCATCCCAGGTCTCCGGGACGTCATAGCCAGCGGCCTCAAAGGCGCCCGGCTTGTACCAGACCAGCGACTTCAGGTCGGTCTTGACGGGAATGGCGTACTGGGTGCCGTCTACGATGCCGAACTCGTTCCAGGCGGCGGCCCAGTTGGCGTCGGTTGCGGCTTTCACCTCATCGGTGATTGGCAAGAGGAAACCGTCGCGAGCAAAGTCAGCAACCTTGCCTGGTTGAGGGAAGATGGCGATGTCGGTCGTTGTGCCAGCTTCGGCCTGGACGCCGATGTTGTCGGAGAAATCACGGGAACCGCTGTACTCGACAGTAATGCCGGTCTCGGCAGTGAAGTCGGCGAAGGCGGCGGCGATACCAGCGGCATCGAGTTCGGAGTTCTCAGGGCCGGAGATGGTGACGGTGGTTCCGGAAAGGTCGTCCTCCATGGCGGCTTCGGTCGTTTCCGCAGGCTCCTCGTCGTTGGCCTCGGTTGTAGCCGGGGCTTCGGTGGTCTCACCGGCATCGACGTTTGCGCCGTCACCTGAGCTGGTCGTTTCGTCTCCTGAACATGCCGCCGTCACCAGGGTGAAGGCAAAGAGCAATGTCAGAAGGGATTTGATTCGAGAGTGTCGCATCTGAACCCTTTTCTTTCTGTTTTTGTCCCGGCAATCCGGGACATCTCCCATTGGCCGAATCATCGCTGAAACCGATCAGTACCTGCATCATGTGACGGCTTTTACATTCGGTGAGCGTGAGCCTACATGGAGGTTGGCGAGCCTGCCGATCAAAGGGCACTTCTTTGGGCTGGAGACCCAAGATGCCAGCGAAATCCCTTGTTGCTCGGGTTCATTTGCCGCTCCGACTCAGCCGTTGTAGAGGGAGCCGGTTCTGGTGGCCATAAAGGCATCGAGGGGGATCTCTTCTTGTTTCAAGAACCCATGAGAGGGCAGAACCCCATCACGAACCATTTCAATGACCGCTACGACCGAGCCAGCGGTAGTCCAGGCAATGGCAGTGTTGTGGCCCCCAGCGGCGGTGTTGGGAACATAGGCCCGTACGAACTCCTGGCGCTGGAGTTGGCCGTTGATGGTGCCCTCGGTTGCAACATGGACGTAGACGACATCCTCGGACACTGGCGGTTTGGCGTTCGTGAGAATTCGCCCCGCTTCCTCTCGGTTCTCTCGCATGAGCAGTTCATGAAAAAAGAAGTTCATCAGTGACATGTGCCCGGGATAGCGCATTGTCTTGTAGTCCAGATTTGCCACTGTGTCGGCAAAGGTCTCACACATTGTTCCCAGGCCGCCAGAGGTCGTGAAGGCCTCAAGCTTGACACCGTTGACGTAGACCGTCTCAAGCCACTCCATCGGCGAAACCCATTTGTGCACGCCCTCTTCAATGACCTCACAGTCATTTAGGTATTCGTTTACGACTCCCTCAGGCGACCAGTTAAAGGCGTAGCCAAGAAGGCCGGTGGGATGCTGGGGAAGAGCACCGACCCGCATGCGGATCGATCTGCAGACGTCAAAGCTTGCGGCTTGAGAGGCAGCGACAATGCCAACGAACCCCGGAGCCAGGCCACACTGGGGGGCCATGAGTCCCTTTGAAGTCTCTGCTAGCTTGCGGATGTGCTGGGTAGTTGGTACATCCTCGGTCAGGTCGAAGTAGTGAATGTCCAGTTCGTGAGCCACGTCGGAGACGCCAACATTCAGTTGGTAGGGCAGGCAAGACAGCACCGCGTCAACGTCGCCCAATTGTGCCCTCAGGTCATTGGCGGATGCGACATCGGTGGTTTGGACTGGGAACGGCAGGCTTTCCAACGGAGCCCGGAGATCGTGGCCGACGACGCTGAAGCCACCCTGGTGGAGAAGCTTCGCCGCCAACAGTCCAACTTTTCCCAAACCGAGAACGGCGATCCGGTCAATGATTGACTCGCGCGGGCCGGTGGAATCACTGATTGTCATAGTCGCTCGTCTCTGTACACAAAGGGGACGTCACTGCCAGTCTCGGCTACGGTACGCGTCGGCATCTGTGTGAACTAATACATACGAAATTGAGATTGTAACATGTGTTCCAGTTATGTGCGAGAGTTCCCTGGTGACCTTGACCCAGTTGAGGCCGCTCTGCTGGAGGGTCTAGCCAGCCTGACCTGTTCAGCCGGTCATGACGATCCGCTTGATCCGGCTACAGCCGACATGGTGTTCGAAGCCCAGGTGCGAAGCCGGTTGTTGGACCACACGGCTCGTCTCATGCGGACCCAGGGAGTTGGCTACTACACCATTGGTTCGGCTGGTCATGAGTCCAACGCCGCGGTTGCTTTGGCGTTGCGGCGAACCGACCCGGCCCTGCTGCACTATCGCTCGGGCGGCTTCTATATCGCCCGAGCCATGCAAGCCAACGAGGATCCGGACATGGCTGAGGAAATCGATCCGGTGGACGACGTGCTGCGGGGCATGTTCGCCTCGGCGAAGGAACCGATGTCGGGCGGAAGGCATAAAGTGTTTGGTCGGCGGGAACTGAACATCATTCCTCAGACCTCGACCATTGCCTCACATCTGCCCCGCGCTGTTGGCCTGGCCAGCAGTATTGGTCGGTCAGGAGTACATGGGCGGTACCTGGCGGACTCCGTTGTTGTCTGCAGCCTGGGTGATGCGTCATTGAACCATTCGACGGCCCAGGGCGCACTAAATTGGGCGGCCAACACGTTCCACCGGGGCGAACGAGTGCCTATCCTTTTTGTGATCGAGGACAATGGCCTTGGGATAAGCACACCAAGCCCGCCAGGTTGGGTGGAGCGTTCGTTGGAAGGCCGCTGGTCCCTCAATTATGCGTCGGTCGACGGCAACGATCCGGCCGCAGTCCTTACGATGACCGCTGATCTCAGTCGGCTCGCACGCGAGTCGGGTCAGCCAGCGGTTTTGCACCTGCGAACGGTGCGGTTCCTGGCCCATGCTGGATCTGACGTCGAAACCGCCTATCGCAGCGCGACTGAGATACGGGAAGACTACGCCCAGGATCCAATCTTGGGCACAGCCAAGATTTTGGTTGAGTCCAGCGAATGTGAAGTGTCGGATCTTATTGATTGGTACCTAGACGAACGAGAACACATTCGATCTCGAGCCAACCAGCTTGCTAGCGAAGCCAGGATCGGATCGGCGGCAGAGGTCCTGGCTTCCCTGTCTCCGAAGTCACCCGAGATCGTTGCTTCTGTGGCCTATGAGCTGGCTGGAACTGGAGGCGACGGACATAGATCTGCACCGAGCACCCTGGCCCAAACGATCAATTCCACGCTTGAGCGGGCGGCAGAGGTCAGCCCGGAGATTCTCATCTTGGGCCAAGATGTCGCTCGCAAGGGTGGGGTGTATGGAGTGACCCGGGGGCTGCTAAAGCGATTCGGGCCCAAGCGAGTTTTCGACACCCTATTGGATGAGCAATCCATCATGGGCCATGCTCTGGGTTCCGCACTCAACGGCTTCTTGCCCGTTCCAGAGATTCAATATCTGGCCTATCTACACAATGCTGAGGATCAAATTCGGGGTGAGGCCGCCACATTGTCGTTCTTCTCAAACACTCAGTACAAAAACCCGATGGTGGTACGAGTGGCGGCCTTTGGTTATCAGAAGGGCTTTGGTGGTCATTTCCATAACGACAACTCGGTTGCGGTGTTGCGAGACATCCCTGGGCTGGTCCTTGCCGTTCCCGCACACCCTCTGGATGCGGCACCAATGCTTCGGACATGTCTGGCAGCGGCGAAGGTCGATGGCACCGTCTCGGTAATGCTCGAACCCATTGCTCGTTATCACACCGCTGACCTGCACGTGGAGGGGGACGGGCTTTGGCTGGCCGAACCGACTGATGTCGACATGGTTCGATCGGGCAAGGGTGTTCGTCACGCGCCAATTGGACGAGCCAGGACCCACGGCAAGGGGACAGATCTCACTATCGTGACCTTTGGCAATGGTCTGTTCATGAGCCTGCGAGTTCGTAAGCATTTGCGTGACTTGTTCGACCTTGAGGTCGGCGTGGTCGACCTTCGATGGCTGGCCCCCCTGCCAACCGAAGATCTCCTGCGGGAGGCCAACTCTACTGGTCGAGTTCTCATCGTTGATGAGACTCGTCACTCTGGAGGCGTTGGCGAGGCGATCATTAGCGAACTCGTGGAAGGGGGGTTTAGAGGCCCGATCCGGCGGCTGTCAGGAGCGGACTCCTTTATCCCTCTTGGTGAGGCAGCCAACCTGGTTCTCGTTTCAGAAGAGCAGATTCGCGAGGCCGCACTTGAGTGTTGTGGCCTCGCTGGCGCCTCAACCAATCCCCAGTTCGATGAGTCACAGAACTGACTGCCTGTTGGGCGCTTGGGCCGCTCGGTGTGGTGTGACGGTCCGTCCTAGGGCATGATGTTGCGGTGTCAGAAACAGCAGAAGGTTCGGCCTTGGAATACGATCACTTGGTGCCGCCTCGCGGCCTATTTCCTCACCTACGAGTAGCCGCCGGGTTCGCCTTTGTATCCGGGACGAGTTCGCGGCTTGGTGACGGAAGCTTCGTCGGTGCCGACGTTGACGAGATGGGAACCACCACTCTCGATATTGCGGCCCAGACAAGAGCAGTCCTTCACAATCTTGAGAGGATTCTGCGGACCATCGGGCTTGATCGAAGCGACATGGTTGATGTCGGAGTCTTCCTGGTCAACATGAACGACTTTGGCCCATACAATGCTGAGTGGGGCAAGTTCTTTAACGAGGCCGCTCTCGACGGGGGGCAGGCACCAGCCAGAACTACTGTCGCAGTGCATCAGCTACCTCATCCCCACATCTTGGTCGAAATGAAGGCCACCGCCGCCCTTCGAACCAACGCCGTTTAGGAGCCCCTGTGTCGATCGATTTAGTGAAGGCTCCAAGGATTGACGTTCACGCTCACTTCTATCCAAAGATCACTCGTAGCCAAGGTGATGTGCTCGGGCTAGAAGCGACCCCATGGTTGCGGGACGACGGGGATGGAACCGGATTCATGATGGCGGGTGATGCCGAGTACCGACCGGTGCAGGCTCCCCTGTGGAATGCCGAGGCCCGCCTATCCCAAATGGACGAATCTGGAGTCACGGTCCAAGTAATGTCGGCGACGCCCATGCTGTTTTCCTACTCAGGACAGGCCAAGGTGGTCGCCCGCTGGGCCGCAATGATCAACGACTTGGCTCTGGAAATGTGCGACGTTGATCCGGCGCGACTCAAGAGCCTCTGCCAGGTTCCACTCCAGGACGTCGACTTGGCTTGCACCGAGGTCAGCCGGGCGGTGGCGGCGGGCCACGTCGGAGTCCATATTGGCAACAACGTTTCTGGCCGAAATCTTGATGATCCAGAGCTTGTCCGATTTCTCCACCATTGCGCCGATGAGGGGATCCCCGTGTTGGTTCACCCGTGGGACGTGATGGCCCAGGATCGGATGAGCAAGTACATGTTGAGTTGGTTGGTCGGTATGCCAACCGAGACTCATCTTGCCATCTTGTCTCTCATCCTGTCTGGGGCTTTCGAGCGCCTGCCCGAACATCTGAAGATCTGCTTCTGTCATGGTGGTGGCAACTTTGCCGCCCAAATCGGGCGGGTCGATAATGCTTGGCATCGGCGCGACATTGTTCGGGTCGATTGTCCAAATCCGCCGTCGTCTTACACCAACCGGTTTAGCGTGGACTCGGCGGTGTTTGGTGATGATGCGCTCCGCCTCCAGGTCGCGGTCATGGGGGAAAATAGAATCCTTATGGGTTCGGACTATCCCTTTCCTTTGGGTGAGGTAAACCCCGGCCAGTTGATTGACGAGTCAACCCATCTGAGCCCGGGCGCAAAAGCCAAGCTTCTGTTTGACAACGCCAAGTCCTTCTTTGGGCTGGAGGGATGAGGTCATGACCATGCAAACCAACATGTTTTCATCTGGAGCCGAGTTTGCGGCCGAACTCGACGCCAATGACCCTCTGGCGTCGGTCCGGGCTGAGTTCAGCATCCCGGCCGGGGAAAGCGGCGAGCCTGCCATCTATTTGGTTGGTAACTCGCTGGGTTTGATCAGCAAACGTGCTCGCGACTATGTCGATCTCGAACTAGACCGCTGGGGCGAGTTTGGGGTTGAGGGGCACTTCACCGGCACTACCCAATGGACTCGCTATCAGGACCTGATGGTGGATCAGATGGCTGCAATTGTTGGGGCCAAAAGCGATGAGGTCGTGCTCATGAACTCGCTTACTGTCAATCTGCACTTGCTGATGATTAGCTTCTATGACCCGACACCCCAACGACACAAAATCTTGATCGAGGAGCACGCGTTTCCCTCAGACCATTTTGCGGTCGAGTCCCAGATCCGGCAACGAGGATTTGACCCAGTCACCTCAATGGTGGTGGTCAAACCCCGCAAGGGGGCCGACACCCTGCATCCCGAGGATATTCTGGCCACTATCGCTGCCCACGGCAACGAATTGGCGCTGGTGCTTCTCCCGGGCGTTCAGTACTACACCGGTCAGGTCCTTGACATGGAAGCCATAACCAAAGCCGGTCATGAGGTCGGAGCCAAGGTTGGCTTTGACTTGGCTCACGGGGCAGGCAACGTCTTGGTCAAGCTGGGGGAGTGGGATGTGGATTTCGCCGCCTGGTGCACGTACAAATATCTCAATTCTGGACCGGGTGGGATTGGTGGCGCATTTGTCAACGAACGTTTCCTGAACGACCAGTCCTTGAAGAAGCTCACTGGCTGGTGGGGAACTAACAAGGAAACCCGCTTTGAGATGAGCAACAGTTTCGACGCCATCACCTCGGCGGAATCCTGGCAGCTTTCCTGTTCCGCTGTTCTATCGATGGCTCCGTTGCGGGCCTCGTTGGAGCTTATTGATGAGGTTGGGGGCATTGAGTCCATGCGCTCAAAGGCCGAGCTCCAGATCCGTTACATGGACTACCTGATGGACACAGAACTCGGTTCTGGCATTGAGAGCTTGACCCCCAAGCCGATGAGCGAGCGTGGCTGCCAGTTTGCGTTGCGGGTAACCGATCCGAACCTCGATGGGCGCCAGGTGTTCGAGCAGCTACGGGCCAACGGAGTGTCCCTTGACTGGCGCTATCCCGATGTCATTCGAGTTGCGCCGGTTCCTCTCTATAACTCTTTCGCCGACATCCATCGCTTCGTCCAAATCCTGAAGAAGATTCTTGGAGCGGGAAGCGGAAGCAACACCCCGTAGTCTTGGCCGTCGTTTTGGCCCAATGACCAGCGACCGGCCCTGGACTCGCTTGGCTGGGCTGAAGATTTGTTCCCTATGCCAAACTCATTTTATGCGTGGTTCACGTCTGGCTGCTACTTTGTTTATGTACCCGGCTGGAAGCACGCCGCCGCCAGCTTCTGGCCGGGTCGCCGACTATCAGGCTGGTATGGCAGAGCAAGCTGGCCGAATTGATCGTGTACTCGCCGGCAATGATGGCGATTACACGATCAGTTTTGGGACAATCGATGTTTTACTTGGGCGGCATCCGGATCCCACCGTCAACTCGGATTGTTTGGGCGTTCATATAGGGATTGGTGATGAGTTCGATCACCATGAAGGCCAACTCCTCGCCGTAGCCCAGGCGCTTGGGGAAGAGCACCGATTGGCCAAGGTGGGCCTTGAACTGGTCGGACTGCTCGCCCTCTCCATAGATCGGAGTGTCGATCAGCCCTGGGGCAATGGTATTGACCCGAACGCCAATGGCCGAAAGGTCGCGGGCAATTGGCAGGGTCATGCCCACGATGCCTCCTTTAGATGCGGAGTAGGCGGCCTGACCAATCTGACCATCAAAAGCTGCGACCGAAGCCATGTTGACAATGGCTCCTCGCTGGCCATCGGAGTCAAGCGGATCGTTCTTGGCCATGGCGGCGGCCGACTGGCGTAGCATATTGAATGAACCAAGCAAGTTGATTCGGATGACGAGGTCAAAGGTGGATTGGGCCATCGGGTCGTTGTTTCGATCGACTGTCCGGGCGGCCATGCCGATACCAGCTGAGTTGACTAACGCCCGGAGTGGACCCATTTCCGAAGCGGCCGCAACGGCCGCAGCTCCGTCCTCTTCGCTGGTGACGTCGCACTTGACGAAGAGACCACCGAGTTCCTTGGCAACGGCCGCCCCTTTTTCCTCGTTCAGGTCGGCAATCACGACCCGAGACCCGAGAGCGGCCAGCTGGCGGGCTGAAGCCTCACCGATTCCGGAGGCCCCCCCGGTAATAACTGAGGATGAGCCCTCAAGGTTGATACGTGGCATCAGTCCATGATCCTTTCGATAATTGTTGCATTGGCGAGTCCGCCACCCTCGCACATGGTTTGCAAGCCGTAGCGTCCACCGGTTCGCTCCAACTCATTAAGCAGGGTTGACATCAGCTTGGTGCCCGAAGATCCGAGTGGGTGCCCAAGGGCGATGGCTCCACCGTTGACATTTACCTTGTCCATGTCGGCGCCGGTTTCTTTGGCCCAGGCCAACACAACCGAAGCGAAAGCCTCGTTGACCTCGAAGACATCGATGTCATCCAAGCTGAGTCCGGAGCGCTCCAGGACCTTGGCGGTCGCAGGGATTGGTCCTTTCAGCATCGTGACTGGGTCGGTGCCCACAACGGCAAAGGTGTGGAACCGGGCTCGTGGCTTGAGGCCAAGCTCCTTAGCTTTGGCCTCGCTCATGATCAGACATGCCGACGCCCCATCAGAAATTTGTGAAGAGTTGGCCGCAGTCACCTTGCCATCTTCCTTAAAGGCAGGCTTGAGTTTGGCCAGGGTCTCCACGGTGCTGCCCTCGCGGATGCCCTCATCGGAGGTCATCATCTCTTCACCACTGCCGAGGTCGACGGGGACGGGAATGATCTCGTTTTCGAATCTTCCTTCCTTGGTGGCCAGTGCGGCTCGCTGTTGGCTCATGGCCCCGAAAGCGTCGAGATCTTCACGTGTGATGCCGTACTCGTCGGCAATCATTTCGGCTCCGATTCCCTGTGGGGGCAGGCCGGTTTCCTCATAGCGGTCAAACATTGCCTGGGGAAAAGGGAACCCCATGTCCTTCACAATCGAAGCGCCCATTGGTGTTCTGGTCATCACCTCAACCCCCGCTGCGATGACGACATCGTAGGCTCCGGCCATAACGCCTTGGGCGGCGAAATGCAACGCCTGTTGGCTAGACCCGCATTGGCGGTCGATCGTGGTGGCGGGAACCGTTTCGGGCCAGCCAGCGGTCAGAACTGCGTTGCGGCCAATGTTGAGACTTTGTTCGCCAACCTGCATGACACAACCCATGATGACGTCATCGACGAGGGCCGGATCCAGATTGTTTCGCTCGGCCAAGGCCTTGAGGACGTGGGCCGCAAGGTCGGCGGGGTGCCAATCCTTTAGTTTTCCGTTGCGTCGTCCACCCGGGGTGCGGATGGCATCGACGATTACTGCGTCATGCATTGTTGCTCCATTTCAATATTGATCGGTACTGCTGAGGTCGGTGGTGACGTGATCCTGGCTGAGAACCCGCAACATATTGAGTTGGAGGCGGTTCAGCACGGAGGCAAGTGCGCGACGTTCTGCCCGTGAGATTCCGGACCGTAGTTCGTTGGAAACGTAAAGGTCGAGTTCCCGGATCCGTTCGGCCATCTCAATGCCCTGGGACGTCACCTGAACAAGTCGGACACGTCCATCGTCGGGGTCGGAGAACCGCTCGACCAGACCGCGTTGTTCAAGCTGATCGATCGTTGACCCGGTTGCCGCTCGACCATGGCCGAGGTGACTGGCAATACTGGACTGTGTTGTTGGCCCGAACTCGACGATGTAGGACAGCATGGACGCTTGGGTGAGATTGAGGCCGAGGGGTGCGAAACAGGCGTCATAGGCCAGCCGCATCGTGGTTGCCGTGGTCATGAGCGTGGTCTCAACCCGCCTCCACGGGGACAGGCCGGTTCCCAGGGTCTCCGCCGACAGTATCTCGGAGGGAATGCTGGTATGGGTGAGTTTGGGCGGGTTGTAGAAGCTCATGTTCTAGTTGCAGTTTGTATGGTGCCATACAAAATGTCAAAACGGGTCTCAAGGCGATCCGTCTGCCCCCTTGTTTCCAGTGACACTCCTCCTAACATTTGTCTAGTGATCAACATTGTTCGCTCAGGTTGGCCATCCATAGCGTCGATAGAGGAGGCAAGGTGATGTTCTGAAAGGGACCGAAATGGGCAAGGCAGCCAAGAAACCAGTAGAGAAGCCGGCAAAGATGTCGGCGTTCCTTGGGCGGTGTCGCCGTCGGGGACTGTGGCAGATCCCAGCGAAGTCTGCGGTCTTTGCCGTCTTTGGCACCTGCCACCTTGACATGCGAAAGGCCTATACCGAGGAGGGCCTAAAGAACGTCAAGATTTCGGTAACCTCGGTCTTTGGTGGGGTAGAGATCATCGTTCCCGACGGTGTCGAGGTACGTCCCAGCGGGGTCGCCTTCCTTGCCTCATCCAACTTCGAGGTTCCGCTCGCCCGCGAGGATGCCAGCCTGCCTCCAATCATTCTCGACTCGCTGACGGTCTTTGGCAGACTTCGTCTGCACACGATCTTCGATCCGGTGGAGGCAGCGGCCCGTGATGCCGAACTGGCCAGGATGGCTGAAGAAGAGGAACTGGCTCGGCGAGAAGCCGAAGAGGCCGCTCGAGTCGCCGAGGAAGCTGCGGCTGAGAAGGCTGCGGCTGAGAAGGCTGCGGCTGAGAAGGCTGCGGCTGAGAAGGCTGCGATCGAAGACGAAGAGAGAGTTGAAGACGAAGAGAGAGTTGAAGACGAAGAGAGAGTTGACGATAAAGAGGGAGTTGAGGAACCCGCCACTCCCAACCCTCAAGAGGGCACAAGCGAAGACTCTCCTGCGGACGAGAAAGTTCCAGTCAACGCCTAGTTGATCGTGACCCCTTGGTTTGGTGGGTCAGATGAGCCCGCTCGGTATAGCCGAACGGCCCATCGTTAGGCACCTTGTCGGAGCCGAGACTGACCACAGCAGAAGGATCTGCTGGATACAACATCAAGGAAGATGGATTCCATGGACGGGACCACGGCTTGTGCGGTTCTTGGCGTTTCGCCAGGCGCCTCTCGGCAAATGATCAAGAAGGCATTTCGGAGGCTGGCGAGGCTCGCCCACCCAGACCAGAGCGGCAATGCTGAGGCCTTTCGAGTTCTCAAGTCGGCCTACGACGTCGCCTTCGCTCAGGCTATTTCTGAGGAAGTATCCCTCAAGCCGGCTGGGTGCGAACTGGCCGAACCGCAGCAGACTACGAGCGATGTGCCTCAGCCCGTGCTCGATGGGGATCGACCAACTCCGAACGATGCCAATCCTGGTCTGGCTCGGCGAGCAGCCTGGCTGACTGGCGTACTTCGTGAATACCCGGCAACCGATTCCTATCATGAGTTCGTGGCTCGTGTGCCTGTCCCACCGCGATCACAGGCAACGCAACTGGATGATTCACGCGTGGCGTCGTCTGTCGAGGCCAATCAGCGTCACCAAAACTTTGCTCGTTGTCTGGACAATGCCCTCCAAGAAGCGGCTTAGAGGACGTCAACACAACCACGGTGTCCCGGAGAGTCGCCTTGGTAGTCCCACCACACGGCTACTCCCAGGAGCCCTGAGCTCCTCGACCGGGATTAAATAAACCGTCGGGGTCGATCGCCCGCTTGATACGGGCCAGCAGATCTAACTCAACCTCGGGTTTCTGCTCGGCCATCCGAAGAGTTAACTCTTGACCAACCCCGTGCTCGGCACTGATCGTGCCTCCGAAGTCCCAGGTGATCTGATCCACCCTCCGCTCGATCATCAGACGTTGCTCCTCAGTCATTGCCTGGGGTTGGCCCGTCTCCGCCGACCAATTGAACAAATACAGATGCAGGTTGCCGTCGCCTACATGGCCAAAGGCGTATACTACCGGGGCCGGATTCAAGGTTGCGGCGAACTCGGCAACTCGGTTGTAGTAGGAGGCAACGTGATTGACCGGCACCGCCGCATCGAATTTTGCCCCTTTGATAGAGAAGAGAAACTCTGGAGGTAGCTCATCACGAAGCATCCATAGGTTTTCTTCCTGGGACGCGGACTGGGCAACAACGGCGTTATGAATGAGATTTCGCCCCGACGCGGTTGCTAGCAAGCCGTCGAGTAGTTCGTCCGCCGGCTCGTTGCTGGAAATGCGGCCAAGCACATACCAGTCGGCAACTGTGGCCATTGGCCGGTAGAGCGAGGGGAACTTCTCACAAACTCGGTTGACTCCAAGGTCTGGGAGGAGCTCAAAAGCAGAGAGAGACTGCTGTGCGGTCTCCTGAGCCAGAGCGTAGAGTTCGGAGAGTCGATCAAAATCGGCGACTGCGGCCAGGAACGACTGGTTGTAGACCCGACGCGGCTCCAGTTTGAGGACCACCTTGGTCACCACTCCTAATGTGCCCTCGGCGCCGATGAAGAGGTGTTTGAGCCCATACCCACTGGCATCCTTGCGTAGGGCTCGCAGACCGTCCCAAACCCGCCCGTCAGGAAGGACAACCTCTAGCCCCAACACCTGGTCTCGCATCGTTCCTGAACGAAGAACGTTGATCCCACCGGCGTCGGTGGAGACTGCGCCCCCAACAGTGGCTGATCCACGAGCGCCAAAGTCGATCGCCAACTCGCGGTTCACCTGGCGAGCCGCGTCCTGAAGTCGCTCAATGGTTACCCCTGCCTCGGCGCTGATCGTGAATCCCTCGGGATCGACATCGAGGATGCTATTTAGCCGGGTGGTAGCCACGATGACACTTGGGCGGTTGTGGTAGGCGACGGCCCCACCGGCGAGCCCCGTGTTTCCCCCTTGGGAGACAATGGTGATGCCATGGCGACTACAGATTCGGACAACTTCACCGACTTCCTGGGTGTTCTTCGGGCGGAGCACGAGCAAAGGGTCTGCCTGGTAGACATGGCGCCAGTCGCGGCTGTAGGTGGCCATGTCTTCGCCGGATAACCAGCCAGCGTCACCTACCGCGGTCTTCAGGAGATCGAGTGCTTGGGTCACTCCAATTCACGAACATCAGAAGGTGCTTCGATGACGCCCGCCAGCTCCAGAATCTTGGTGGGTGGAAGGTGTTGTTCAGTGACACGGACATCAAGATGGGCCAGCGCATTTTCAACCGCGTTGGTGATTGCTGGCGGTGAGCCGATCATGCCTCCTTCGCCAACACCACGATAGTCAGCCTCGACGTTGGCCGGGGTCTCAATGTGGTAGATCTCGATATCGGGAATCTCCATCGTGGTGGGAATCAGGTAGTCCATGTAGGTGCTGGATTGAAAGTTGGCCGACTCGTCATAGGTGGCCTTTTCGTAGAAAACCGCGCCAATCCCTTGGGCGACGCCGCCACGAATCTGGCCTTCGACAATCGCCGGGTTGATCATTTGGCCACAGTCTTCGATCACCGCATAGCGGGGGATGGTGACAAAGCCGGTTTCGAGATCAACATTGACCCAGCACACATGGGTGGAGCAGGCCCAGCCGCCGTTTCCGGCGTTGCTGTAGACGACGTGGGTCTCCAGGGCATTCTCCTCGGAGGCTGCTTGGCCCTTCTTTATGACGGATTTGGCCACGTCGGCGAACGATTTGGAGATGGCGGGAACCCCGCGGACGTGGATCTTGCCCATGTTGATTTCTAGGTCATCGACCGAGGCTTCCATCAGATCTGCTGCCTCGGCCAGGATGCGCTCTCGTAGTTGTCGGCTGGAGAAGGTCACGCCACCCCCTCCGACCGGTCCGCCTCGGCTGCCACCCGTCCCCAATAGACCAAAGGGAGTGTTGTCAGTGTCTCCATAGATCAGCTCTACGTCACCAAGTTCAATGCCAAGTTCGTCGGCGGCCAACTGGGCATAGGTGGTTTCGTGGCTCTGCCCGTGGGGTAGTTGTTGAGTCTTGATTGACACGGTCCCGTTTCGACTGAGGACGGCGTCGACCCGTTCGGGGAGGACGGCATCGGAGCCGGGGTTGATTGCTTCCCAGAAGTTGTCTGGTCCGGGAGCAGCCTCGTGATAGGTGGCAAACCCAATGCCGAGGAACTGCCCATCTTCACGCGCTTGGGCCTGAGCCCGTTCAAAGGCATCGAGGTCGGCGACTTCGATGGCCTTGACCAAGGTGGCCTTGGCAGTCATATCTAAATCAAGGTCGGGCCCAGTGATCATGGAGGCAGGCAGATCCTCGGGGCCGAACATGTTCTTGAGTCGAAGCTCCGTTGGAGCCATCCCCAATTCAGCGGCGACGACGTCGAGCATGCGCTCGCGAACCCAGGTCTCATTTGCCCACGGCCCGCGGTATTGCACGTAGCGCCCCTTGTTGGAGGCCACGATTCGCATAGCAATCTCATAGGCTCCCAAGCGATAGGGGCCGGGCATCATGACCTTGATCATGTTGGCGAACAGGCCACAGTTGAACGGGATGGCCGGATAGGCCCCCTGGTCCATAATGAGGTCGACCTTCAGCCCCTGGATGATGCCATCACTGGACACCGCCACAGAGATGGTCATGTCTTCTTCTCGGGCGTGCCCTCCATCGGCCAGGTTCTCCGAACGATCTTCGATCCACTTTATTGATCGGTTGAGATCGATGGCCGCGGCCAACAGGGCGATGTCTTCCCGGTTGACGGGGCCCTTGGATCCAAAGGCACCACCGACGTCTTGGGCCACAACGCGGGGGAATCGCCGCGAAGCCAGAGTGTTGAGGAAGGACCGACCAAGGTGAGGGAGTGTCGAGCGGTCAGTCTTGATCTGATGGAAACTGGCTGAAGTGTCGGACTTGGCTAGATCCTCCTTTTTGTCCTTCACGAAAGCCTTGGCCCCGGATCCAAACTTCTTTAATCGGTCGAGGTTGGTGGCCAGATACTTGATCGAGTCGAGGACTGGTTCGCGCTCGACCGACGCGGCCAGAACCCAGCGCAGCAGGTGGGCGGACTGGGTGGCTGCGTGATAGGTGATTTGGCCGTTTCCCGGGTCGATTTCGGCCACCGAACCCCTTGTTTCCATGGGTTGGTTCGAGACCCGATGACAGCTGAAGGTCTCGGTGAACACGTGATCGGCCTTGGCGAACACCGAGTCGAGGTCGCCGTAGGTCTTCTTCTCCTGATACAGCAGGTTGGTTGACCCCTTGGGCCAGATCGGTGGAATAGTGGGATCCGTGGCCTGTCGATGGTTGGTTACCGTTGGCAGCGGCTTGTACTCGACGTCGATCAACTCGGCTGCGTCTTCTGCGATTGCCCGACTGGTTGCCACGATGATGGCAATCGGGTCGCCGACGTGGCGGACCCGGTCGGTCGCCAGGCCAT
This sequence comes from Actinomycetes bacterium, assembly GCA_024276425.1. GTDB lineage: Bacteria > Actinomycetota > Acidimicrobiia > Acidimicrobiales > SZUA-35 > JAJRQY01. The sequence goes on along the minus strand of JAJRXF010000028.1, from coordinate 705 downwards.
AGAAAACCGGAGTGTATTGGTTTGGAAGCGATGAGGCCGGGGCGAAGGGATTGGTGAGGCGCTCCATGTCCGCTCCGGTGTAGACACCTACCACGCCATCAAGCGCTACGGCCTCGTCAATGTCAATGGAGAGAATTTCGGCATGGGCATAGGGGGATCGGAGAAAGGCGGCGTGACTTACTCCGTTGAGGTTGACGTCGGCTACATAGGACCCGTTGCCGGTCAGCAGGCGTTGGTCCTCGACCCGTTTCACGCTTTGGCCGACAAATCGGCCCACCGCTACTGGTCCTGGGCTGCTTTTTGGCCTGGCGTTGTCGGACAGCGGTTCACGCATTGGCCTGCCCCGTTGATTTGCTAGCGTCTTGTCGACTCGCGTCTTTCGATGGTGAGCGGTACAGGCTCACTGCGGTCTCGACCCCGTTGACTATCGTGTGGTAGCCAGTGCAGCGGCATAAGTTGCCCGACAATTCCTCTCGAATCTCGTCGCGAGTTGGCGACGGGTTGCGATCGAGGAGAGCCATGGTCGTCATGATGAAGCCCGGGGCGCAAAATGCGCATTGGAAACCATGTGATTGGTGGAAGGCCTGCTGAATAGGATGAAGCTGTCCATCGGGTCCAGCTAGTCCCTCGATGGTGGTAATTTCTTTACCTTGGGCCTGGACCGCCAGCATAAGACAGGAACGGGTGGCTTCCCCATCCAACAAG
>JAJRXF010000027.1 GCA_024276425.1 Actinomycetes bacterium | reverse complement strand
TTTCTCCTCAGCTAAAAATCGGGTCTCACAGCCATGAAGGAGACTAAGTTTGTGTTTGGACAGGTAGAGGGTTTCATTGGTGTCGGCTAGGGCGTCGCTGACGGCGTCGCCGATGGCACCTTCGAGTTCGGCTCGTAGATGGTCGCGCAGATCATCTCGAAAAGTCGGGCGTTGGGTCGCCCCGAGTTCGTCCAACACCTGTTGTTGGGCCGGATTGAGGCGAAGGGGCTGGTCGAGCTCGGACATGGCGATCAGTTTGGCCTATCGGGGCGTGATCCCCACTGATGGGGTCTTTGGCAAAGGCGATCGATTTTGGCGTTGTCACAGGTGATTGTCATGCTGGTGGTGTGGAGCAGGACGGTACAAATTGCTACGACACCGAGCAGGGTGTCACTTGTATGGTGGCATCATGACGATGGGGTCCTTGGATTTCTCCGAGGCGGCGCGCCAGATGGGTCACATCGTTCGGGCCGAGGGTTATCGGGTGCCAACGTTTCGTAGTCCGCCGCGCCGTCCAGGTCAAACTCGTTCCATTCGTCGCTGGCCCGACGGCTCGGTCACGGTGGCAGTTGCACTGCGAGGCCGGGCACCAATGGCAGTTTTGGCAGACATGATCGACGGGGTCCTTGCCGCCAATGACTTGGCCGGCCGAGAGGCCGGTGCTCTACGCGAACGTCTTTGGGAAGGTGTTTCCCGCGGGGCTCTTGCAGGCGCGGACTGCGCCCAGTCCGGTTTGTCACTGGTCGGTTCGGGTCGACCAAATCGACGTGGTCTCGCTCGGCGTAGTCACCATGAGGCTGCGTGACGGTTTCTTCGAGAGCGTGCCTTGAGGCCGGACTCAATCTCTGGGACACTGGGCCACTATGGAGAGCGTCGTAGAAGAAGAAACTGTGCTGAGTCGGTGGTTGCCTGTTCTCCTGCGCACGGTGATCTACCTCATTGTCGCTGCGCTGCTGGTGGCCTTCATCGTCAAAACCCTCGGCCGGTTTACCTAGTTGGTTTCCTTAACTGGGGCTCTGTGGTCAGAGTGCCGGAGCGGTGGCCTGTTGGCAGACAATCAAGTTACGCTGTCGTCCCGGCCCGGATGGCGGAATTGGCAGACGCAGAGGGCTTAAACCCCTCGGATTCGAAAGAGTCGTGTGGGTTCAAGTCCCACTCCGGGCACCGCTGACCAGCCGGTCGGTTGAGTCTGCTTCCCCCTGCGAAGCCTCCGTGAGCCGAGCGGGAGCCGAAGTCGGGCGTTCCCTGTCGCGGTTGGGACCCACAAACGGGTCGCAACCGCGACATTGAGCCGGCGGCAGCCGGGCACTGCTGACCAGGCGGGGTCCGGCCGGACTAGGAGGCGATGCTCTTGCCTGCTTTGGTTCTTGCCCCATGCCTTATACCCTATCGACTATACCCTATACCCCTATAGGGTATAGTCGATAGAATGTAGAGCAGTAGGGTTTCCCTGGCTAAAGGAGAGTTCCATGATGGCCACACCCGAGAGTGTGAACGCCCCGAACCTAGGGGTAGGAGACCAAATAGTTCTCGAGGCGGCCGGGATATGGAAGGAGTATCGCCGCGGCCTGCCAACGCGCCGCCGCTCCTTCCCCGTCCTAAAGGGGGTAGACCTCAGCCTCACATCGGGGGAAATCGTCGGCTTGGTTGGTGAGAATGGCGCGGGCAAAAGCACTCTCATGAAAATTCTGGTTGGAGCTCTCCAAGCGGATGCTGGCACCGTTCAACGCACAGATCGGTTTGGATACTGCCCCCAGGTCCCCGTGCTCTATGAGCGCCTACGCTGTGATGAGCACCTGGAATTGTTTGGAGCTGCCTATGGAATGAGTCGATCCGAGCTAAGCAGCTCGACTGAGAAACTCTACGAAGACTTGGACTTTGCCCGCTTCGCTCAGACTCGGGTGGAAGAACTTTCTGGCGGCACGCGGTCCAAGCTGAATCTGGCAATTGCCATGATGCATGATCCGGCTCTGCTCTGCCTCGATGAGCCATACGCGGGATTCGATTGGGATACCTATCAACGATTCTGGGATCTGACATCTCGAAGACGAAACGCGGGGGCCAGCCTTCTAATCATCAGTCACTTCATCGCCGACGAGGAGCGGTTCGACCGAATCTATGACCTCGTTGATGGACGGGCGGTGCAGCGGTGATACTCAAACTGAGCACTCGTTGGTTGGCCGAGTTTGGGCGTCGCCCGCTCAACTTGATCCTGCTCATTGTCGTACCGCTAGTGTTCGTGACCCTGTCAGCCGGAGTACTTGCGGACTTCGCCGACATTCTTGGGGGACTGGGCGAAGTGGGCAACATTGAGGCTGCTACTGCCGGGTGGGCGGCCGCCGTTTTGGCGGGGGTGTCAGGGTTCTTCCATGTTTCAACCTCACGCAATGCCGATCGCCGGTTGGCCGAGGCTGGGGTTGGAGCGATCGCGGTTGTTGCATCGAGACTGATCTCGACGCTGGCCCTAGCTGCCGTGTCAACCTTGGGTGCGCTGATTGCTTTGGGAGTCCGAACCAATTCGGGTCTTTCCTGGCGAGTCGTTGGGGCCACCATTTTGTTTTCACTCATCTATGTCGGCATTGGGGTTGCCGTCGGAGCCCTGATCGAATCGGAGATGAACGGCTCACTTCTGGTGGTCTTTATTTGGATCTTCGATGTCTTCTTTGGCCCGGCGATGGGGGGAGTCGGCCGACTCTCGCAATTCTTTCCTCTCTACTACCCGACATCGGTCATCACCAGTATTGATTCGGGAACTGCTGGGTTACTGGGTGATCTTGGCCTTTCCGGTCTGATTGTCGTGCTGGCCTTGGGCGTGGCGGTGCTGGCCTTGGCCATGACGACCAGGAGTGGCTCGTTCGCGACCAAGGAGCCGCCGCCTTTTCGGCGGCGAATCTATGCTGCACAGAAGGCAGCTTTCCGCCAGCTTCAGCGAATGCCGATAATGTGGATTCTGGTGGTCGGTCTACCGGCCGCCTTCATTTCGGAGTCGATCGCGGTAACTCCGAACAGTCCGACGCCGGTTGAACTGGCTGAGGCTGGGGCGAGGACTCTGCAGATACTTCCCATGGATGAGGTGCACGGAGCCATCATGGTCCCGATCACGGTTGGGTTTTTGGCCTCGCTTGCGGGTCTCTTTGTCATTGTCGACTCGGCCGAGGTCGATCAGCGATTGTCGCTCACGCCGTTTCGTCCCCTTGAGATTCTTTGGGTTCGCTTTGTTGTCATCATGAGCGCTTCGCTGTTGGCGACGGCAATTTCTCTACTCGTAACGTCGCTAAGCTTTCGACCAGCGAGTTGGCCGATCTTTGTTGGTGCCAATCTTCTCGTAGCGCTCACCTATGCAACCATTGGCGTAATTGCTGGCCCGGTCTTTGGTCGGCTGGGCGGGATCTACGTGCTCCTGATCCTTCCCTTTGTTGACATTGGACTGGCACAAAACCCCATGTTTGACGCCGCACCACCAACCTGGGGAAGGTTTCTTCCCGGTCACGGCGCGGTCCGAGTGATGATGGATGGAGCTTTCACTCAATCCTTCGATGAGGGATTGCCACTATTCCTTGCGTTAGTCTGGCTGGTCTGTCTTGGGGTGATTTCCACCATCGTGTTTCGCCGAGTTGCTCTCGCTCGGGTGAGTTGAGGAGGTCAGATTCAGCCCTTCAACGGGCGGAAGTCGGCTGCCTTGGGTAGAAAATTTGTGACAAGGGTTACATCTACTACAAAACGTAGTATGTTATCCGCCGTGGCATCTGATGAGGAGACAGGAAAAAACCGAAACCGGGTCGTGATTGTTGGCCTCGTGTGGCTCGTAGCGACGATTCTGGGTGAGATAGCGGCCGTCGCTATCACCTGGGAACCATTCGGCAATTCGCGAGAGGCCCGAATATCAGACGAGGCATTTGACTTGCTCGTCTATATGTCGGTGCCGGTCATGGTGTTTGTTCTGGTGATGATGGCTTACGTCGTCATCGTGGACCGAGATCGGGGCGAAAATGTTGACGGCGCGCCAGTGCGGACGAACAGCATGTTCATTGGCGGCTGGATGGTGATCAGCACCGCTCTGGCACTGGTGGCCATCGTCACCCCCGGATTCTCTGGTCTGGATGAGTTAGCGGCCGAGCCTGACGCTGACCTGATCATCGACGTGAAGGGTGAGCGTTGGAACTGGACCTACACCTACCCCGACTCCGGAGTCGAGACCCAGGGAACCCTGATGATTCCGGTTGATACCCGGATCCTCTTCCGGATCACCTCCACCGACGTCATCCATTCCTTCTGGATTCCAGCCTTTCGTATCAAACAAGATGCTGTTCCGGGCCTGGTGACAGAAACCATGGTGACGGCTGAAGAGGTCGGGCAATTCTCTGAGTTTGACGAGTTGCGAGTGCAGTGTGCCGAACTCTGCGGGGTCGGCCATGCTCGAATGTGGACAGGGGTTGAGGTCGTAAGTGAAGCGGAATTCGAGGCATGGATTGGGGCCAGTCAGTGAGTAGATCGAACGTAGGTGGTCCAATGGCCGTCGTCGGTGGCGTTGTTGGTGGGGCCATTGGCTATGTCCTTGGAGCCGCAGGCATCATGGCGATTCGAGCCGCGGTGGGAGCCCGGGCTTGGGAGGTCGAATCGGTAACCGCCGGTGCATGGCTCGTTGCAGTATCGGGCTGGCTTTTGGGTGTTGGAGCGTGGAAGTACTGGGTCAGTCCCTGGTTCGGTCGACCGGAGCGAACCTATGCCACACACGGATGGCGGCGCTATTTCGACTTTGACACTGATCACAAGGTCATTGGCATTCAGTACCTCGTCACCTTTTTGGTGATGTTCTTCATGGCGGGCTTGTTCGCCATGTTCATGCGTTGGGAACTCATGCGTACCGGTGAGGACGTTGTCAACGCCGACCAGTACAACGCCATCATGAGCTTGCACGGAACCATGATGGTATTCGTTGCTGTTGCCGCCACTGTTGGCGCCTTCGGAAACTATGTTGTCCCAATCATGATTGGGGCCGATGACATGGCCTTCCCGAAACTCAATGCGTTGTCCTACTGGCTGGTTCCACCCGTTCTTGTGGCCCTCACGGTGTCCTTCGCCTTTGGTGGTTATGACACCGGCTGGACCGGCTACGCACCCCTGTCAGTACAGAGTGATGTTGGTGGCCTCTTCTACAACTTGGCCTTCTTTACCCTGGGGCTGTCATCCATTATTGGTGGTCTCAACATCATCGTGACTGTGGTGACGATGCGAGCCAAGGGAATGACGTGGGGACGCCTTCCCATTTTTGTGTGGTCCATCTTCATCACCGCGATGATGTCGCTAATCTTCACCCAGTTTGTAGCCCTGGCGATGCTCATGGTCATTCTTGACCGCACGGCGGGAATGGTCTTCTTCGATCCCGCCTCGGGCGGAGAGCCGCTGCTCTATCAGCACATCTTCTGGTTCTATTCTCACCCTGCTGTGTACATTATGATCCTTCCCGCCTTCGGCATCACGCTGGAGATGATCTCGCACTTCAGCCGTAAGCCACTGTTCGCATATAAGTGGGCCGTCGGCGCGCTGTTGGGAATCATGGGTTTGAGTTCGGTGGTATGGGCTCACCACATGTTCACCAGCGGTATGGCCGAATCCTTACGCAAGCCCTTCCTGGCGAGCACCGAATTGATTTCCATCCCAACCGGAGTAATTTTCCTCTCCGCTCTTGGAACACTGTGGTTAGGCAAGATCAAGTTCACCGTGCCAATGCTTTTCGCCCTGGGTGTGTTGTTCAACTTCCTCATCGGCGGCATCACAGGAGTGTTCTTGGCCGACGTCCCCGTTGACATCCAGCTTCAGGACACCTACTTCGTAGTCGCTCACTTCCACTACGTCATCTTGGGTGGAGGCATCTTTGGACTCTTCGGAGGGATCTACTACTGGTTCCCCAAGATGACGGGCAAGATGATGAACTCCGGGCTTGGCAAGCTGCACTTCTGGGCCATCATGTTGGGCTTCAATGTGACGTTCCTTCCCATGTTCGTCATTGGCCTGCAAGGCATGAATCGGCGAATCGCCGACTACACACCGGACCTGGAACCTGGGAACAAGATGGTTTCCATGGGTGCATTCTTCCTCGGGTCGAGTTTCCTCATCTTCATCTACAACTTCATTTACAGCTGGGCCCGCGGAGAAACCGCACCGGCCAATCCCTGGGGTGCTCGCACGCTCGAGTGGCAGATTCCCTCGCCGCCTCCCCACGAGAACTTTGAAGTGCCACCGATCATTCTTGCCGACCCCTATGGCTATGGCGAAGCCGACTCACTTCATGCTGATATGGGAATTGGAACACTGGAAGAGGCAAAGGACAGTGAGCGAGTATGAGCGATAAGGCATCATCCACGAAGTCTCCGGGACTCGTAGCTGCTGGAGTGCTGGCGGTCCTGACGCTACTTGAGTATTTCGTTAGTGTCGGTGAGATCACCGGGTCGTTCGTCTTACTCACGGTGATTGCGATAGCCAAGGCGGCGATCATTCTTGTTTCCTTCATGCACATTCGCAATATCACCAAAGGAACAGCTTGATGGTGGCATCAACGGTATTGCCCGCAGAACATGAGACTCCCCGGATCACGATCAACCGTTTCGGGTTGTGGTTGTTCTTTCTCTCCGAATCGATGTTGTTTGCTGGGCTTCTCGTTGCCCGCTTCGGATTGCTGGGAACCGAGGTAAACGAGGAAGTCTCGCAGTCCATTGGGCTCCTGGTCACGGTCATCCTTCTGGCTTCGAGCTATAGCGCCTTGCGGGCCGAGCAAGCGGCCAAGGCACGCGATCGGGCGGGACTTGTACGCTGGCTGACGCTGACGCTTGTGATGGGAGCGATCTTCCTCGCTGGAGTGGCCTATGAATGGGTCGAGGCCTTTGACGCCTTTCCCACCAGCACAACGTTCGGAACCCTGTTTTTCACCATGACTGGCGTTCACGCCTTTCACGTCATAACCGGGCTCGTCTTCCTGCTGATTCTACTCTTCAATGCGAAGGCAGGAAGATACGACGAAGACTCTTGGCCGGTTGAGGCCGGTGTGAAGTATTGGCACTTCGTGGATGTGGTTTGGGTATTTTTCTATCCAGCACTCTACTTGATCTGAAATTGTTCATGTTTCTCGGATGACGGAAGGACGGGATGATGAAAAAGTTCCCGATAGCACTAGTGACCGCAGTTGGTCTTGTCGCGGCTGGGTGTGGTTTAGCCGCAGAGGAGGTCGTCCTTGAGCCCGATGCCAACCGCGAGATTGTCATCGACATGGGTGAGTTCGGGTTCGGCGCGGATCTTATCGAAGTCACCGCCGGCGAGACCGTAACCTTCGTTTTGGTCAACAATGGAGACAACGAGCACGAGTTCATGATTGGTAGAAACCTGCAAAAGACCGACCTGGGGTATCCCAACGGATTCGAGCACGATTTCTTCGAGGACGGCCCTCCCCTAGTCGATCCGCCTTCCGCCGGAATGGACATGGCGGCCATGGCCGAGGGAGACATGGCTGGAATGGACATGTCCGGTGACGCAGCGTCCGGTGATGGCGCTATGTCTGATGAGGAGATGGCGAACATGGACAACGGTGATGGCGCTATGTCTGATGAGGAGATGGCGAACATGGACAACGGTGATGGGGGAGCGGATGAAGGCATCCATGCCGGATTCATGGTTCAGCGTCGACCGGGTGAAGTCGCTCGGCTCACCGTGACCATCCCTGAAGAGGCTGTTGGCGAATGGGACATTGGCTGCTTCCGTGGTCTTGGTTCCCACTGGGACGCAGGCATGCGTTCGGTGCTTATGGTCAAGGCAGCCTAAGTCTCTCGATTCCTCAAGGGAACCAACAGGTTGCATGTGATGAGGCGGTTATGGCGCAAGGGATTGTCAGGTAGCGTGGAATAGGACAGTCGGACTGACTGTTTGTAAGTACGCGACACGGGAGACTCTGTGTCGCGACCGAAACCACCTCACCCGCACTTCCTGCCAGCCCCCGAATCGAGAATCCATGCGGCGTCTCTTTGCTGTCCTCATTGCTCTGTCAGTCATTGGAGCCGCTTGTGGTTCCGGTGGAGGTGCTGACTCCGCGGCAGCCGGCGGGCCGGTTGACAAGGTGGTCATCGGCGCTATTCCCGATCAGGATCCAGAGGTTCTAGCTAGAAACTTCGGACTGGTGGCCGATTACCTTTCTACCGAAATCGGTGTTGAAGTCGAGTTTCAGCCGGTGACTGAGTACGACGCAGCCGTAACCCAGTTTCGGGTTGGCGATTTAGACCTGGTCTGGTTCGGAGGCTTAACCGGTGTGCAAGCCCGTTTGCAGGTTGATGGGGCCAAAGCAATCGCCCAACGCGACATCGATGCAGAGTTCACATCGGTGTTCATCGCCAATGTTGACAGCGGTATTGGCCCAATCGATGAAGTGGCGGGGCTGAGTGTTCTCGCTGGGCGCACCTTTACCTTTGGCTCGGACTCCAGCACATCGGGCCGCCTAATGCCCCAGTCCTTCCTGAGCCAGGCTGGCCTATCCCTCGACGACCTTGCCGGCGAACCGGGCTTTTCGGGTTCCCACGACAAGACCATTGCCTTAGTCGAGGCTGGAACATTTGAAACTGGGGCTCTAAACTCACAGGTGTGGTTCGATCGTGTTGCAGCGGGCGAGGTCGACGCTTCGAAGGTTCAGCTAATCTTCGAGACGCCGCCGTACTACGACTACCACTGGGTGGCTCATCCTGACCTCGGTGACGAATTGATGAGCAAGATCGCAGACGCCTTGAAGAAGCTCGACGCGGCCAACCCCGAGCACAAAAAGATTCTCGACTTCTTCGGGGCTGAGGCTTTCATCGACACCAACAACGCCAACTATGCCGAAATCGAGGCCATCGGTCGCGACGCAGGCAAGATCACCGGATAAACCCGGACCGTTGCTCGACTTCAACCATGTAACGGTGCACTACGCCAACGCTCCGGCTCCGGCGCTGGCAGACTTAACGCTCTTGGTTCAACCGGGGGAGCGGGTTGCCCTCATCGGACCATCCGGTGCGGGTAAGTCGACCGTGTTGTCACTGGCCACCGGCCTGACCTTGCCCCAGTCAGGCACGGTGACGGTTCTTGGCGTCGATTCGACCCAACTGGGGCTACGACGAAACCGGCCAACTCGACGTCGCATCGGGGTCGTACGGCAAGATTTCGCCCTTGTTGGACCGCTTCGAGTGGCCCAGAACGTCTCTGTGGGTCGCCTGGGATCGTGGAGTGTTTGGACGGCACTGCGCTCACTGGTCCGACCGCGGCAAATCGAGGAAATCCGTGCCACCCTGAGCCGGGTAGGAATTGCCGACAAGCTGTGGGAGCGGGCGGACCAACTCTCGGGGGGACAACAGCAACGCACCGCAATCGCCCGAGCGCTGTTTCAAAACCCCGATTTGCTTATTGCCGATGAGCCAGTAAGCGCCCTGGACCCTGCTCGGTCGGGTGCTGTACTCGAAGTCCTCACCTCGGCTTCGGTTGCCGACGCGCAAAAGGCAGTGCTGGTTAGCCTCCATGACGCACCCTTGGCCTGTTCCCATTTCGATCGGATTGTGGCCCTCCGAGACGGAAGAATCTATTTCGATTTGGCTCCGAAGGATGTCAGCCAAGATGACTTGGATGAGCTCTACCGGCTTGAAGGCAGCCCGGCTCGGTGACCGCCCCGTCCCTCCCATTTCGTGGCTCACCTCCGGTGAATGGTCGACGGCGAGCCTGGTTCATGGTCGGCACCGTCGTTCTGGCCGCATCGATTCTGCGAGCAGGCATTAGTCCAGACAAACTGGTCAATCCCCGGGGTTGGGATCAGGTTCAGAGTTTCCTTGGCGCTGCCTTTCGTCCCGATCTCAGTCGGGAGTTTCTGCTTCTAACCCTTCGAGAAGCCGCCGTTACCGTCTCATTTGCCCTGTTGGGCACGGCCCTAGCTCTCGTAATCGGCTTAGTCGGCGGCGTCATCTTGACCGAACGAATCTGGTCACCCCTCGCCCACGAGTCCAACACGAGAATGTCTGGCCTGGGGCGCCTTGGGTGGGCGTTCAGCCGTCTGGTGTTCGCCATTCCCCGCTCCATGCACGAAGTAGTCTTTGCCCTTCTCCTCGTCAACGTGCTTGGACTCAACCCACTCGTCGCCATCCTGGCCATTGGCGTGCCCTTTGGCGCAGTTACTGCCAAGGTGTTTTCGGAGTTGCTAGATGAGGTTCCGAGTTCGGCTGAGCTTTCATTCCGGGCCGCCGGTGCTGGCCGCTTCGTCGCCATTGTCTTTGGCATCTTCCCCCAAGCCATGGCCGATCTGCTCTCCTATGCCTTCTACCGGTTCGAGTGCAGTATCCGTAGCGCCGCAGTGCTCGGCATTGTTGGAGCCGGCGGCATCGGCTTCCAGCTAGCCTTATCGTTCCAGTCGCTGAAATATGAGGAAATGTGGACGTTGTTGTGGGCCCTGATTATTCTCTCCGGGCTTGGAGACCGGTGGTCCACCGCCGTTCGTCGTCGTCGCAATTCTGCCGCGGTCGAGATGCGAGTCGACGAGATTCCTCACCCCGATCCTGAGCCAGCAAACCTGCGACGCGACCCGTTCTTGCGGGGGAGTGCATGGCTGCTTGCCATCATGGTCCCGGTCTCATTTTGGTGGCTCGACCTGGATCTCACCACCCTATGGAATGAGCGGGCCAGAACCCTGGGGGGCGAGTTGGTTAACGACTCGTTCCCGCCGCGAATTGGGACAGGAGGATGGACACAACTGCTGTCCGACTCTGCGGACACAGTGGCCCTCGCCGTTCTGGCTATCACCTTGGCCTGGGTGGTTGGAACCCTGACATCCTTCGGTGCCGCCAGGCCGAATCCGAACGGAGCACTCACGCTGGTCGCCCGACGCTTCACCAACCGGGCTATAGCTAGCGGCCTGGTTCGTTTCGTCCTGCTAGTCAGCCGGTCGGTTCCGCCACCGGTTTGGGCCTTTATCGTGGTCTTCGTCATCTTCCCCGGACTATGGCCGGGTGTGGTCGCATTGGCTCTGTACAACGCTGGCGTACTTGGCCGTCTCCAAGCCGAGGTGATCGAGAACATCGATCGAGCGCCCGAACAGCTCATGCGGGCATCTGGAGCCACCGCACCCGGCGCATTGGTTATGGCCACTGTTCCTGCGGTGTCGAGCCGGTTCGTGGCTCTTGGCTTGTATCGCTGGGAGGTCACGATTCGAGAAACCGTGATCGTCGGCGTTGTTGGCGCCGCGGGCCTAGGGCGAAGGCTAGATGAACAAACCTCGGCTTTCGACTACCAGGGAATCGTGGCCACCATCCTGGCTCTCCTGGTCGTGACCGTGGCGGTTGACCTGGCCTCCGCGTCCATCCGCCGAACCATTCGCTAGCTGCTCGACTTGTTGTCGCATCAACTTGTTAGTGGTCCGCCCCAAACCGGCTGACCAACTCGGCCCATGCAGCTTGTTCGACCTCGGGTCTGGTGAGATCTACCCTGGAATCGATCCTGTCCTGAAGCTCGGCCAGCAGGTCCGGCTCCTTCTCAAGTCGATAGAGCAGATCGGCCAAGGCCTGGTCATCACGAACTGGAACCAGCCCAGGGTAGTCCTCACCCAACAGACCAGTGTTGCCCTCGATCAGGGTTCCGACGACGGGAACCCCCATGGCGATCGCTTCGGAAACCACGTTAGCTCCCCCTTCGAGTAAGGAGGTACAAGCCAGGACGGTGGCAGATGACAGCAACTCCAACGACTCCCGATGGGTCAAAGGTCCGTACCACCAGTACCGAGGATTCGCCTCGCTCTCATCGCTGGCACGCTCGCCCCATTCGTTGTCGTGGGGTTCGCCCGCGTGATGGACGACAACGGAACTATCGTGAGGGAGGAGACGGGAAGCGCGGGCACTCATGAGGGGGTCTTTAACCTCTCGCAAGTGACTCAGCACCACAACTCGAAATCCTTGACCGGCTGACAGCTTGGTCCGAGGGGGGAGTTGCCCACGGACCGATTGGTGGATGACTTGAGCCTTGTCTCCCAGAGTCGGATCGAAGCTCGCCAGCCGTGCAACACCAGCTTCCTGTAGAACGACCAGGGCATCGGCTTGGTCAATGGTCCAGCGAGCGTCTGCGTCCTCGGGCAGGTCGGAGTAGAGGTCGGTCCCGGCCAGAGCAACAATCATGGGGGTGTCGCCCCGATTGGCCCTCCACCATCGAGCGGCGATTGCGCAACGCCGCGCATGAAGAACAATGAGAAGGTCCGGAGCCACCATCTTGGTCATTCGGCCATCGGGGAAGACATCGATCAGGTCCACCCTGTGCCCCTCGGCGATCAGATAGCTTCCCCAGCGAGTGGCCGTAACTTCGTTGCCTGAGGTTTCCCCCGGCCGGTCCGGCGTGGCGATGGCAATGTGCATGGTGAATCCCTAGTCGTTGGCGCAGGTACGGAAACCAGCGATGACATCGCGACGATCTGGCGTAAAATAGTTGCGAAACGTGGAGCGGACATAACGATGCTGGGTGGCCCAAGAGCCACCGCGAAGGACTTTACGGGTGCCGAACCAGGGTTCGCTGTTGTCTCGGTAGGCGTCCGGCTCAAAGTGGGGATAGGGGTTAAACACACTCGCCGTCCACTCCCAGACATTGCCGATGAGTTGGCGGTGTCCCCAAGGTCCGTCGCCGTCACTTTTGGCTCCGACGGTGACGGTGCCCTTGGTTTCGGTGTTGAGGGCGGCCTCGGAGCGTTTAGGGTCTCGGTTTCCCCACGGGAACCAGGGCTGGCGTGGCTGGTCCTTACCGGTGGTGGCTGCCATTTCCCATTCGGCCTCGGTAGGTAGGCGACGACCAGCCCAGGTTGCGAAGGCCTCCGCCTCAAACCATGAGACGTGAACTACTGGGTGGAACTCGTGATCTTCCAAGGGGAACCATTGGTCAAAGCGTTTGTGTTCCCATCCCGCGGGTGACCCTCGCCAGTAGATGGGCTGGGTGGCGTGAACACGCTCTCTCCAAGCCCAACCCTCGGGTGACCAGACAGTCGGGTTGGTGTAGCCACCATCATGGACAAAGGCAGCAAAGTCGGCGTTGGTCACGGGAGCCGCGGCCATGGCGAAGGGAGCAACCTGGACCTTGTGGGCCCAGCGCTCGTTGTCCATGCCAAATGGTTGGTCGCGCGAGGCCCCAAGCAGAAGAGTCCCACCGTCTACTTTGTGATCGCCAGCGAAGGCTAAGCCCTCCTGGGGTGACTGATGTCCCTCCCACGTTGGTGCACCCCAGTCCAAGGTTTGGCGGGTGTAGGTTAGTGCCTCGTTATGGGCGTCATAGTGGGTGATGGCATACATCACGAAGTAGTCAGTTGAGTCGAGGCCCTGGTTGTCTTCCAAGACCTTCAGAAGCCCTTCGGTTACTGATCGCACATAGTCTTTCGTCGCCTGAGGGCTGGGAAAGCCAAGCTGCCAGCGAGTGATGTGGGGAACCTTGGCCGAGTCATAGAAGGCATCGGCCTTATCCATAATGGGTGGCTGGCCATGGAGTTGTCGCAGCACGAACCATTCGGCAAACCAGGCGGCATGGGCAATTTCCCAAATTGGTGGATTGACGATCTCCAGATACGGTCCAAGCCATCGGCTGTCCTCCTCGTCAAAATCACTTACGTGTTGGAGGAGGAGGTCGGTTGAGTGTCTAAGCCACTCGGCGATTCGTTCTGAGGGTGCCCATTCCGAGAGTTCCATACCCGCCACGCTAGTGGGGAATGCCTCGGTAGAATCATTGGTTCCTAGAGATCTAAGGAGACCCGGAGTGACCCTGAAGGCAGCATCGAAAATTGCAGCATCGAACATTTCCGTACGATTGACTCAATTCAGCCATGGCGCCGGTTGAGGTTGCAAACTTGCTCCAGGGGAGCTGTCGCAGGTCGTGCGACACTTACACAGCGATACGCCAGAGGCCCTGCTCGTCGGAACCGAAACCGGTGACGATGCTGCGGTGTGGAAACTAAGCGACGATCAGGCCATTGTTTCTACCGCCGACTTCATCACACCCGTGGTTGATGACGCTCGAACCTGGGGCCGGGTTGCCGCCGCCAATAGCGTGTCGGACATCTACGCCATGGGCGGCAAGCCGCTGTTCGCCCTCAATCTCGTCGGGTGGAATACCGAAGCACTACCAACGAGCCTGCTCGGCGAATTGTTGGCTGGCGGGCAAGACGTTGCCACTGCTGCTGGGTTTGCCATCGTTGGGGGACACACCATTGATGATCCCGAACCAAAATACGGTCTGTCGGTTACCGGCATGGTCCACCCAGACAGGGTTTTGACCAACGCTGGGCTTAAACCTGGCCAAGATCTGATCCTGACCAAGCCACTTGGTATTGGCGTATTGACCACGGCCATTAAGGCAGGCAAAGCCAGTGATGCGCAGGCCGCTGGTGCGGTGGAGTCGATGACCAGGCTCAATGACATCGCCTCACAGCTGGCAGTCAAAGCCGGGGCTACCGGCTGCACCGATGTCACTGGCTTCGGACTGCTTGGCCACCTTGGGCGAATGGCAATCGAGTCCGACGTAGCCCTCAACATCGAGTGGGATGCAATTCCCTTCCTTGAGGGTGCGGTCGATCTAGCCAACTCCGGGGTCATGCCTGGCGGGTCCAAACGCAATCTGGAATGGGGTAAGGACATTCTGGACGCTGGCTCCCATAGCGAAACCAACCAACTGCTGATCGCCGATGCTCAAACCTCGGGCGGTCTGATCTTTGGGGTGGATCCTGGGGAGACGGCAGGGATTCTGGCTGAGCTGAGCGAATCTGGCCATACAGCGGCGATGATCGGGCGAACCTCGGAGGGCCCCGGCAAGTTCGTTCTCCACTAGATTCGTTCTCCACTAGAGGAGCACTAGGGCGCGCCAGCCAACAAGCTAGGGTCAACTCTATGTCAACAATGGACCGTGTGCTGGTGGGGGTGGCCGGTGCGCTGGGTTGCCTCAGCCTGTTTCTGGCCTTTTTGTCTGTGACCCAGCTGACCTTGCGTCCAAGGGTGTCGGCCACCGATCTGATGTTCCTGGTCGTTGTCACCGGCACCATTGTCGGGTTGGGGTTGACGCGCCGCAGCCCAGGTTCGCTGAGCGACACCACGGCGAGACTGGTTGTGGCCCGTCGCCCCCTGCTCATCGCTGGATGCGCTGGTGCCCTTGTTCTCATAGTCCTGACCCGGGTGTTGGCCAATATGGACAATCCGGGGTCGTCATCGATCACGCTGGGTCCGATTGTCACCATGGCCGGTTTCATCGGGGTAGGGATGCTCGGAGTTTGGTTGCGCCGTACCTACCAGCGTCGCAGTTATGACCAGGGTCACCAAAGATGAAGCCACTCGCTCTGTCAGGATTCGATTGTGATGTTGACGGTTGCGGTCTGGCATTCCCCGGCGTTATTGCAGACCCTGTAAACCAGTGAATCCGGGCCGACATAGTTCCGTTCGATTTTGAAGCGAATGTCGTTTCCGGACACCCGGACCCGTTGGGCGTGGGCTGGCTGAACGACGATGGTCAGGGTGCCAAGATCGAATCCCGAACCGCCATCATCATCGTTGGCCAGGATCGGTAGTCGATGGTTGCGGTTGCCCGAGATGGTGAAGGCATCATCGAGGAGAACCAGGCTTGACCCGGCTGTTGTGGTTGGGGCTGTTGTGGTTGGGGCTGTTGTGGTTGGGGCTGTTGTGGTTGGGGCTGTTGTGGTTGGGGCTGTTCTTGCGGGAGCCGATCCCGTGGTCGAGGAAGAAGACAACGAAACTGGATCGGTGGTTGTGGTGATGGTTGGGTCGGTGGTTGTCGTCAAGGTCGTGCC
Source organism: Actinomycetes bacterium (assembly GCA_024276425.1). Lineage (GTDB taxonomy): Bacteria > Actinomycetota > Acidimicrobiia > Acidimicrobiales > SZUA-35 > JAJRQY01. The sequence continues at coordinate 14,946 of JAJRXF010000027.1, read as the reverse complement.
GACGGTCGTCGGGTTGGAGGAGCCGGTTGGGGCCCCGGTTGTGGTGGTCGTCGGGCTGATCTGCTCGGAGTTCTGGGAGGTGGTAACGGTTGATTGGGCTAGGGGGATAAACGTGCTGGCCACTTGGACCTGGGTATCTGGGGTGACAAAGGCCAAGTCCGGCGGAGGTGGGCTCGCCATCGCCGCTGATGCGGAGGTGGCCAGGATCGCACCGCCCACCACAGAGGCAGGAGTGGCGCTGGCACTGGCGACAAGACGTGGGATCTCAGTCAACCAGGCCAGTGGGCCGATGTTTGCTCGACGTCGCAGCGACACCTGAAGGAAGGTTCGAACCACTTCGGGGTCGAAGTGCGAACCGGAACAGCGGACCAGTTCGGCCCGGGCTTCTTCCACGGGCATGGGAGCCTTGTAGGAGCGTCTAGAGGTCATGACGTCATAGGCGTCAGCGACCGCAGTGATTCGTCCCGCCAGGGAGATTTCGGTTCCTGACAGTCCAGCCGGGTAGCCGGTGCCGTCCCAACGTTCGTGGTGGTCCGAGGCTGCTCGTACCCAATCACCCAGCCAGTCCTGCAGGGGTTCAAGGAGACGACTCCCCTCGGATGGGTGCGACAGGAGGATCTCCCATTCCTGACGATCCGGCCTGCCAGCCTTGTTGAGGATCTCAGTTGGAACCATTACTTTGCCGATGTCGTGAAGCATCGTACCCCACGACAACATTTGACGATCGGTTTCGCTTAGCCCCATTTGTTCGCCAATCATGGCCGCGTAGGCCCGGACTCGCTCAGTGTGGCCTCGGGTCAAGCGATCATGGTCGCTGAGCATGCTCACCAATTGAATGGCTTGTTCGGCTGCCTTGTTGGCCTGAGGATCAAGCCCATTCTGCCGGACCGAGTCCAAACGTTTTTGTTGTTGGCGAATGGTTCCAGATCGCAGGGCCACGCCGAATCGGGACGGCGCCTGGTCGGGAAAGACCAGAGACATGCCCAGTAGCCCGACCAATGGAACAAATCGCCGGGTGACCCGGTCAACCAGGATGGAAACGCTGGAGGCTACAACCAGGGCTTGGATCATCCAGAAGAGGAGTCCGAAGGTGCCAGCGACCCGGTAGAACACGACCGATACCTGGCGCACCACCAGCCATGCCGACAGAACCGGCAAAATCAGTAGGGTTAAACGAACGGTCCAGGCCAAGGCCCGAGAGCTTTTCCAAACGCGCGAAAGAGCAGCCGGTTCGCCGGATCCCTGCTGGTCGCTCATGCTGTTCATATCGGCGCGAATTGAGCCGGCCTTGATGGCCGCAACGGCCCAGTGACTGGTTCGAGCTTAGGTGAATCTATGGGCCTGACGAAGGGCAGAATAGCGAGGCTGATCGATGGCCAGTTGGTTGGCGACACTTTGGCGAAGGTGGTGGTGGAGACCAGGGGTGTCGGTTGTGATGGAGCCCTCACGGAGGCCGTCAACGAGGGCCCACCGCATCTCTTCCAGCGTCCGACCAGTCGGAGCTCCCAACAGTTCTCTTAGTCGGGCCGCCTCCAGGGCCCTGGACGGTCGCCCTAGGGCAAGGTCGCGGTGGACAATGTCGAGAGCGTTCGTCGCGACCCGAGCCAAAAACCTGGTCCGGGCTTGGGCTTGTTCCATGACCTGATCGTGGAGGAAGGTGCGAACACTAGCCACCAATTCTTCGACTCGGGGCAGGTCGCTGCCCTGGGCCGGGTCCGCTTCGACCAGGGCGATTGGGCCTGGGATGATCAGATTGACACAATCCATCTGGCATTCGGAACTGCGCCTGGCGATGGCCGGTCGCTCTACCCCCTGACCCTGGGGGTCATCCCGATATTGTTGGCCCATAGTCAAGCAGTGGGTGGCCCACCAGAACGAACCAAAAATCTCCCAGAAGTGAACCCGCTCGGCCTCCACTCGATGACCCGCCACCGACTCATAGCCAGCGAAGAGATCTTCTCGTAGCCCAAATCCGCCCACCGGGAGATCGCCTCCGAATCGCCAGGAGTTCACGCAGAGCCAGCCAAGGTCTCGCATTGGGTCTCCTAGGTGAGCGAGCTCCCAATCAAGAACCGCCACCACCCCGGAGGTGGTGACCATCAGGTTCCCGTTGCGAAAGTCGCTATGGACCAGGGATGGGGCGACATCGCCGGGAAGATGGTCGATCAGCCAGCGGGCAGTGAAATCAATCATTGGTTGAGGCGTTTTGAGCGAACGGTAGTGGTCCCAAGTGAGGTCTAGGAGTTCCCGGGGTGAAACCACCCTTAACCTCTGATCCAGCCCGTCGCCAGTCACGTCAATGGAGTGAATGCGGGCCAAGATCTGACCACACTCAAATGCTAGCTTGGGTCGCACCTCAGCCAGGGTGGGGGAGCGCACGATGCGAGCTCCCAGGGTTTCCCCCTCCACCCACTCCATGAGCATGCCCTGACCTAGGCCGTCACCCGGGACAAGTTGATAGTAGATTTGGGGTTCGGGAACCCCGGCATTGGCCGCCAGGCGAAACAGTTCGGCTTCGACGTCGAGGCCAGGTTTCTCCGCCCCGGAGTCGGTCCGGTCAGAGGGGGCTCGCCGCAGCGCCACCTGACGGACCCCCTGGGCCGTAGAGAATGTCAACCGGTAAGTTTCCTGACTCGCTCCCCCTGACAGCAACTCGGCTGACACCAGAGTGTTGCATCCCGGGATTTCTCGGCAAAGGACCTCAGCCAAGCGGTCCTCATCAATCACGACACACCCTTTGGCAACCGCTGTTTCATGAAGCCGAACATGTATCCCGCCACCCGGCGAATCTGGATTTCTTCGGCTCCCTCGGTGATGCGGTAACGCCGATGATGGCGGTAGATGTGTTCGAAAGGCTTATGGCGGGAGTATCCAAGTCCGCCATGCACCTGCATGGCTCGATCCGCCGCGTCACAACAAAAGCGATTGGCGATGTAGTTACACATCGAAACCTTGTCTGACACCGAAAACGGACCGTCCTTGTCCATGAGCCAGGCCGTCTTGTGGATGAGCGCCCGAAGCATTTCGGCCTGAGTCTGGAGTTCAACGAGTGGGAACTGGATGCCTTGGTTGAGCGCCAGGGGCTGGCCGAAGGGTTTGCGGGTCTTCGCGTAGCTGATCGACTCGTCAATACAGTACTGCCCAGCACCCAAGCTGGATGCGGCCTGGCGGATCCGGTTTTCGTTAAAGAAGTGTTGCACGATCTGAAGGCCTCGACCTTCCTCCCCAAAGACGGCCGAATGAGGGACGCTGACATCACTCAGAGAGACTGTGCCGTGATCGGTGGGCATGTTAAAGGTCCACAGGTATTCTTCGATGTCGAGTCCGCTCGCATCCATGGGAACGAGAAAGGCGGTGATGCCAGCCCCATCCCCCGCGTCGCCACTGGTTCGGGCCATGACCATGTTATGAGAGGCCCGGTGGATACCGGTGTTCCAGGTTTTGACACCGTTGAGGGTCCAGGTGTCGCCGTCACGGGTGGCGGTGGTCTCCATATGGGTGGCGTCGGAACCATGCTCGGGTTCGGTGATGCCAAAGGCGAATCCACGACGGAAGGCCAGCATTTCGGGAATCCACTCGGCCTTTTGCTCATCGCTGCCGTAGTGATGCATGAGCATCACTCCCACGCTGTTTCCGACGATGGAGTGCTCATTCTGGAGATCGTTGTGGAGTCCGAGCCCTTTGTGGGCCAGATGTTCTCGAATGATGGCCATGGCCAAGTTTCCGCCTCCTTGCCCTCCATAGTCGGTGGGGAGTTGAAAGCGATAGTGGCCGGCCTCGTCGGCCAGTATCTTGGCCTCCAGTAGCAGTGCCTCCCAATCGTCGGATGGGAGGCCCTCCTGGTCCCAGTCTGTTCTTGCGTCCTCCCGTCGATGGTCAAAGAAACGTATGTTGTCATCTCGTCGCTCCAAAGGCCGGATCTCGTGCTCAATGAATCGATCAAGCTCGACGAGGTAGGTCTGGAGGTAGTCCGGTATCTCGAAGTCCATGGCTCACTGTGTCACGAATCGGGATCTGCGACGAATTGGTCGGCCTTGGACTTAGTGGCGGCGGTGAGCGACCCGAAATCTGGCTGGGGTTTCGTTGGTGAGGCGAGCGAACTTCCTGGTCAGATCAGCCTGGTCATAGAAGCCACAATGGGTTGCTATCTCAGCCAGGGACCGCTCGGAGTTGATGAGTAACTCCGCCGCCCGATCCACTCGAACCCGCAAGATGTATTGGGTTGGGGTCAGGCCGAATACTTGTTTCATTCTCCTTTGGAGTTGTGAGACTGTGCAACCAGCCACCTCGGCCAGAGATGAAACTGCGAGCTTCTCATTGAGCCGGTCAGCCACGTGGTCGACCACCCGGGTAAGCGAAGCCACAGCGATTCCTTCGCCACTAGGAGTTTCGAGATCTCGGCTGACGCTGACAATGCCATCAACCGGTCGGGGTGTTGCTCTGGCAGAACTAGATGTCGTCGATCCGGATGCCTCCGACTCGAAAACAGGCAGCTTCGTTGTCAAGTACCAACCCAACGACCCATCGGGACGTCGAATGAGTTCTAACTGGTCGCGCAAAGCATTGCCGGAGGCGAAGACCTGGGCGTCTTGTTTCTCGTAGCGCTCGGCCAACTCCGGCAAGAACAGCTCATTGGCCATATGTCCGATCACTTCGCGTTTTGAGCGCCGTCCGGTTCGCCGGACGAATGCGTCATTGACGGCGACATAGCGATTGTCCCTGTCCTTGACACAGAACATGACGTTGACCAACACATCAAAGATCTGCACCAGTTCCTGTTGTACAGCCATCCCTTGGAGGGTTGCGTTGGGGATTTCGTATGCCATGGTCGCCCAGATCGTACAAGACCACCAATCCATTCTCGGTCACACTGTAGTGATGGGCGCTTCTGAGGATGACGGTGCTTTGGATGAAGTCATTGAAGAATCGATTGTTCTGGTGGAGCGATGGCTTGATCAAGCATCCGGCCTGGAAACCGATAAGGATCGCAAATCCTTGGCTCGGCTTCAAGCGCTGATTGATGACCCTGATGGGGTGCGCTTCACCATGAGGTTCGTCGACCGGGTAGCCCGGCCGGACTCTAATTCGGTTGCCGCAGGCCAACTCGCTGGCTTGGTTTCTGGGTCGCCGTTGCCTGGGTTCCTTTCCCCTCTTGACAAGACACTCCTGCGGATGGGTGCCAGGCTTGGGCGGTATCTTCCCTGGATTGTCATGCCTCTGGCTCGACGTCGAATGCGCCAGTTGGTCGGGCACATGGTGGTCGATGCAGAACCCGACGTCCTGCGGCTACACCTTGGTCGGCAGCGTGACGAAGGCTATGACCTGAACGTCAACCTCCTGGGCGAGGCCGTCTTGGGTCAGGTCGAAGCCGATCGGCGTATGGAGGCCACGCTAGGGCTCCTGGCCGAACCTGCCATCGACTATGTATCGATCAAGTTGTCATCGGTTGTTCCTCAGCTCAACTACTGGGCATGGGAAGACTCGCGAACTCGAGTGGCGGACCGGCTAACTAGGTTATTTGACGCAGCCGTGGAATCAGGGAGTAACACCTTCATCAATCTCGACATGGAGGAGTATCACGATTTGGAGTTGACGGTCTCGGTGTTTGTCGAGGTCATATCCGCGGAGCGGTTCGCTTCGCTTGATGCTGGCATTGTCCTGCAGGCCTATCTGCCCGACTCCCTAGCTGCCCTTCAACACCTGGTGGAGGTGGCCAACCGTCGCAAGCGGGCTGGTGGTGGTGACATCAAGATTCGGTTGGTAAAGGGAGCCAACTTGGCCATGGAACGGGTTGAGGCTGCCATGCATGGTTGGGAACAGGCGCCTTACAGAACCAAAGCGGAGACCGATGCCAACTTCAAGCGGCTAGTTGACTGGGTACTCACCCCCGAACATCTGGCTGGTGTCCGGGTTGGGATTGGTAGCCACAATCTGTTTGATGTTGCCTTTGCCCATCTGCTGGCCGAACAACGAGGGGTTTCCACCCGGGTCGAGTTTGAGATGTTGCACGGTATGTCTCCCGGTGAGGCTCGGGCGGTCAAGAATGACCACGGTGGGCTTTTGCTCTACACCCCGATTGTTAGCAACGCCAGCTTCGATGTGGCTATCAGCTACCTCTTCCGGCGTCTTGAGGAGAACTCGGCCGAAGAAAACTTCCTTCGTATCTTGTACTCGCTGGAGCCCGGCACGACCCTGTTCGCCGAACAGGCCCAGGCCTTTCGCCACTCAGTCCGCCAGCGACACCAGGTTGGTCTTGGCCCCCAACGTAAACAGAATCGGCTCCAGATCGATCTATCCGGTGCGGACAGTTCTGGGTCCCACGCATTCTTCAACGTGCCAGATTCAGATCCGTCGTTGCCAGCCAACCGGACCTGGGCTGAGCAGGTTATGGCTAGGGTTCACGATGTCACCCAAGCAAATGCTGCCCTCACGAACGATGACGCCAGCATTGACAACCTGGTTGCTGCGCTGCGCAGTGCCCAGCCGGGTTGGTGGGCCCAAGGTGGAGCGTCACGACGACAGATCTTGTCTGTTGTGGCCAATGAGTTTGAGCGCCGACGGGGAGACCTCATTGCGGCCATGGTCGGCGAGGCAGCCAAGACGTTCGAACAGGCGGACGTGGAGGTTTCGGAGGCAGTTGACTTTGCTCGGTTTTACGCCGAGCGAGCCGCCGAGCTTGATTACGATCTGGATGGGGCGACTTTTACTCCGCTTGGAGTCATTGGTGTGATTCCACCGTGGAACTTTCCGGTTGCGATTCCCGCCGGTGGAGTGCTTGGAGCGCTGGCCGCTGGCAACGCCGTTGCGCTCAAACCGGCTCCTGAAACCCCCCGTTGTGCGGAGATTGTGGCCGAGTGTTGCTGGGCCGCGGGAGTCCCCCGCGAGGTCCTGGGTTATGTGCGAACCCCAGACAATCAGGTCGGCAAACGCCTCGTTACCTCCGTCGACGGTGTGATCCTCACGGGGGCATCGGAGACGGCGGCCATGTTCTTGGATTGGAAACCAACCCTTAGGTTGATGGCGGAGACGTCGGGTAAGAACGCCCTTGTCATCACTCCCAGTGCCGATCTTGACCTGGCAGCCCAAGACCTCGTTCAGTCGGCCTTTGGGCACGCTGGCCAGAAATGTTCGGCCGCCAGCCTGGCCATCTTGGTGGGGGATGTCTACACCTCCCGCCGATTCCGCGGCCAACTCATCGATGCGGTTCAGAGCCTGGTGGTTGGTCAGCCCACAGATCTGGCGACCAGCGTGAATCCCACGATTCTTCCCGTGGTTGGCAAACTCAAGCGAGGCCTTACTCAACTAGATGTGGGTGAACACTGGCTGGTGGAACCCAGATCAGTTTCTGAAGATGGCCGCCTTTGGTCGCCAGGCATTCGAGATGGGGTGGTGGCCGGGTCCTGGTTTCATCAGACCGAGTGCTTCGGCCCCGTCCTTGGCCTGATGTTCGCCGAGACGCTGAAGGAGGCAATCGAGCTACAGAACAGCACCGGGTTCGGCCTGACCGGAGGCATTCACAGCCTGGATCCAGATGAGGTCCGATACTGGATGAACGAGGTGGAGGTTGGCAATGGCTATGTGAATCGTCAGATCACGGGGGCGATCGTGCAACGTCAACCCTTTGGGGGGTGGAAGAAGTCAACCATTGGCCCGGGCGCCAAAGCTGGCGGTCCGAACTATGTGGCCCAACTTGGAACCTGGACCGATAAGGCTCGACGAGATGATGCTTGGTTAGCTGGTGCCTTAAGCAGCGATCGGTATTGGGCCCGAGTCGAGTTTAATCAAGACCACGACCCGACCGGATTGTTCTGCGAGGCCAACATCTTTCGCTATCGACCGCTAGCAACCGTGATCCTTCGTGTTGGGACTGGAGCCGATCCGATTGAGGTCGAACGGGTCCGGCGTGCGGCAAAACACTGGGCGGCCAATGTGGTGTTCTCCTCGATTGACATCGAGGATGATGCTGCCTTCGCCGCTCGCCTGGAACGGCTCTGTAGTAGCTGCGGGGTAGGGCGGATACGAGTTTTGGGCGAGGCCCCGGAGGAACTGCGCCGAGTTGCTGCAGCGGCTGGGGTCTATCTAGGGACCGAGCCCGTAGTGGCCAGTGGTCGGATCGAACTGTTGCACTATTGCCGGGAGCAGGCCATTAGCCAGACTACGCACCGATTCGGGAACCTCGTGCTGTGAGGTTGGCCTAGCCCAACAGCATCGGCCCGAGTCGTCGGCTGGCCCATCGGACACAGATGCCACCAACGCCCAGCAGGTAGGCGACGTGTCCGAGGTCGGACCAGCCGACCATTCCTAGGCTGAGATCTCGGATGAGGTCGACCCCGTGGTAGAGCGGCGTGATCTGCACGATGGGTCGGGCCCAACCCGGGTAGGTGCTGAGAGGGAAGAACGTTGTCGAGGCCAAGAACATGGGCAGAATGGCAATCTGGATGAAATCGAAATCGGTCCAGGTCCGAATGTAGGTGGTCGACGCGATCCCCATTGCGGCAAACATGGAGGCGACGAGAATTGCTGCGGGAAGGGTTAGAAGCGCCCACCAGGTGGTGGTGAGACCGAGCGCGGCCAGCGTGGCCAGAAAGAACATGGCATAAAGGGCACCGCGGGCCACCGACCAGCCCAGTTCGCCCAAGACGATGTCTCCCAGACCAACTGGGGTGTTGAGCACCGCGTCGTAGGTTCGTTGGCGTTTAAGTTTAAAGTAGAAGTTGAAGGTGGTGTCGAATACCGCTCCGTTCATGGCGGCCGAGGCCATCAACCCCGGGGCCACAAAGTTCTTGTATGCAATCTCGACTCCGTTGACTTCGATGGTGCCGACCAGAGCCCCCATGCCGAACCCGAGACCGAGGAGGTACATGATGGGTTCGAAGGCACCAGAGGCGATGACCCACCAGATGTGACGCCAGGCCATGGCATTGCGTTCCACCAGGCGAAACGGGGCGGTGTTGATGGTCCTCATGCGGCCAGGGTCTTTCGAATGCCAGCTCGGCTGCGGTGGATGCCGACCAAGATAAAGGCCCCACAGTAGGCAACGTGACCCAGGGCTCCGACAAGGGTGAGGCTGCCGGTGGAGAGCCCACGACTGAGCTCAACCCCATGCCATGAGGGGGTGAGCCGGGCGATCCAGGCTAGGGCGGTTGGCAGGTTGGAAATAGGAAAGAATGCCCCCGAGAACAATAGGAGGGGGATGACAACAAATCTCTGGACGAGGGGGAATAGGCCATCGCCTGTTTGGGCCGAGCTGAAGGCCACAGTGGGCGCGGCGAAAGCAGCACAGGTCAGGGTGGCGGCCAAGGGGGCCAAGATGAACCACCAGCTTTGGGGGACCCCAAAGGCGGTGAGAACCCCGCTAAAGAGGAGCGACGCGGCGAAGAACCGGAGGCTAATCCAGCCGATATGGCCGACCGTTAGTTCATCTACGGTGAGAGGGCTGGCCAGGGCCGCCCGGTAGCCGCCCTCCCACTTGAGTTCCCCCATGGTGGGCCACAGTCCCTGGGTGGTGCCCCACTGCATGGCCGAGGTGGCCAACAGGCCGGGTCCGATGTAGGCCAAATAGCTGGGGGTTCCTAGGTCGTGGTTGCCGCGGTCAACCAGGCCACCCAGCCCAGTCCCCATGACCAGGAGGAACAAGAGTGGGCTGAACAGGCCGGTAACAACAAGCCCGCGCCAGCTCGAGCGGAACCGATAGATCTGGTACTCAAAGAAGTGCTGCAAACCGGTTCGGCTTATGTCGGGACGAAGAACGGTTGTCGTCATTCGTCCAGGCTTCTTCCGGTTAGGGCCAAGAACACGTCTTCCAGCGTGGCCCGGCGTACCAGGGTGCCAGTGGGGCGAATGTTTTGGGCCTGGAGGTGAGCCAGGGCGGCGTCGCCATCGTCGGCGTACACCAGAGTCCGGTCGGGCAGGGTTTCGGTCCGTAGCTGGGCCGCGGTAGCGATGCGGGCCAACTCGGCCGGTTCATGACCCTGGAATCGGAGTTCGAGCACTTCCCGGGAGCAGTGCTGGGAGATCAATTCGGCCGGGGTCCCTTCGGCTGCGATTATTCCCTTGTCCATGACCATGAGGCGGTCGGCCAACTGCTCGGCCTCGTCCATGTAGTGGGTGGTCAGCAAGAGGCTGACTCCCTGGTCCTTGAGTTGATACAGCCGTTCCCACAGCAAGTGCCTGGCCTGAGGATCGAGCCCCGTTGTTGGTTCATCTAACAAGACGAGGCTGGGGTCGTTTACCAGGGCGCGCGCAATGGTGAGTCTGCGTTTCATTCCCCCGGAGAGGGGATCGACCTTGTCGTTGGCTCGCTCAGTCAGTTGTACAAAGTTCAGGAGGGCATCGGCCTTGGCTTTGGCATCAGACCAGGAGATCCCGAAATAGCGGGAGTACATGACCAGGTTCTGGCGCACTGTCATCTCGGTGTCGAGAATGTCTTCTTGGGGGACGACACCTAGTCGGGCCCGAATGGAGCGACCGTCACGCACCGGATCCATGCCGAGTACGCTGAGGCGTCCACTGGTGGCCGGACTCACGGTGGTGACCATCTTCATGGTCGAGCTTTTTCCCGCCCCATTCGGGCCCAGGATGGCGAAGGTTTGGCCGAGGGGGACCGAGAAGCTGATGCCCCCAACGGCGATGAAGTCACCGAAGTGCTTGTGAAGATCGACCGCCTCAACTGCGATGTCATCTGGAATGGGGTTCTGGTCGCTTTCTCCACTAGCCATTGTCACCCGTTGGACCCTAGTGGCTAGGACCGCTCACACCAGCGAATTCGGTGATCACGCCCGCTCCTGGCGTAGGCTCTGAGGGAATGGCTCACAATGTTCTTGGAAGCGACCTGCAGACCTGCTCGACTAAGCCCCTTACGGGCTTCTATCGCAATGGCATGTGTGAGACCGGGGCTGGGGATGATGGCGTGCATACCGTTTGTGCTCGAGTGACTAAGGAGTTTCTGGTGTATTCCGCATCGGTGGGGAACGACCTTACGACCCCGATGCCCGAGTACGGGTTTGATGGGCTGAAACCCGGTGATCAGTGGTGTTTGTGCGCCCCCCGCTGGCAGGAGGCTCTCGAAGCTGGCGCCGCACCGTTCGTGGTGTTGGAATCAACCCATATCGGAACACTGGAGTGGGTCAAACTGAGTGATCTCAAGGCCCACGCTTGCCTCTAGATATCCGGGTGCAGATTCTCCGGGTGCAGATTCTCCGGGTGCAGAGCCTTGGTAGTTGAGAACGGGATCGGGCCTGGCGGGATCCCTCGTGGGGTTTGGCTGTTGCTTGGGGCCAAGGTGGCCATCACGATGGCTTCGGTGGGGCAGCTCACAATTCTCGGTTTGGAAATCTGGGAGGCCACCCACCGAGAACTGGACCTCGGGCTGCTTGGCTTGGCCGAGTTTGTACCAACGGCGTTACTGTCGCCGTTGACCGGGTCATTGGCCGACCGTTTCGACCGACGGCTGGTTTCAACTCTTGGCATCCTGGCTTCGGCTGCGGTTTCGTTTGGTCTGTGGATCTATGTAGCCACTTCGGCTACGGCGCTGTGGCCGATCTTTCTCCTGGTTTCTCTATTTGGGGCGGCCCGAGCCTTCTTGGCGCCCGCGGTTCGTGCCCTGCCGGTTGACTTGTCACCCAGAGCCGTGATTGAGCGAGTGGTAGCCTTGAGTTCGGTGACATGGCAGGTCGGATCGATTCTTGGCCCCGTGGTAGCGGCCTTCATCTATCTGCTCAACCCTGCGGCCCCCTACCTACTTTCGGGGGTTTTGCTCCTTATTAGTGCCATCGCTCTGTTCTTTGTGCCATCTTCGTCGGTTTCACGTCTCGAAACTGTGCCCGGTGTGAGGGCCGCGTTGGCCGACGCGTTGGATGGTCTGCGATTTATTCGTCGGACTCCGGTGCTCTTTGGTGCGATCTCCCTCGACTTGTTCGCGGTCTTGTTTGGTGGGGTGGTCGCCCTCCTGCCCGCCATTGCCGATCAGCGTCTTGGTGTGGGTGCGGTCGGCTTAGGTTGGTTGCGGGCGGCCTCGGGGATCGGGGCGGCGGTTGTCTCCCTCTCCTTGGCGGCGCGGCCGCTCCGTCGCCATGTGGGTGTGGTGCTGTTGAGTACGGTAGCAGTGTTTGGTCTGGGGACATTGGTCTTGGGCGTGACCCGTTCCTATGTGGTTGCCTTTGGTGCCCTACTGGTGCTGAGTGGCTCTGATGCGGTCAGTGTGTTTGTTCGATCGGCCATTGTTCCCCTAGCTACGCCAGAGAATATGCGGGGTCGAGTTCTCGCTACCGAAAACGTGTTCATCGGTGCCTCGAACGAACTTGGGGCCTTTGAGTCGGGGGTGGCGGGCAGTCTTTTTGGACTTGTTGGTGCCATCATGATTGGTGGGTTCGGCACCCTGGTTGTCGTCGGGCTATGGGCTGTTTTGTTTCCCGCCCTTCGCAAGATCGACCGTTTCGACGAACTCGACCCGCTTGGTACCTAGCCGACTGGCACCAGGGCGAGTTGGCGGGATTGGGCTACCAATTGGTCGGTTGAGTCCCAGACCAGTCCGTCCTCTTCTAAGAAGCCACCGGTGACGAACCGGGTCCGGAACTCACACCGGAGCCATCCAGGAGCGGGCCTCGCTCGGAGATGAGCCGTGAGCTCCACGGTTGGCACCCACCTCAAAGGCAGGTTGGCGTTGAAAACCGTCGGTGGCAACGCGTCGGTGGCCATCACCAATGCCAGGGTGTCCATCGGCTCATCGTTGGGCAGCCGGAACCAGCCCCGGCTGCGGGCCACTCCAGATGGTTTGACGGCAAACTGGGAGTCCTCAGGATGCAGACGCACCTCGATCTGGCGGAACAGTTCGGGTGAGAAATCCTGCCGGTCAACGAGGCTGTCGCAATCCTCGACTGGGGGAAGGTCGGGAGGCATGGCATCCACGAGCTCGGGACCACTAGCCTTGGTCAAGTCGGTAAAGGCTCCAAGAACTTGAAGGAGCTGTCGACCGTCTGCGTTGGTCATGGAGGCCGTCGCGGTGGCGAAACGCCGCCCTTCCTTGACGGTGCGGGTTTGAATGGTGACGGGTCCCGGTGATCCTGGGGCAAGGAAGTGGGCGGTGATCGTGACTGGATCTGGGCGACCAACATGGTTGACCATGGCCCGAGCGGCAACCGCAATCAAGTAGCCGCCGTTCGCGTTGCCATTGATACTCCAACCGTCACGCAGGTTGGCCTTTGTCAGGCCGATGGATCCCTCAACCGGTGTGGTCGCTGTTGCCTCGTCAAATCGCATCCGCTCCAAGCTAGAGCCTTGCTGGCCCCACACTTGTTCTCATTGATGCAAGGTGGCACCATTCCTTCATGTCGTCTCACGTTTTTACCAGTCCGTTGCCCAATGCTGAACTGCCCGAGGTGCCCCTCACGCAGTACGTTCTGCAAAGGGCGGCGGAACTTCGAGACCGTCCGGCCATGGTTGATGGCCCAACGGGCCGCAGCTACACATTCGGCGAGCTCAGCGACCACATCCACCGGCTTGCTGGTGGCCTGGCGGCCAAGGGTTTTGGTCCGGGGAGCACTCTGGCCCTACTGGCACCCAATATTCCCGAGTATGCCACTGTCTTTCATGCCGCCGCGGTGGCTGGCGGGACGGTTACCACGATCAATCCGGTGTATGGCGTAGAGGAGGTTCGTTTCCAACTCAATGATGCTAAGGCGACCATGATTGTCACCGTGGCCGACTTCGCCGAGACGGCGAGAGCGTCGATGACCCAAAGCGAGGTCACCGAGGTCGTTGTCATCGGGGAACCCTCATTCGAGGACCTCTATGGAGAACCCATCGAGCAGGTCGAGATCGACCCGAAGACTCAGGTGGTTGTGCTGCCCTATTCCTCGGGTACAACTGGCCTGCCAAAGGGGGTGATGCTGACCCATTACAACCTGGTCTCCAACCTTGTCCAGACTCAGACCATCATGGAGTACCAAGACGACGAGGTGGCGTTGGCCGTCCTCCCATTTTTCCACATCTATGGCATGCAGGTGCTGATGAACAGCCTCCTGGCCGAGGGGGTCACGGTGGTGACTATGCCCCGGTTTGACATGACCCAGGCCTTGAGCCTCATTCAAGAACACCGTGTGACCCAGTTCTTTGCCGTCCCACCGATCGTGCTGGGGCTAGCCAAGGCCCCAATCGTGGATGACTTTGACCTGTCATCGGTCCGAAAGGTCTTCTGCGGAGCGGCTCCCCTTGGAGGCGAACTGGCCCAGGAGGCCTCCAAACGACTGAATTGTGCGGTGGTTCAGGGATACGGAATGACCGAACTGAGCCCGGTTAGCCATGCTACGAAGGGAGTCGACTTCAAGCCCGGTTCGAACGGGATCGCGCTGCCGAACACAGAATGTCGAGTGGTCGACCCGGAGGGGAATGACCAGGGGATCGATGAAGAGGGTGAACTATGGATTCGCGGGCCCCAGGTAATGGTTGGCTACCTCAACAATCCTGAGGCCACGGCCGAAACCATTGACGCCGATGGCTGGCTTCGCACTGGAGATGTGGCTCGCATCGACGCAGACGGTCACATGTACATCGTCGATCGAGTCAAGGAACTCATCAAATACAAGGGATTCCAGGTACCTCCGGCCGAACTTGAAGCCCTCATGGTGACCCATCCGGCGGTGGCCGATGTGGCCGTGGTTGGGGTGCCAGACGTTGAGGCCGGGGAGTTGCCAAAGGCCTTCGTTGTTCTTAAGCCGGGAGTTGAGGCCAGTGCGCAGGACCTGCAGGATTTTGTTGGTAGTCATGTCGCCAGCTATAAGAGGATTCGGCTGGTCGAGTTCACCGATGAGATTCCCAAATCAGCCTCGGGCAAGATTTTGCGCCGTCTCCTTCGGGGCCAGTCAGCTAATGAGGGGTGCTAAGTTGCCGAGCCCGCATCCGTCATGATCGTCGGACCGAGGGCGGTGGCCCCCAGCCGCGTTGCTGTGG
>JAJRXF010000026.1 GCA_024276425.1 Actinomycetes bacterium | reverse complement strand
GGTGACTCGAACTGGGGACTTGCTCACGGCGAACGCGCTCCTTGAGGGTTGGGACCTGGCCCTGATGAGGGCCAATGGGCATGCTACCTCGCCTGCGGTCCGCCGTGAGAGTCCGAGGTCCTTACTTAGCCGTCCAACGCACAATCAAAGGCTGCTTCGGAGATAACTTTCTGGTCCTCATCGGTCAAGTCACTGGCGCGGCCACCCAGCTTGTCCTCACCGATCTTTTCCTCCAGAACATCCACAATGCAGGTCGATACTTCCTCCGAGAGTCCGCCGTCTTGAAACTCCGAAATGTACTCCTCACGGTTATAAGAAGACCCACAGGCACTGAGAATCAAGGTTCCGGCCATGACCCCGGCAAATATCGTGCTGGTTCGTGTATTCATTGAAATTTTCCCTCCGTGCCCAACTCGGCACTGTTTTGGCTGTCTGTTTTGGCTGTCTTATTCTGCTTTTGTAGTTGAGAACCGCAAACCAGAGCGAAACGTACAGCCATTGATCGCCTGCAGGCCTACTTGTAGGAGTCGGCTTGGGTATTGCCAACCCAGGCCTGATGCAGGCCTCGGTAGATTCCCGGACGATCCACGAGCTGAGAATGAGAACCCTGTTGGACCAGCAAACCCTGATCAAACACCAGGACCAAATCAGCAGCCTCAGCAGTAGCAAGCCGATGGGCAATGCTCACCAGGGTTCGCCCCTGGGCAAGATTCCGGATTGCCGTTGTCAAGGCTTGATCCGTTTCGGGGTCGACCGCGCTGGTCGCTTCATCAAGAATCAAGAGGCCAGGATCGGCCAGCGCTGCCCTGGCCAGAGCAACAAGCTGGCGTTCACCAACACTCAAGTTGTCTCCTCGCTCCCCGACCTCAGTGTCAATACCATTGGCAAGCTTTTCCAGCCACCAACCCAGCTCCAACCGGTCGAAGGCAGCTTGAACGTCACTATCGCTGGCCCCCTGTCGACCAAAACGCACGTTCTCACGAATCGTTGAATCAAAGAGAAACCCGTCTTGGGAAACCATTCGTACCGAACGGTGGCGAGAGTCGGCGCTCGCTTGACGCAAATCAATGCCGTTGAGCCGGACCTCACCCACCGTGGGATCGGCCAATCGGCACAGCAGGGTGGCAAACGTCGATTTCCCCGAACCAGTTTGGCCGACAATGGCCACACTGGCCCCTCCAGGAATCGTGATATTGATTTTAGTGAGAACCGGGGAAGAGTTCCGATAACTGAAACCAACGCCCCTAGCCTGGATCTCGACCGCACCACTGGGGATCTCCAAACCAGCGATCGGCGCCAAAACGTCAGTTTGATGATCCAGCAAACCGAGAATTTTCCGCCAGCCGGCGATGGCGGTCTGCGTTTGATCCAGCACTTCGCCCAACTCGGCAATAGGGCCGTTGAGGAGCACAATCAAGAACAGGCAGGCCACCAACTCACTAGACGTCAGGCCCCAGGCTTCCCGGAAACGAACCCCGAAAATTAGAGCCATGGAAAAGGCCAAAGCCCCGAAGATGTCACCAACGACAAAGACCCCGGCCATGTAAGTGTTGGCGCGCATACGGGCCCGATATCGATTGTAGATGGCAGATCGAAGCCGGTCCCTCGTTCGAGATTCTGCCCCATAGGCACGAACAACCGCCGCTCCCATAACTGCTTCGGAAAAGCCGGTGAGCATGTCCCCAACGCTGGTCCGGTAGTTGTCATAGGCCTCAAGCTGGCGACGTTGGAGCCACTTTAGAATTGGTACGACCGGAGCAAGGGACAATGCGACAACCGCAGCAATCTGCCAGGAATAGTAGGCCAATACGGCGAAAGTTCCCAGAATGACAGTCGGGTGGATGGACCACGCGTAGAGGCCCCATTGAGCGAACCGCGCGAGAGACTCAGCGTCGCTGGTCACGCGAGCGACCAGTACCCCTCGCCTGGTTTCGGTATGATCGGCGATAGACAGTTCGTGAACCTTGACAAAGGCTTGTTGGCGAAGATTGGCAATACCCCTCTCGGCCTGGACCACCAAACGGCGCTGTACAAACAGCGTTCCGACGGCGGAGAAAACGATGAGAACCAGGGCAGTCAGTGAGAGTCCGACCACCAGTCCGATATTTACTTCCACCTCCGATTCGCGTCCCTGCATTCCCGCATCGACGATGGTCATACCTTGGCTAAGGGAGCGCTCGATGAGGACGGGAATCGCCAACCTTCCGAACGCAATCAAGAGGCCCATGATCACGACAATTCGCAGGCCACTCTTCAACTCAGGAGTCGCCACCAGCCCTCGACGAAGAACCGAAATGGCCCCTTCGGAGATCTCGTCGGTTTCATTGAGAGAGGCCACAGGAGGCTTGGTCGCTGTCATTTGGCCGCCTCCTCATAAGCCGTGACCAGGTCGCGGTAGGCGGGCAGATGGAGAAGATCTTCGTGTCTACCTGCCGCGGCAATTTTTCCGTCGCGCAAGAAGACAACCCGGTCGGCCAAGGTGATGGTCGATACTCGTTGGGCCACGATGAGGGTGGTCATGTCCAGTTCAGAGCGAAGCGAAGACAGAATCTCTTGTTCGACTTTGGCATCCACCGCGCTGGTGGCATCGTCCAAAATTAGCAACCTGGGCCGCTGCAGGAGAGCGCGGGCCAAAGCAACCCGTTGACGTTGACCTCCCGAGAGGGTCACGCCCCGCTCCCCAACAATGGTGTCAAAACCCTTGGGCATCTCGTCGACGAAAGCAGCGGCAGAGGCAATCCTGGCCGCTTTGAGCACCTCGTTTTCGGAGTGGGTCCCCTGGAGATCGATGTTGAACCTCAGGGTGTCAGCAAACAGAAAAGACTCTTGAAACACGAGCCCAATGAGTTCGGTTCTTGCCTCCGCACTGAGTTCATCGAGGGGAACTCTGCCAACCAGGATTGTTCCACTGTCTGGGGGGACGAGGCCGGTAACAAGGTGGGCAAGCGTGGACTTGCCTTCACCGGTCGAGCCAATAATTGCCACGACCTCTCCACCCTTGATGGAGAACGTGACATCGTCAAGGACCGGGGCGGTTTCGCCATAAGAAAAACTCACGTTGCGAACCTCAACCTCGAGCGGACCATCGGCAACCTCAGCCGAATGGACCATGGCTGGCGGCAGAGGTTTGTCTAAAACGCCCTGCAGTCGATCCTTGGCTACAACCGAGGGAGGCACAGTTTCGAGAAAATAGCCGAAAACTCGCATTGGAAAAGCCAAAACGCTGAACAACGAGGCGACCTGGACCAACTCCCCAGGTCGAACTGCACCGGCATCAACTCGGTAGGCCCCAACAATCATCACGACCACAATGCCGATATTGGGCAAGGAATCGAGGATGGCCTCAAACGTCGCCCGGATATAGCCCACCCGTATTCGGCGATCGCGGAGTTCCTCAACTGCTGACCCAAACCGCTGGGCCTCGGCCTTAGCCCGTCCAAGGGTCTTGACAACCAGCGCCCCGTCAAAACTCTCATGTGCCACGGTGGCCACATCGCCCACCGACGCCTGGACAGCCGCGGCTGGCTTTTCGATTGTGGTTGTATAAATTCGGTTGAGGAAAGCCAGGGTCGGGAAAATTGCCAGGGCAACTATGGCCAAAGGGAGGTCAACCAGTATCAGACTGATGGCCGAAAACAGCACCAGAAACACCACTCCCAGCGAGAAGGGCAGCGGGTGCAACACGTCGGTGGCAACCTCGGTGTCATTGTCAGCATGGGCCAAGAGCTTCCCAGCCGGGGTCTCCTGATGCCAGGAAAGAGGGAGACCAAGGTACTGATCAACCAACCGATGTCGGATAGACGATTGGACCCGCTCGGAGGTCAAGGCAGCAAAGTATCGCCGGATGACAACACCGGCCACGCGCAAGAGAGAGACAGACAACAACGCAAAGACGGCAAACCTCAACGACCAGGACCCTGTCTGTCCCGTTTCGAACACGGGAATCACAACTTCGTCAGTGATCCGCCCAAGAACCACGGTGGCCAAGACTGTGCAACCAGCAAAAACTCCCGCACCGACAACGGAAATGGCGAATGGCACCGGATGGAGACGGATATGTTCATAAACCAGGGTTGCCCCGCGACGTAGAACACTCTCGTTTGCCACTCGCACCCCCACAATTTGCTCACCAATGTAGTTCGACTGCCAAACCTATCGAAGGCCACGACCGGGCACCATTGATTTGAGGGCTGGTATTCCGACACATCACCGTCCCCAATAGCCGGACCGTATGTGGGCATTAGTCCTCATCTGTTCAATTGGACTTGAATCCTCAGCAGGGCTGCCGACCGAGGCCCCAACAAGAGCGCTGCGTTCAGGGCGCCCGCAAGTCGAAGGTCACTATGCTCAAGTCCCGTATGCGTGCATCTGTGCACGCACTCATCCTCATTGCCGCCACAACGATCGGCATCGTTGGACCCGTCGCCCCCGCTTCTGCTACCAACGATCTAACGCTTAACGCCAATGGTCCGGCCACGGTACTGATCACTAGTCCCTCGTCTTTCAGCGTCGATCTGACCGCCACGAACCCAACCGGTGGCAACGGGAACAACGGCTACAACGGCTCGTTTCGCGTAGTACTGCCCGCGGGCATTGACCTGGTCTCGGCTACACCAGCACCGACGGCTTCAATCCCCAATGGTAGCGAAACCGTCCTATTGTTCGTCAACGTTGGCGACATTCAAGAGGGTTCCAGCCTCAGCCTCACCCTGAACCTGACCGCATCGGCGACTATTCACCCTGTCGGTTCAACCATCGACATCAGCTCGGGCTTCTACGCCAGCGAAGATCCTCGCGCCGTCCCCGATTTCAATGGTGCTGGCAGCACGGCCAGTGGCGATTTCGATGGAAGCGCAACCACCGTGTTCTCCACCCAGATCGTTCCCATCGACATCGAAAAGACATCGCCAACCGTTGGGGCCGAAAACGAGATGCTTCGTGGGCTCCACGATCAGATCAACACCTACCGCCTCGACATCACCAACAACGGGGTGGCCGATACCAATAACGTCGTTGTTCACGACTACATCCCGGCCAACCTAGAGTTCTTGGCCTGCGGAGGTGTCGACAACACCACCAACGCCCCCACCAACCCCGGTTCCACCCTTGAGTACCCGGGCGCCCCGGCCCTAACGGCCACGACACCACCGGCTGGCCCTTGCGTGCTTCCCGACCTAGTGGAAATGGTGAGCATTAGTGGACAAACCGTCACCTCGGGCACGGCATCTAACGGCACGAGCGCTCCCGTTGGAATCGCTGACGGGGTCTACACCCACGTTCGCTGGGACCTAACCACCATGACTCCCAACCAGGCAACAGTGCTGGAGTACCAGGTCGCTATTCCTATTCGCGAAAACACCTATGTCGCTGGCATGAACACTGCAAGCGGTGCCGACCCGACGGCCAACTTGGACAACAACTCCGGCCCTCACACCAACGAAACCGCGGGCGAGAATCAGGCCCGGAACTGGGCAAGCGTTGGCGGCACCAGCTATACCGGCCCGGTTGCCTTTCCCGGGGCCGAGAACGCCATGGATGTCGACGACTTCATCGTGTCCATCGAAGATCTCTCCATACACAAGTCCGTGGTGGCCCCCTCCCCCGTTATTCATGGAGCGGTCGCCAACTACACCCTGTTGATTGAAACTGGCGAGTACCGTTCGGTCTCCAACATGACCATCGTGGACACCATGCCAGATGGACTGTGTCCGCTCCTCGGTGGCGTCAACCCTGAGACGATCGCGCCGATTAGCAGCGACTGCGCCACCTCTGGTTCGGCTCCAAGTCCAGCCATGACCTCGGTGGTCGAAAATGCCGATGGTTCCTGGGATCTCCAGTGGGACTACAGCAGCGTTGGTGCCCTCATCAACCTCAACCCCTCTAGTTCTACCACCTTGACCTACAGTGGACGAGTCCGCGAGAGTTACCAGGAGTCCTTCGCTGATGATGCACCGGTCAATGGTGCAGACGGATTCGAAAACACGGTGTCCATAAACGGGTTCAAGGACTTGGTCACTGGCACTCCCCGAGACATCAGCGCCGACCTGAACGGTGATGATGGTCTGCAAATTTTCGACCTCTCCTCGGCCCAGTTCTCCGCTGGCACACCCCAAGTTGACAAATCGGTCTCCGCCCCAACCTCTGCTGGGATCACGCTGAACTGTGACACTGCCACCTGGGTCCGGACCAACGCCGCTGGCTCCGCCTCATCGAGTGCTCCAGCCGCTCTGGTTGGGGCGCCCTATGCCTACCGGCCTGGAGACCGAGTTTGCTATCGCCTCGGGGTAGATCTGGAGACCGCCCTTAACTATCGCAATGCGCGGGTGGACGACTTTATGCCAGCGGGCTACACCTTCGAACAGTTCTGGGGAACATCCGGGGTCGATGGTTCCACCGCGGCCAACAGCACGGTGATCGATTCGGTCAGTGTTGCCGGTGACCTCATTACCTGGAACCTGGGTGAAATCGACCCAGACACCGCAGGCGGTCCATTCGCCAGCGATCTCTTTATCAATAACGGTGCCACGCGATTCGAGGTGGTCTTTTCCGCCATCGTCGGACCCCCAACAAATCGGACTACTCCTGACATCGCCTCGAACCTAGAGAAGTTCACCTCATCAGACATCAGCGGCGGAACCGTATCGCTGCGCGACGCGGCCGACGTGCAACTAGTGCAGCCACAGTTGGTCATCTCCAAAGACGACTTTGGAGCGAGCGTGGTCCGTGCCAATGACACCGTTGACCACCGAGTAACTGTGACGAACAACTTCAGCGCATCCTCGGCTTCCTCCTCGGCCTATGTTGCCGCCGCAGCCACGGCCTATTCGGCTTCAAACTGGGACATCCTCCCCGTCCAGGTCACCTGTGCGAACATCGTTGGGTTCAACGGGGTGGAACCCAACCCCGCGGGGATCACGCTGAACGTTCCCGGCACCATTGACTACTGCCGAGACAACGTAGCCTCCGCTGGATCGCGCAGCGTGATCGCCTGGACCATCACCTCCCTCGCACCCGGCGAGAGTGCTGAACTGGACTACAGCTACACCGTGCCCGCTGGAATCGGCTTCTCCGACACCCTCAGCAACCAGGCTGGAATACGCCAGTACCTCGGAAGCGACTCCAACAACGGGGGAACCCCCCCGGTCTACATCCCGGGCGCTGGGACCGCCAACATCGATCCGACCCTCACCCCCAACGTCGCCGATGCTCTTGCCACTACCCAAGTAACCACACCGGGTCTGACCGTCACTAAAGAACAACAATCTCAACACGATGACAATGTTGACCAAGCCGTTCCCCAAAACTCCAACATCGCCAACTCGGCCCTGACTGGCACCAATGAGGAGGCCACGATTGGTGAGCTCATCGAATACCGAATCCGGGGAACAGTCCCCGCTGGTGTTTCGGTCTATGACGCCACCCTCGGCGACACCTTCCCCAACGGCCTTGCTTACTCCTCGATGACCTCAGCCACCCTTTACCGCTACAGCGGGGACCCTGGAGTCCCGGCTTTGTCCAACGGATTCACACTGAACCAAGCGGGTCAGACGGTCGAGTTGGTTTTTCCAACCACCTTTACCTCCGGCACAAATGACGCCCCAGCCACCGGCCCCAACGAAGACGACATCATTGAGCTCATTGTCCAGTTGCGGGTCACCGACGTCGTGGCCAATACCGCTGGGGTGACCCTGACCAACCAGGCTGATTTCGCCGCTGCGAACGCCGCTGGAGCCCCTATCGTCGTGGCCCAGTCGGCGGCGCGAACCACCACCATTGTCGAGCCAGCCCCCCAGGTAACCAAGACCGCCCGCAACGCGGGCGGTACCCCGGTCGGAAACGTCGCGGCTGGCGAGACGATCAGCTACACCATCGAAGTCACCAACCCTTCGACCGCCGCTCCCGACAATGTTTCCAACGCCTATGACGTGGTGGTCACCGACCTACTCCCCGCCGGGGTAACCCTTTCCAATGGGGCAAGCGGCGCCGGATTCATCCCCGGTTCAGGGTCTTCGGCGGGAAGGCTCGTCTGGAATAGCGCCACTACGCCAGCCCTCGCCGTCATTGCACCCGGAGCCACCCTAAGCCTGACTTATGACGTGATTGTCGACAATCCAGCAATAGCGGCCAGCCAACTGACCAATACCGTGTCAGTTGCCGCCACCAGCCTCTCTGGTGGCGTCACTGGAGAGCGGACGACCTATGCCGACTCCGATACCGCCACCATCAACCTCCCCCTAGCCACCCTGGCCAAGGACGAGGCCCCCTTTGGAGGAGCGGACACCCAGAACTATGCCCTTGGGGACACCGTCGACTTCCAACTCAGTGTCGCCGTCCCAGCCGGAACCCGGATCTATGAATCCACCATCTTTGACACCCTCCCATCTGAGGTCGACTTCGACACCTACGGTGCCATTGCCATTAACAACTGCCAACTCATCTCGAATGCCGGACAAGCCTCGGAGTCATTAGCCCCGCTTGTGGCCAGTGACATCGTAAACCTGATCCCTAGTGGCCAGATCCTTGGCTGGTACCTGGGCGATATCGAGGCGCGCGACGCGGGCGGAACACCAGCCAATTGCACGATCACGGCTGAGTACCGGGTCCATGTCAACTCGACCGCAGTGACCACAGACACTCCAGTCAACCAGGCCATCCTGGCTTGGGAGAACGCCCCGGTTGGGGGGACAAACCCCACCGCAGTGGCCGACCTTCCTGCCCCCCCAACCGACGCCAACTCCGGTACCTGGGACGGAAAAACTCCCGAGGTCGCCGACTCGATTGACATCATCGAGCCAGCTATCGCCGTCGACAAGGACGTCACCTTGAGCGGAGGAACAACCCTGCTTAACCCGACCTGTGACACGAGCGCTGGCAACAATGTGGCTGGGTCCAATGATCTGGACGGAACCGGAGCCAATGGTTGCGACCTGGAGCCAGGATCTCGCCTCACCTACGCGGTTACCGTTTCGAACTCGGGCGACGGGGATGCCCACGACATCACCATGGTCGACAATGTGCCGATTGGGCTCACCCCGATCGATACCGCTACCGGGGTTCCGGTGGCCGATGGAGCCAGTGTCATCGGCACTGTCGCCACCTACCCCGGCACCTGGGACGCCGCCGCTCGAACCATCACCTGGAACCTGAACACGGTGAGCGCTGCTAGCTCCTTAGCCCTGGACTATGACACGTTGCTCGACCCGTCCAATGGCCTGACCGATGGGCAGGATTTACCCAACTCCATCGATGTGCCCACCTACTTTGGATTACCATCGGCTATCCGTGCCGCTCTCGTTGCGGCCAATCCGGCCAATAACGACATCCCGACCTATGGAGACAGTGGCACCCGGGGCGCGGTTGAGGGCGACATCGTCACCGTCGAGGTGCACTTCCCCGACCTGGCTGTGGTCAAGACCCACGTTCCCCCCAGCAATGACACCGACGCCCGCCTAGACCAGCCCTTCAACTGGTTGTTGACCGTCACCAACAATGACGAGACTGCTTCGGCTTTCGATGTCGACGTTGTCGATTCCCTGCCCAGCGGATGGACCTATGTGCCCAATTCCGCCGTGGTGAGCTTCGGTGGGTCCTCCGCCAACATCGAGCCCATCTGCTCGGTTGTCAGCGGGGCTTGCGATACGCCAGCCGATGACAATGTCGAAACCCTGACATGGACCGATGTCCGTGCCTCTCTGGCCCCGGGCGAGAGCTTCACTGTTGCGTTGCAAGCGGTTCCTCAATCAGCCGCCCTCACCCCTGACACTGCCACCGGTATCGCGAACACCGGCTGGGCTGCCGGGGCCGGAAGCCCACAGGTGAATAGTGTGACCGTGACCGGGGATGACGCATCCGGCGCCAGTTCGTGTTGTGACCCCGATGGGGCTGGACCTCTCCCGGCGGTCCCCTATGAGGCCTCAACCACCGACACAGTCTTTATCCGACGAGCCGACCTAGAGGTAGCCAAGTCGGTGATTCCTCTCGATGCTGACGGCAACCCAGCAAATGGTCCTCACTGGTTCGGATCCTTCATTGAGTACACGATTTCCCTCACCAACAATGGGCCCGATGCTGCCTCCGGTGTAGTAGTCGGTGATGTCCTCGATGGAGCTTCACTTATCTATGACAGCGTCTCCCAGATTGATCAGGGAACCTTCACCCAAACCGGCGGCACCGGGACCCAATGGGGGGAATGGAACGTCGGAACGGTCGCTTCAGGGGCCACCCTGAACCTGGTGGTTCGAGTCCAAATCGGAGCTCTTGGGACCATCGACAATCTGGCAGAAGTCACCTCGAGTGATACCTACGATCCGGACTCCATTCCCGACAACTCCGGTACCGCCCCGACCGAAGACGACGTGGCCTCAGTCCAGATCACCTC